>DATMMZ010000237.1:0-2247 GCA_035569455.1 Mycobacterium sp. | reverse complement strand
ACGAGCACGGGTGCGTTGCCGCCGTGCGCGCGGGCGAAGTCGTCCATCGTCTTCGCAGCGCTGCCGGTGCGCAACCAGTCGGCAGGTGTGTTGAACTCGCCGGCGATCATCATCACGGTGGGCAATTTCGGTGGCGGGTTAGTGGCGAACCACGCAGGCGGCAAGTACACCAGCTCCGTACGGTGCTTGAAGTGGGAGGCGTCGCTCGGGATAGTCACAGGCACGACTGCGCCATGGGTCGGCACGGTGTGGTTCTGCTGCATCGCGGTCACGGTCGCCACGTCGGTTTCGTCCGGCAACGGGCCCGCGGTGAGTTGGTTCCAGGCGGTTTGCACCGTCGGGAAATAGCCGACCCATTGATTCAGCGCCACCCCGGCGCTAAGCGCACACAGCGGCACCGCGACGAATGACGCCACCCGTCGCCACCATCGCGCGCTGTTCCAGCCGACGAGCACGACCGCGAGAGCCAGGCCCGAGAGCCCGACCCATATCCACAGTGCCCGGGGCGCGGGATCATCCGTCATCCCTTCCAGGTCGACATACCAGTGCGCCCAGCCGGCCGCGGCGACGCCCACGAGCAGCGTCACCGGCATCCACACCAATCGCCACCTGCGCGATCGCCAGCCGATCGCCAGCAGCAGGACGGTGACGGCTACGGCCTCGATCAGTCCGGGCAACCATCCGTGGAGGAGCGAAACCCCATGACGATAGGGTGCAGCGGGCGCAGCGGGTGCGTCGGCGAGCAAAGTCGCGGCGATCGTCCACGTCGGCGTCACGGCACTATGCTGGAGCATCGCCCTTGGCATTTGCTGTGAGGACGGCTACGGCCAGGTCACAACCCTGTCTGGACGGGCTAGCAGCAGCCCGCGCCGGGGTGGTTCTCCGTGGCCGCGTGACGCATCTTCCAATACTCGCGTTCGGTCGGAACCGGTTCGCCGGGGTGAACGCGACGACGGAACTCGACGTATCGCTGGTAGTGCGTGTCGCCCATCAACGTGCCCCAGTACCAACGGACTTGGCGGGCGATTTGGCCTGCGCGTCCCATTGCCGTTGCACCTCCCGTTCTTTCCCCGTGGGAATCAGCCCCGAAGGCGCGAAGAGTCGCGACGGCACCGGTTCGTCTTCTGTCAACGGGGTGCCGCCGCCGCGGATCACCCGCAGCGCCATGATCACGCCGGTCACGAAGACGATGACGACCAGAACCGCGAACACGATCGACAGCGTGCCCTGGATGAAAGTATTGCGGATCACGTCGTGGACCTGATCGACGTTCTTCGCGCTGCTGCACCTCGTCTTCCCGGCATCCAGAGCCTGTTGGCATTGAAGATGCAGCGACCAGTAGCCGACGGCGGGATCCGCGGAGAAGATCTTCTGCCACGACGCCGTCAGCGTCACCGTGAGATCCCACAGCAGTGGAACGGCCGGTATCCACAGCCACTTCAGGTAGCCCTTCTTGACCAGGACCACCGAGACGAGGGTCAAAGCGATCGCGGCGAGCAACTGGTTGGCGATGCCGAACAACGGGAACAGCGTATTGATGCCGCCGAGGGGATCGGTGACGCCCATCAGAAGCACGCTGCCCCACAGCACGACCACGACCAGGCTGCACGCCCAGGCGCCCGGCCGCCAGCTGGGGTTGCGGAACTTGCGCAACGGGCCGCCGAGGTTGCCGAGCGCGTCGGACAGCATGAACCGCGCAACACGGGTGCCGGCGTCCACCGTGGTCAGAATGAACAGCGCTTCGAACATGATCGCGAAGTGGTACCAGAACGCCTGCAGCGCAGGGCCGCCGAACGCGCGGTGCAGCACGTCCGACATCCCGATCGCCAGCGTCGGAGCACCACCGGTGCGGGACACTATCGACGTCTCACCGACGGCGGCCGCGGCCTGTTTGACCTGTCCCGCGGTGATCGGATCTCCGCCGAGCGGAAGCGTGTTCACATAGGCCGCCGCGGACTCCGCCGTGGCGCCGGTCTTTCCTTCCGGGGCGTTCAGCACGAAATACAGGTGCTGGTTGAGGATGGCGGCGGTGACCAGTGCCATGATGCCGACGAACGATTCGGTGAGCATGCCGCCGTAGCCGATCAACCGCATCTGGCTTTGCTTTTCCAGCATTTTCGGGGTGGTGCCGGAGGAGATCAGCGAATGGAAGCCCGAAAGCGCGCCGCAAGCGATTGTGATGAACAGGAACGGGAACAGCGCGCCGGCGAACACCGGCCCAGTGCCGTTGTGCGCGAACGCCGAGAC
>DATMMZ010000236.1:0-4685 GCA_035569455.1 Mycobacterium sp. | reverse complement strand
GCGCTTGTCGGGCGCTACCAGATGATCGATCTGGAGCAGGATCGTTCCTTCGTCCGCAAGCTTCTCGACGCGGGGCTGACGGTGTACGTGGTGGACTGGGGCCTACCGACGCGCGCACATCGCTGGACGAGTATCGACGATTATGTGTCGGGCTACCTTGACGACTGCGTCGACGTTATCCGTAGGCGCGAAGGCATCGACGCGATCAATTTGCTCGGTATCTGCCAGGGCGGGGTGTTTTCGACCTGCTACGCCGCCCTCTTTCCAGACAAGCTGCGCACCCTGACCCTGGCGATCACGCCGCTCGACTTCCACGGCGACGCCGGCTGCCCGCAACCGGGCACCGCGTACATGAATCTGTGGGCGCGGGGCCTTACCGGCGAGGACATCGACCGCTACATTGCCGCGCACGGCAACGTTGCTGGGGACTCGGTAGGGCTGAGCTTCCTGATGATGGATCCGGTGGCCAACGTCGACAAGTACACCGTCGACCTGCTCTCCATTCTCGATGACGACCGCAAGCTGTTGAACTTCCTGCACATGGAGCGCTGGCTTGCCGATCGGCCCTCGACGCCGGGCGAGGTCGCCCGGCAGTGGGTCAAGGACCTGTACCAGGACAACAAGCTCGTCAAGAACGAGCTGGTGCTGGGCGGGCGAACCGTGGATCTGCGCAACATCACCATGCCGGTGCTGAACGTGTACGCCGAGGGCGACGTGGTCGTCCCGAACTCGACCACCCGTGGGGTCGGGCCGAGGCTGGGCACCTCGGACTACACCGAGCTGGGTGTGCCAGGGGGCCACATCGGTACGTTTGTCGGGGGCAAGGCGCAGCGCGTTCTGGGCCCCGGGATCATCGACTGGCTCAAGGCGAGAAACGGCGCCCAACAATGACCGTGCCGCGCACTGTTTGGTCCGAATACGTCCAGCGAACCGTGAAAATTCACCTTGCGAGCGGCTCGCCCGTCAAGCCGATTGCGCTCACATGAACACCTACACCGACAGGCCCTGGCTCGCGTTGTATCCGGCGGGCAGCCCAACCGATATCACCCCCGAATTCGACACCGCACTAGCGATGTTCGAGGCATCTCGCGACGAGGCACCGGAAGGCCCGCTGATCCAGTACTTCGACGCAACACTCACACTGCGCGACGTGGACAACGCGGCAACCGCACTTGCGGCCACGTTGGTCAACGGAGGTTTCACCCCCGGTGACCGGCTGGCGCTCTTTACCCAGAACAATCCGGCCTATGTGATCGGCATGATCGCTGCGTGGAAGGCTGGCGGCGCTGCGGTCGCCGTCAACCCGATGAACCGCGCACGTGAGCTGACCCATCTCCTCGCCGATTCCGGCGCGGCCGCGATGGTGGTGCTCGACGATCTATATGAAGACGTGGCCCGCGAGGTCATCGCGACCGTGCCGACCGATATCCGCACGGTGATCACCACCTCGGCGCAGGACTGGCAGACCCGCAACGATCCGCGGCTGTTCAGCGGAACGAGGCGCCCGCATCCAGATGGCACTCTGGACCTGCGCGAGATCATCGCCGACAACACGGGGCGCACACTGCCGTCGCCCGGCCTGAGCGCCGCCGACCCCGCGGTGCTGATCTACACCTCCGGCACGACGGGAAAGCCGAAGGGCGCGGTCAACTCGCACCGCAACCTGGTCTTCAACGCTCAGGTGTACCGGGACTGGATCGGTCTGACCCGCGACGACACGATTCTGGGGATCGCGCCGCTGTTCCACGTCACCGGCCTGGTGGGTCACCTTGCGGTGTCACTGCTGCTCGGTGCGCCCTTGGTGCTGGCCCACAGATTCCAGCCAGGGGTGATGCTGGACGCGATCCGGGAGCAACGACCGACATTCACCATCGGTGCGATCACCGCGCTAAGCGCGCTTGCCGCCGCGCCCGGAGCTTCCCGGGACGACTTCCGGTCGCTGCGCGCGGTCTACTCGGGGGGTGCGGCGGTTCCGCCGACGGTCGCCGAGGCGATCGAGCGACAGCTCGGCTGTTACGTGCACAACGCGTACGGGCTGACCGAAAGCACCTCGATCACCCATCTTGTGCCACCCGGCGCGCGGGCGCCAGTCGACGCGAGTTCGGGCGCGTTGTCGATCGGGATGCCGGTTTTTTCCACAGTCGTCCGTGTTATCGACGACGACGGTGCCGCGGTCCCGGTCGGTGAGGTCGGCGAGCTGGCCGTCGCCGGTCCGCAGCTTGGGCCGGGCTACTGGAACAAGCCGGAGGAAACTGCCGAAGCGCTCGTCGATGGCGAATTGCGCACCGGTGACGTCGGGTTGATGGATGCCGACGGCTGGTTCTATCTCGTTGACCGAAAGAAAGACATGATCAGCGCCTCCGGTTATAAGGTGTGGCCCCGCGAAGTGGAGGATGTCCTCTACGGCCACCCGGCGGTGCGGGAGGTGGCGGTGGTCGGGGTGGCCGACCCATACCGGGGCGAGACGGTGAAAGCGTTCGTTTCGCTGAAGCCGGACGCCGCCGTCACGGGCGATGAACTCATCGAATTCGCCAGGTCTCAGATGGCGGCCTACAAGTACCCGAGGCTGGTCGAATTCGTTGACGAGATCCCCAAGAACGTCGCCGGAAAAATCCTGCGCCGCGAGTTACGAGGACGCAGCAATTGTTGACCGACGTCGAATCGCTGCTGCATCCAACCCGCCTGGGTCCGGTGCTCGCCGCGGCCACCGCCGACGAAGGCTGGCGCACCTTCGAGGCCCAGCTGATCGCCGGGGGAAAGTCCAATCTGACCTTCGAACTACGCTCTGCGGCAGGGGATTTGATCCTTCGCCGGCCGCCGGTAGGAAAGTTGTTGCCAAGTGCGCACGATATGGCCCGCGAGGCGCGTGTGCAGCGCGCACTGGCCACCACCCGGGTACCGGTCGCATCGATCGTCTTTGTGGAGTCGTCGGCGCAGACCCTGGAAACGCCGTTTTATGTGATGGAGAAAGTGAACGGTCATGTCATCCGCGACGCCATGCCACCGGGCTATGCGGAGACGCCGGAGGATCGGCGCAAGATCGCCCATGCACTTGTTGACACGCTCGTCGAGCTGCACGGCATCGAACCCGCCTCGGTCGGGCTGGAGGATTTCGGTCGACCGGAGGGATTCCTCGCCAGGCAGGTCCGGCGGTGGAAGGGGCAGTCGGAAGCCACCAGGTCGCGAGACGTCCCGGAACTGGATGCACTGGCCGCCGCCCTGGAGGCGAACCTGCCGGCCAGCCCGCCGCCGGCGATCGTGCACGGCGACTTCCGGCTCGACAACTGCCTCATGGATTCCGCCGATCCGGGTCGCGTCGCAGCCGTGCTCGACTGGGAGCTCTCCACCATCGGTGATCCGCTGGCCGACCTGGGCCTGCTGCTGTTCTATTGGGCGCAAAAAGGCGAACCCGCGATTCCGCTGGTGCCGAACATTACCTCGTCGGACGGATTTCCACCGCGTTCGTACCTACTTGCCCGCTACGCCCAACGAACGGGAATCGACGTCTCGACGGTGCCGTTCTACGAGGCGTTCGCGCGATTCAAGTTCGCCGTCATTATCCAGGGCGTCACTAAACGCTCTGCCCTCGGGATGATGGCCGGGCAAGATTTCGGCAACGTCGACGCCGAGGTCGTCCGGCTCGCCGGAGCTGGCCTGGATGCCTTGGAGGTAGCGTGATGAGCACGATCATCGATCGATTCAAGTTGGATGGCCGCGTCGCCATCGTCACCGGCGCGAGCTCCGGACTGGGACAAGGATTCGCCCGCGCGCTTCTCGACGCCGGCGCCTCGGTCGTCTTGGGCGCACGCCGCGAAGATCAACTTCGTTCGCTTGCAACTGCACTCGATCCGAGCGGGCAAATGGTGCGCACTCGGCGTACCGATGTCACCGATCCGGTGGCATGTACTGCGCTCGCTGGGTTGGCGATGTCGGAGTTCGGCCGACTCGACATCCTGGTCAACAACGCCGGGGTCGGCACCGCCGTTCCGGCGCTACGGGAAACGCCAGAGCAGTTCCGCAACGTCGTCGACGTCAACCTGCTGGGCACCTACTGGATGGCCCAGGCGGCTGCCCGCGTCATGGAACCCGGCTCGAGCGTCGTCAACATCGCGAGCGTGCTCGGCCTGATCAAATCGTATGCGCCGCAGGCTGCCTACTCGGCCAGCAAGGCCGCCGTCATGGGGCTGACCCGCGACCTGTCCCAACAATGGTCGGGCCGAAAGGGAATCCGGGTCAACGCGATTGCGCCGGGCTACTTTGAGAGCGAAATGACAGCCGCAATACCGGGAGACATGCTGAACGAGTTCGTCGACCAGACATCCACCCTCAAGCGACTCGGCCGGCAGCACGAACTCGACGCCGCGGTCATCTTCCTCGCCAGCGACGCGTCGTCCTATATCACCGGCATCACCCTTCCGGTTGACGGCGGGATGTCTGGACACTGAACGCGCCAGACAGACGCAGGAGAATGCTCGTGGACTCCCAGCCGCGGTGAACAGCTGCTTCTGGCGCTGGCAGTGCCTCATGCGAGCATATTCCGCCGGATGGCGCGAAATGGCAGCCGGAAGGTGCGGGCAGAGAACTCTTAGGACATCTCGACGATTGCGATCCCGTTGACCGTGCCCTCTAACTTGATCAGTTCCTTGTCGATTCCCGCTGACAGATCAACGACGCGAATCGATCCC
>DATMMZ010000235.1:0-16516 GCA_035569455.1 Mycobacterium sp. | reverse complement strand
GTCGCCGCGCCGAAGATCAACTTGTTACCGAGGCCGCTCGGGAAGATGTCGGGTGTCGTGAAGTACTGCGGCGCATCGAATTTCAGCGGATTCTTGCGCAGCTTCTCAGGCAGTTGGTCCAGCGTCGCCAGCGATCCCCTCGATATCACTGCTCGGCCTAACTTGGGTGGTGCGCTGATCGCATCGAACCAGGCGCTGGAATACGTGTAGTTGGCTTCGCTGCCGTCGCTGTGGAACGCGATGGTCTCTTCAAGGCTTCTGGTGACGTCGCCGTCGGCGATGAAATATGCCGTCTCGGTGGGGGTCATCTCGATGGTCGCCCGAAGCATGATCCCGGTGAGGCCATTTCCGCCGACGGTCGCCCAGAAAAGCTCGGCGTCCTCGCCATCCGGCGTGATGGTTCGGATCTGCCCGTCGGCGGTCAACAGCTGGATCGAGCGCACATGGTTGCCGAAGCTGCCCGCGCTGTGGTGGTTCTTCCCGTGGATGTCGGAAGCGATTGCCCCGCCAATGGTGACCTGCCGGGTTCCCGGCAGCACCGGGACCCACAGCCCGAACGGCAAAGCCGCCTTCATCAGCTGGTCGAGGTTGACTCCGGCATCGACGTGGGCCAGCTTGGTGTCGGCGCTGATGGACTGGATGTTGTTCAGCGCGGTCATGTCGATAACCAGCCCGCCGCCGTTTTGTGCATTGTCGCCGTAGGAACGTCCCAGCCCGCGGGCGATGACGCCTCGCCCGTTTGATAAGCCGCCGGCGTCGGCGACCTGCGCAACTGCCTTGGCGATCACCTCGGGATCGGGGGTGCGGAGCACCTGTGCCACCGAGGGTGCGGTGCGGCCCCACCCGGTCAGCCGGGTGGTGGTGGTGGAAACTTCCGCGCTCAACATCGTCAAAGAGGGTACCGCCTGGCCGCTCGGGTCAGCGGATCCGGAAGATCACGGCTCGCTGCACGATGAAATTGATAACCGTGGCGGTACCCTGCGCGATCACGAACGCGACAAGTATGGCCCACTCCCGATAATGCAAGAGCGCAAGACAGAGGTGATTGAGTCCGACTTGCACGGCGAAGGTGATCCCGTAAAGAACCATGACGGCGACGAACCGGGCGGTGCTTGGCGAGGCCTGAAATGTCCATCGGCGGTTGATCAGGTACGCGGTGATGGTGCCAACGACGAAGCTGGTGGCTTTCGACAGGTCGACCTGTAAGCCCACCACCCTGTACAGCGTCACGTAGAGGCCGAAGTCGACGACGGCGGCCAGACCGCCGGTAACAATGAAGCGCCACACCTGAGTTGTCAGATTCAAGTGTGGGTGTGGCGGCGCAGCCTCGGAGTTTGTGGGGGCCATCGGGGTTGAAGTCTAACGGGGCCCGGCGCAGCGTTAGGTGGGCAACTTCACCGCAAGCAACTCGACCTGATTTTCCCCTTGCGGTGTGGAATAGGTCACCGTGTCGCCCGGTTGATGCCCGGCCAGGGCCTTCGCCAGCGGACTGCGAGCGGTCAACGTCTCGGCTTCGCGGCCGACCGGGGTTTCCTCGACGACGGAGATCACGTGCATCGTGACGACTTCTCCGTCGGGAAATCGCAAGGTCACCTCGGTCCCGCCGGGCAGCGCTTCCGATAGGTCGGTGCGCGGAGGTCCGGTGCGCAACATCCGGTCCAGTTCATTGATCCGTTCGCCGAGAACGGCTAGTTCGTCGGCTCGCTGTATCGCCTCGGCCGCGTCTCCGTGGTCGCCGATCATGCCGCGGTCGGCTTTGACCTCGACCTCCAGGCGATCGCGCCGCTGCCGCAGCCGAGCCAGTTCCGCGGCGAGCCGATCCCGCGCCGCATCCGCCACTGATTGGACTTCGTCGCTCACGTCCGCCGCCCTATGGTCTTTTTGTCGTTTGCCGATTACTGATACGCCGCGAAGCTTGGTTTATCAGTGATACACCATCGGCAGGCGCCCGTCACCAGTATCCGACAAGCATTTTCAGCCGGTGACCTAACGGGATACCCGCTCGGCGCGGGTTTCTATCTTCGTTTGCTCGCCGATCGGCCTGGCGCCCGGTCGGCGGCGGCGGCACCCTCGGGGCGAACCGTTGACTTACCACGCGAGTCGCGTTGTCACGAAGCATCTTTCGGGTGCCCGGCGAACCGCGCGCCGTCCTCGTCGTCGTCATAGGCGATGACCCCGCCACGCAGCGCGTCGAAGATGGCCACGCCCTGCGAGACCAGCCCGGCTGCCACCTGGCCGAGCCCATCCGCCCCATTGAGCACCGTGATATTTGCGTTCGACAGCCCAAGAGCGGCCTTTTCGACGATTTGAGGTAGCTGGTCGATCAGCATCCTGTCCAGCGCCACCCGGTTGTGCGACGCCGCCGCCTCGGCCTGGATCTTCATCTTCTCCGCGTCAGCGACGGCCAAGATCCGGACGCGTTCGGCTTCCGCTGTCGCCGGTTTGACCACCTCGGCGACTAGCTCCTGTTGGCGCAGCTCAGCGGCACGCTCGGCCAATTCGGTGCGCATCGCCAGCACCTCGCGCTGAGCCTGGGCTTCGGCCAGGGGGCCGGCCTGGGCGGCCTGGGCCTGGGCCTTATCGACCTCGGCCTTGTATTGAGCTTTGACGATCGCGGTCTCACGGGCGAATTCGGCCTGGTTGCGCTGTGACTCCTGCTCGGCTTCGGCAGCGGCTTGATTCGCCTGCGCCTGAGCGATCTGCGCCTGCTGCTGGATGGCCGCATTGTGCGGTGCCGACATCGCGTTGATATAGCCGAGCCCGTCGTCGTCGATGGATTGGATCTGCAGGGCGTCGACAGTGAGGCCGATCCGGGCCATCTCCTCCTTGGAGCCGTCGAGTACCTCGGTGGCCAGCTTCTGACGTTCTCGGATGATCTGCTCCACGGTCATCGAGCCGATGATCGAGCGCAAGTGACCGGCGAAGATCCGGCCGGTGAGCACGGCCATCTGATCCTGGTCTGACAGGAATCGCTGCGCAGCGCTGATGATGCTCTCGGTGTCATTGCCGACCTTGAAGGCGATCACCGACCGGACGTTAAGGGTGATGCCCTGCTGGGTGACGCATTTTTCGGCGACCTCGGCTTCGCACATGGCCAGCGTCAGGAACCGGACCTTGCGGAAGACCGGCATGATGAAGGCGCCGTGGCCGGTCACGACGCGGAACGGGGCGTTGCTCTTGGCCCGACCGCCGGAGATCAGCATCGCCTGGTCCGGAGCGGGCACCTTATAACCGAGCATTGTTGGACTCCTTAAAGTTCCGTTGTGGCGTATCAGGGAATTTCGGTTCTAAAGCGAGATCAAAGAAGGTCCTTCCAGGGCTCGACGACCACCGCCCGTGCGCCCCGAACCTCAACCACTAGCACCTTGGTGCCTTTCGGCAAGGGGTCGTCGGACCATGCGAGGAACGCTTCCCTGGCCCCCCGCACGGTTAGCAAGACCTCGCCGGCGCCGCGGTTACCGCGGGTCGCGACGATCAACGTCCCGACGCAACCGATCACCGAGACGTCGCTCACGATCGCATAATCCCCCATCGGCCGGGTCCGGTGTTGAGCTTCGTCGTCTTTGCTCAGTGACTCGGCGTGCACCGAATGATGTCTCTCGGCGGCGGCTGTGTCCACGGTGGCCGCGATGCCGCGGATTGTTCGCACCTCAAGCACGGTGGTCACCTCGATTCAGACACCCATCAAGCGTTCGGCCGACGGCGAAGAAAATCGTCGGCCACGTCGGGCTGTGCCTCGCCGAGTAAATCGCGCCAGTTTGCGGCAACCGCGATCTCGGTGTGCGCGTGCTGCGCGGTCACCCGAACGATCCAGAGTTGACGCCGAGATCGAGGTCATCGACCCCCAGCGGCACGCCTGGCGGCAAGGACGAGACGGTGTCCATCGCGCTCTTCACCAAGTCGTGGGCCACCAGCGACGACCGAATGATCGTCACCGAAGAAACGGGCTAGTACCCTCGACACCCGCTCAACGGCAATTGGCTACACCCAATACGGGACCCGGGCGCGGTATTGCCGCATCGCGAAGGCCGCCAGCACCCAGCCGACGGCTGTCAGCACTACCACCACCATCCAGTGCCGCAGCTCCTGGTGAGCGCCCAGCAGCGGTGCCCGCACGATGTCGAGATAGTGCAGCAGCGGGTTGAGTTCGACGATGCTCGCCCAGCGTCCGGCGCCCTGTTGCCGCAACGTGTCGTCGTTCCAGATGATCGGCGTCATGAAGAACAGCAACTGCACGACGGAAAACAGCAGGGGGCCGATATCGCGGTAGCGGGTTGCCAGGATGCCGAAACACAGTGACACCCATATGGCATTGAGGACGATCAGCGCCAGCGCCGGAAACACCGACAGGTCGGCCCACGACCACGGCTTGGGGAAGATGATCGCGACGACGAGATAGATGACGATGTTGTGTGCGAACAAGATCATCTGCCGCCACACCAGCCGGTAGACGTGCACGGAAAGTGGCGTCGGCAATTGTTTGATCAGTCCCTCGTTGGCGACGAAAACGTCGGCGCCCTCCAGGATGGCGGCGTTGATCAGGTTCCAAATGATCAGCCCGAGTGTGACATACGGCAGGTGCACCGACAGTTCCAGGTGAAACAGCTTCGAATACAGGCCGCCCATCGCGACGGCGGTGGTACCGGTGGCGATGGTGATCCAGAACGGGCCCAGCACCGAGCGGCGGTAGCGCTGCTTGATGTCTTGCCAGCCTAGGTGCAGCCACAGCTCGTGGCGGCGGAAGCCGTCGACCAGATCGCCGCGGGCCCGGGTAAACGTCCGCGACTGGGCCGCCGCGTCGATGAACGTCATGAGGATCCTCCCGCCTCAGGCTTGCCGAATATCTCGCGACGTCCCAAGCGGCGCAACCGGATCCACTCCAGCAGGCCCTTGGGATCGCGGCGGGTCACCAGGAAGAACCAGCCGAACCTAACCCACTCCTGGGGCAGCAGCTTGCGCAGACCCGGTTGCGACAATACGTAGCCGCGATTGCGGTAGGTGAAAAACCGCTTGGCCGGGTCGTCGGGATATTGGGTATGCATCCGGCCGCCCAGGATCGGCTTGAACTCATCGGATCCGCACGGATGCAGGTAAACCGCGTCAAGGCAGGTTCCAAACGGCAGGCCGGACCGGACCAGACGCCGGTGGATCTCTACCTCGTCGCCACGGATGAACAGCCGCAGATCGGGGACGCCGATGGATTCCAGGGTTGATGCCCGGAACAGCGCGCCATTGAACAGCGACGCGATCCCACGCAGTAGATCCTGGCCCTCTTCGGTACGCAATTCGCTTGCGCGCCTGCGCCATACCACGCCACGCCGTAGCGGAAACGCCAGCCGCCGCGGATCGTCCATATTGCACACCATCGGCGATACCTCGGCCAGGCCGTACTTCTCGGCGCATGCCATCAGGGCTGCCAGCACCCGGGTATCCTGCGGACGACCGTCGTCGTCAGCCAGCCACACCCAATCGGCGCCCTGCGACAACGCGTGCAATATGCCCAGCGCGAAACCGCCTGCCCCGCCGAGGTTTCGGCGCGAACCCAAGTACGTGGTCGAAATCGGCTGGCTGTCGACCAGATCGCGAACCCGACTGCCGCTGGAACCATCGTTGTCGACCACGATCAGGTGATCAGGCAAGCGGGTCTGCGTGGTCAGCGCATCCAGCGACTTGGCCAGCTCGTCCGGGCGCCTGTGGGTGACCACCACAGCGAAGACGGATTCACTCATCCGTGGAATTCCCGGAAGCTTTTTGCACGAGGGGCTGGTCGGCGACGGTCTCGGCCAGCACTTCGCGCACATGCCGGGCGGCGTCCTCACCCTCGTAGGCGCGGACCACGTCTTCGATGCTGCCGCGAAGCTTGATGACTCCGTGGTCGATCCACATCGCGGTCTTGCACAGCCGCGCCAGGAATTCGTTGGAATGGCTTGCAAATACCAGGATTCCGGAGCGCTCCACCAGGCTCTGCAGCCGGGACTGGGCCTTCTTGAGGAAGTCGGCGTCCACGGCGCCGATGCCTTCGTCGAGCAACAGAATCTCGGGGTCGATGCTGGTGACCACCCCCATCGCCAGCCGCACTCGCATCCCGGTGGAATAGGTGCGCAGCGGCATCGACAGGTAGTCGCCGAGTTCGGTGAACTCGGCGATCTCGTCCACCTTGCCCTGCATCTGCTTTCGGGTCTGCCCCAGGAACAGGCCGCGGATGATGATGTTCTCGTAGCCGGAGATCTCGGGGTCCATGCCGACCCCGAGATCGAAGACCGGAGCCACTCGGCCGGTGACCTTAGCCCAGCCCCGGGTGGGCTCGTAGATGCCCGAAAGAACGCGCAGCAGAGTCGATTTCCCGGCTCCGTTGTGACCGACCAGACCGACCCGGTCGCCCAGGTTCAGCGACATGGTGATGTCTCGCAACGCCTCAATGACGACCACGTTGGAGTTGTTGCGCCCGATTGTGCCGCCCGCCTTACCCAAAACGGTTTTCTTCAACGAACGCGTCTTGGCGTCGAAGATGGGGAATTCCACCCACGCGTCGCGCGTCTCGATGTGCGGAGCGGCCACCGTTGTCTGCTTACAAGTACTGTCCGGTGCCCGAATGTCCGGGCCGTTGGCCCATTCCCGGCGGCAACGCGCCCTGGCGCATCTGCTCCAGCTGCGTGCGGGCGGAAATCTGCTGAGCGAACAGCGCGGTCTGGATGCCGTGGAACAACCCTTCCAGCCAGCCGACCAGCTGAGCCTGGGCGATGCGTAACTCGGCATCCGACGGGGCGGCTTCCTCGTTGAACGGCAGCGTGAGCCTGTCGAGTTCCTCGCGCAGTTCGGGTGCCAGGCCGTCTTCGAGCTCTCGGATGCTGGTGGCGTGAATCTCGCGCAGCCGGTTGCGGCTGGCTTCGTCGAGCGGCGCTGCGCGCACTTCTTCGAGCAGCTGCTTGATCATGGTGCCGATTCGCATCACCTTGGCGGGCTGCTCGACCAGGTCGGTCAGGGAACGTTCGTCGGAGTCATCGTCGCGTCCCGCGTCGCCGACTGCCATGATCCTCGGATCGATGCCGCCGATGATCTCGATGCCGTCGTCGTCGTTGCCGGTACTCAATCCAGTCACCATCCTTAATGCTTGATACGACCTTCTAAGGGTGTGTTGCTGTGGCCTTTCCGCGCCATTCCCAGATCTGGGCCCCACCGTTGTCGTAGATCTTCGCCCACGACTTCGATTTCTCCAGTGACCTTATCCCTTCAGGCTCCTTGAACCCGCGAACCGTCGGCTCGCTGGTAAGGATGTAGCGGATGTTGAGCACTCGGACCGCTTCGACCACCCACGGATTGCCGGTGTTGGCACGGGACCAGAAGATGTAGCGGAAATAGCCGGGGCCCGTCTGCTGTGGGTAGTCGTAGTGGGTCCACAGCGGGTGCAGGTCGGCCACCGCGTACATCCACGCGGTGCCATCGACATTCGAGTCGCCGATGATGGTGTCGCGCGCCCCGGGCAGGGTCGCCAGATAGGCCATGGCGTCGAGGTCCTTCTGGTCGATCATCACCGAGTCGTATTTGTCGCCAAACAGGACCAGATGCCGATACAAGTAGTGCCGGCCGGTGAGCACGGTGGCCACCACCAGCACCACCGCCGTCGCCGAGACCCACACCGGTGTGGGCAGCGGCCGGAACCGATCGGCGAGGCGCTTGGCGCGGGCCATCAGCAGCACGACCGCCGCGAACAGCGCGATGCCCGCCATCGGCGTCACCAGCATCGTCACCACCGCCGCAAGCCGGCGGGGATCGTTGTAGAAGAACTGGCTGAACTTTTCGATGGCGGCGCCCAACGGGTTGCGAAACGGCGCCCCCGAGTAAATGGTCGCGACGGTCAGCACCAGCCAGAGTGCTGGCGGCCACCAGATTTTCTTGTACAGGAAGATCGCCATGCCGATGCCGGACAGCACGACGAGGCCGTATTGGATCGGGAAGTCGTTGAGGTGGCGGGTGTGCAGGAGGAGCGCATCGATGACGCCCTGCTTCACGCTCTTGAAGCTGGGGAATGCGTGCCCGGCGATGATGTCGGCCTGTTTCAGCACTCCGAGGAACTGGGGAGCCAGGATCAGCCCGGTCGGCAGCGCCACGGCGGTCAGGGTCAGCGCGTCGGCCAGCCTGCCACGCACCGGATGCCACAGCGCATCGAGCAGCCACCACCCCAACAGGAAGAGGATCACGATGAACCCGCCGGTGAGGTGGACCGAGAAGACGCCCTCCAGCGCCAGCACGGCCACCGGGATGCGGTCGCGGTGCCGCGGCGTCGAGGCGATCAACGCAAAAGTCGGAATGGCGACTCCGTAGGCCGCGAGGTTCGGCATCGCGGCGACGCCGAATTCGACGTAGGGCACAGAGGTGAACGATGCCGACAGCGCCGCCGCGGTGGCCGTTGCCCCCGCCGCACGCCACTCTGTCGTGACGGGGCGCACTAGAAACCAGGTGAGCACAGCCGCGCTGGACGGAAACAGCCAGACCGACGCCGCCACCGATGTCAAGGTGTAGCCCGTGGTGGGTGCCGCCCCGGTGAGTTGGCAGAACACCGCCGTCAGGGCGTGGAACACTGACGGGTAATACATCCCGGCGTGTGTTTCGACGTTGCGAAGCTCACCCATGTGGGTGGACGACGCCTGGCCGGTGTCGAGGATGAAGCGCACCGTGTTGGCGTGCCAAACCGCGTCCCAGGTGCTGGGGATGGATTGCCAGTGCACGATGCCGCGCCATGCCGCCCAGCCGACTAACAGACCGCCCAGCAACACCCCGGCCGCTACCGTAACCGCCGGCCAACCACCGACCGCTCGGGCTTCGGCCTCGGCGTCGCGATAGCGGGCAAACACCAACCGCAAACCCATCATCAGCACGCACACCGCGAGTAGTGCGGCCAGCGCCGTCCAACCGTTCCACGGTATTCCGAGCGCGCCGAACGGAATAATGGCCAGCGCAACCACGCCGTACGTCAGCGCCGCGGCGGCCGCGATAGCGATCGGCCAAGTTAGCTGAGCGATGCGTCCGACGATTGCCCCCGGCACGATCAGCAAAAACAGTGCGATCAGCGTTCCGAAGGCCAGACCCACTCGACTAGTATGGCTGGCCGGGTGACCTGGCTCGCGAAGCCGGACCTGGCTGGAACGGTTTGGAACGTCTACGGCACCCGCTGCCGTCGCGAAATTCTCGCGGAATGGCGGAAGCTCTAAGGTGGCTGGCATGGCATACGACGTCGCCCGGGTGCGCGGTCTGCATCCGTCACTGGGTGACGGATGGGTGCATTTCGACGCGCCGGTCGGCATGCTGATTCCCGATTCCGTTGCGACGACCGTGTCGACGGCTTTTCGTAGGTCCAGCGCCAGCACGGCGGGCGCCCACCCGGCTGCACAGCGCAGCGCCGCCGTGCTGGAAGCGGCCCGGGCTGCCGTGGCTGATCTGTTCAACGCTGACCCGGCGGGTGTTGTGTTGGGCGCCGATCGCGCGGTCCTGTTGTCGTCGCTGGCCGAGGCGTCGTCATCGCGTGCGGGTTTGGGATACGAGGTGATCGTCAGCCGCCTTGACGACGAGGCGAATATCGCCCCGTGGTTGCGGGCAGCGCACCGCTACGGCGCCAAGGTGAAGTGGGCCGAGGTCGACATCGAGACCGGTGAGTTGCCGACGTGGCAGTGGGAAAGCCTGATCGGCAAGTCGACCCGACTGGTGGCCGTCACCTCCGCGTCGGGAACGCTGGGCACCGTCACCGATCTGCGCGCGATGACCAAGCTGGTCCACGACGTCGGCGGGTTGGTGGTAGTCGATCATTCCGCTGCCGCGCCCTACCGGTTGCTCGATATCAAGGAGACCGACGTCGACGTGGTCGCGGTGAACGCTCATGCGTGGGGCGGTCCGCCGATCGGGGCGATCGTGTTTCGCGATCCGGCGCTGATAAACACCTTCGGCTCGGTCTCGACCGATCCCCATGCCACCGGCCCGGGGCGCCTAGAGGTTGGTCTGCACCAGTTCGGTCTGCTGGCCGGCGTCGTCGCCAGCATCGAATACCTTGCGGCACTTGACGAATCGGCTCGCGGCAGCAGACGTGAACGGCTGTCGGTGTCGATGCAATCTGCCGCCTCATATCTGAACAGGGTCTTCGACTACTTGATGGTGTCGTTACGGTCGTTGCCGTTGATGATGCTGATCGGGCGTCCGGAGACGCGGATTCCGGTAGTCAGTTTCGCGCTCGACCAGGTGCCTGCCGAGCGGGTGGTGCAGCGCTTGGCGGACAACGGAATTCTGGCGATATCCGACCAGAGTTCACGCGCGCTGGACGTGCTGGGCGTCAACGACGTCGGCGGCGCCGTCACCGTCGGGCTGGCGCACTACTCGACGATGGCCGAAGTCGACCAGCTGGTGCGCGCGTTGGCGTCGTTGGGCTGACGCATTTTACGGGCCGCGAGCGTAACGTCAGTGCGAAAATCCAAGCGCGAGTTCGCAGTAGCGTTACGTTCGCGGGTTGCTACACGGTCAACACAATCTTTCCGTGCACCTTCCCCGCCACCAACTGCCGGTGAGCTTCAGCCGCCTGTTGGATAGGCATGCGCGCGCCGATGATCGGCCGGACGCGTCCGTGGGCAATCATCGGCCAGACCGAGGCCGTCACCGCCTCGACGATGGCGCTTTTGCTATTCGGGCCGCTCACTGGCCGGGCCCGCAGCGTGGTGCCGATGACCCGCGCCCGTTTGCCCAGCAGCTTGCCCAGGTTGAGCTCGGCCTTCACCCCGCCCTGCATGCCGATGATGATCAGCTGTCCATCGGGAGCCAGGGCGTCGATATTCCGGTCCAGATAGGAGGCGCCCATGATGTCGAAGATCACGTCGGCGCCGCCGCTCTCATCCCGCAGGCGCGCAACGAAATCCTCGTCGCGATAGTTGATGGTGATTTGCGCGCCCAAGTCGCGACAGGTTTCCAGCTTCTCGGCCGATCCGGCGGTCACCGCCACCCGGGCGCCCAACGCACGTGCGACCTGGATCGCGTGGGTTCCGATGCCGCTGGCCCCGCCGTGCATCAGCAGCAGCTGGCCTCCGCTCAGGTGGGCGGTCATCACCAGGTTCGACCACACCGTGCAGGCCACCTCCGGTAACCCGGCGGCGTCGACCAGGTCGACGCCTTGCGGAATCGGCATGACCTGGCCAGCGGGAACGGCGACGTACTCGGCGTATCCGCCGCCGGCCAGCAGAGCGCAAACCTCTTGTCCTACAGACCATCCGGTGACACCTGAGCCGACTTGTGAGATGACACCGGCGACCTCCATGCCGAGGATCTCGCTGGCACCCGGCGGTGGCGGATAGTTACCGGCGGCCTGCAGCACGTCGGCCCGGTTGACCCCGGCCGCGGCGACTTTGATCAGTACCTCGCCCGGCCCGGCAGACACACCGGGTACTTCTTGCCACAGCAGTTGATCGGACGATTCAGCGACGATGGCGTGCATGCCGGTCACGCTACTACCGCTTACCCTTATGAGCGGTGGCGTGGCAGAGCGGCCTAATGCACTCGCCTTGAAAGCGAGAGACGGCTAAAACCGTCCGGGGGTTCAAATCCCTCCGCCACCGCTCTTAGCTGCACAAGGCTGGATAAAGACGAGCTCGATCAAACATTGCGTTCGAGTTTCGCGCGCAGCCATTCCCCCATCTCGCTGATCGCCGCATCGGTTTCGGGTACCCGGCCCGCGCCCAGCAGGAACAGATGCTGGCCCCCTGGTACGCCATGAAGGCTTGCATCGACGCCCGCGGCCTTCGCGCGCTCGGCGAACTCGCGGATCTCACCGACGAGCACTTCGTGGGCGCCGAAATAGATGTTGATCGGAGGAAGTCCGGCCAGGTCGGCGTACAGCATGTTCACCCGCGGATCGTTGTGCTTGGTGCCGGTGCCGGCGAGCCAGCCTTCGCGGAACACCGACAGCGACGCGATAGACAGCACCTTGTCGGTTTGGGCATGGGTCTTGAGCGTCGGGTTCTTGAGTTCGATGTCGTACCAGGCCGAGACCGACAAGATGGCCCCGGGTAGCGGCATCCCTTGATCCCGCAACCTGATGGCCAGGCTGACCGCGAAGTTGCCGCCCACCGAGTGGCCGCCGGCGGCGATTCTGTCGGGTCGATACCCCTGGGAGAGCAGCCAACGGTAGGCCGCCTCGACGTCGTCCTGCTGGGCGGGGAACCTGTTCTCCGGTGAGCGCCGAAAATCCAGCGCCAGCGCACGGATGCCCGCTGCCGTGGCGAGGTGGCCGGCGACCTTGCGGTCGGAGTACATCGAGAACACGACCGTTCCCCCCGCGTGGTTCCACAGCAGGACGCTTTCGTCATCGCACCCGGCCGGGATGCACCACAGCGCGGGGACGCCGCCCGCATCGACTTCGGCGTATGTGACTCCCTCAGGCTCCTTGCCGACCCTGCCGGCCATCGCGTCGCAGATGTCCCGGATCGTGTCCAGCCCCAAGGTCTGGTTGGTGTACCGCTCGCGGGCGGCTGCGAACACCTTGGCCAGCTGGTCCGACTCCCTACTCGCCATGGCTCCTTCTTCTCCCCACTGCGGCCGATGGGGGACGTGTCGCGTGCACGGTCACCGGCAGGCTCTCGAAGGCATTGATCAAGTTGTTCAGTCCGCGGACGGCCCCGCCGAGTTCAATCGTGTCTACCTGCGTAATAAGGGCTTTCAGTACGGCATGTGACAAGAGCCGGGCAAGGCCTTGTCCGG
Source organism: Mycobacterium sp. (assembly GCA_035569455.1). Lineage (GTDB taxonomy): Bacteria > Actinomycetota > Actinomycetes > Mycobacteriales > Mycobacteriaceae > Mycobacterium. The sequence goes on along the minus strand of DATMMZ010000235.1, from coordinate 3,787 downwards.
CGCACGCGTGTATTCCGTAGCCGAAGCCGACGTGCTCGCCGGCATTGCGCCGCGCGATGTCGAACGCGTCAGGGCGCTCGAAATGCCGATCGTCACGGTTCGCCGACGCGTAGAGCACAATCAACCGAGAACCCGCGTCGAGGTCGTAGCCGCCGACGCTGGTCGCGGTGCTGGCAACGCGGCTCAGCAGGCGGACCGGCGACTCCAGACGCACGACTTCGTTGAAAGCACTCGGAATAAGGCTCGGGTCAGCCTTCAGCGCCGTCCACTGATCGGGATGGGTCCCAAGCAACCACACCGCGCTGCCGATCGCGCTGATCGTGGTGTCCAGGGACGGTCCGATGTAGTCAAAGACCAACAGCGGAACTTGCTGTGGCCCTAGCTGGCCGCGCTTGTCGGCTTCGTGCATGGCCGCCCCGAGGCTGCCCGGGAGAGACTCGCCGTCGGCGATAGCCTGCTCGGCGAATCTGATCATCTTCTCGGCCGATTCGATCATCACCTGGGTCTTCGCGGCGGCCCGTGTGGCGCGGTCATTTGGGGGGCCCAGGAAATCGAAGCTCGCCGCAGCCCATTCGAGAAGTTGCTGGCGACGGCCCGCGGGCCAGCCGAGAAGGTCGGGTACGACCGCGAGCGGCAGCGCGCGGGCCAAATCGGTGACGGCATCGAAGCTGCCCTGTTCCACCAGTTCTGCGACTCGGTTGGTGGCGAGCGCTTCAACGTCGATGCGCATATTACGCAAGGCGCGAGGCGTGAAGCCGTGCGTCATGATGCCGCGTAGGTAGGTGTGCTTTTCGCCGTCGCTCATCATCGTGGTGAGGCCGGCACCGAAGTTATTGGCGACTTCGTTCAGACCGACACCCTGCCCGGAACAGAAGGTTTTGGCGTCGGACAGTACCGTGCGGGCTTCGGCGTAGCGGGGCACCGCGTAGATCTGATGGGCCTCGAGCCAGATGACAGAGCCGAGCTCACGCAAGGCTCGGTAGTGCTCATGCGGGTCCAACAGCACTTCGTCGGTAAAGATGTCGTCCGGATAGCCGGGGATTGTCGGCATCGAGGTCCTTTCCCCTATGGATCCATGGGTCAGGTGCGATCAAGCGGCGACTGGCCAGTACATGTTCCGCTGAGGACCATTCAAACTGACGGGAAGCCTGGCCGCTGGGTTTGGGCCGACGGGACGCCTGTGTGGCACACGGCAATTTTCTGCTGACCTGCTGTGTACGTCGCTGGTTCCGGTCACGTATGCGGCCATAGCCCGATACGCTTGCGCCCGGTTCCCTCGATGTTGAGCCTCGGGCAGCCGAGCAAGGTCGAATGCCGTCGTTCGACGGGACACCTGTGAGGGCACTTGCTGTGCCTGAAGGAAGGCGGGAACTTCGGCATGGTCGATGTGGCGATCGTCGGAATCGGGTGCCGGCTTCCCGGCAGTGTGTCTGGGCCCGATCGGCTCTGGGACTTCTTGCTGGCCCGTGGCGATGGCATCATCGAGGTGCCCGCCGACCGGTGGAGCCTGGACCGTTTCTACGACCCCGACCCGGACATGCCGGGCCGGATGTACACGCGCAGCGGCGGCTTCCTGCAGAGCTCGCTGTGGGACTTCGACCCGGAGTTCTTCGGTATCTCGCCGCGTGAAGCGTCGATCATGGACCCCCAGCAACGGCTGCTGCTGGAGGTCACCCAGGAAGCGATGGACGACGCCGGGGTGTCCGGCCGGGTCGCGGGTAGGCAGGTCGGCGTCTACGTCGGTGCCGTGAATGCGGACAACATGGTGCTGCGCCAAGGGGCCTTGGGCCGGTGGACGGCGGATTCGCACACCGCAATGTCCAGCACCTACACCATGCTGTCCAACCGGATCTCGTTCGTCTACGACCTGCGCGGGCCGAGCATGACCATCGACACCGCCTGTTCGTCCTCCCTGGTCGCGCTGCACGAGGCCGTCCAGGCGATCGCGCGCGGCGAGATCGAGCTAGCCCTGGCCGGCGGGGTGAACGCGATGCTCATTCCGGAGACCTTCGTCGGCCTGTGCAAGGGCCGGTTCCTCGCCCCGGACGGCCACTGCAAGACCTTTGACGCCGCGGCGGACGGCTATGCCCGCGGTGAAGGAGCCGGCGTCACCGTGCTCAAGCCGCTCGCCGACGCGCAACGCGACCATGACCGCATCTATGCCGTCGTCCGGGCCACCGGCGTCAACCAGGACGGACGCACATCGGGCATCACCGTCCCCAACCCCGACGCGCAGGCCGACCTCATCCGCCGGGTGACCGCCGAGTCCGGTCTGCGCCCGGAGCAGATCGGCTACATCGAGGCGCACGGTACCGGCACCGCGGTCGGCGACCCCTTGGAGATGGCCGCCATCGGGGAGACGCTGGGCCGCGTCGAGGGCCGCACCGTCGACCTGGTCGTCGGGTCGATCAAGAACTCCATCGGCCACCTCGAAGCGGCGGCGGGCGTGGCCAGCCTGATCAAGGTGGCACTCACCCTGCATCACCGCCGCCTGGCCCCGCAGGCGAGCTTGAACGCATTGAACCCAGAGATCCCGTTCGCCGAGCATCGGCTGCGGGTGATCACCGAGGCCGAGCCCTTCCCCAGCCAGTACACGTCGGCGGCGGCGTCGGTGAATGGATTCGGCTATGGCGGCACGAATGCGCACGCGGTTCTGGTGGAGGCACCGCAGCCCACCCAGCCGGCCGTCCGGGTGGCGCCGGCTCAAGTGCTGCCCGTCTCCGGGCGCAATGACACCGGCGCCCGAGTGCTGGCGCGGGAGCTACTGCCGCTCGTCGAGGACCCGGCGGTGGACCCGGTCACCTTGGCGGACGCCATGTGGTCGCGCCGGTCGCACCACTATCATCGGTTCGCCGTGCCGTTCGGGGACCGCGATGAGCTGTGCTCCCGGCTCGCCGCGGTGGTCCACGGGTCAGCGGCCGGTGGCCGGACGATCAGCAACGGGACCGCCCCGGTCTTCGTGTTCAGCGGGATGGGTCCGCAGTGGTGGCGGATGGCTCGGGACCTGCTGGCCACCGACGGGCCGTTCGCCGAGGCCGCAGCCGAACTCGACGAGGCGTTCGCCGACCTCAGCGGCTGGTCGGTGATCGAGGAACTGCGCCGGGACGAGTCCGACTCCCGGGTGACGAGCACCGAGGTCGCCCAACCCGCGAACTTCCTGGTGCAGGTGGGGCTGACCGCGGAGCTGGCGCACTACGGTGTGCGGCCCGGGGCCGTCGTCGGGCACAGCGTCGGTGAGGTGAGTGCCGCCTACGTCAGCGGCATGCTCAGCCTGCGGGACGCCGTCAAGGTCAGCTACCACCGTTCGCGGTTGCAAGCCACTACCGCCGGTTCCGGCGGGATGCTGGCTGTGGGTCTGAGCGAGCAGGAGGTGCAGGACTGGATCGCCGGACGCCAGGATATCTGCGTCGCGGCAGTGAACAGCCCCTCCGGTGTGACGCTGGCCGGTACTCAGTCCGCGATCGCCGAAGGGAGTGAGGAACTGGCGAACGAGGGTGCGTTCGTCCGGCGACTGCGGGTAGAGGTGCCTTATCACTCGCATTTGATGGACCCGATCCTCCCGGCGCTTCGCCGGGAGTTGGCCGGCCTGGCCCCGCGGAAAGCGATTGTTCCGCTGTACTCGACGGTGACTGCCGCCGAAGTCACCGGGCCCGAGTGGGGAGCGCAGTACTGGCCCGAAAACGTCCGCCGGCCGGTGCGGTTCGCCGACGCGATCGGCACGCTGATCGAGGCGGGTGACCGGGTGTTCCTCGAGGTCGGCCCCCATCCGGTGTTGTCCGGCAACATC
>DATMMZ010000234.1:0-2354 GCA_035569455.1 Mycobacterium sp. | reverse complement strand
GCGACCTGGAACCATCCGGTCGGTTTCATCGACAGCGGTGGCTTGGCCATCCGGGTCTCCTCCTTGGCGGATCCTCGAATAATCACAGTACCCTCTATGAAAATGTTAGTCGAGACCATAGGATCGATACCGTGACTGGCCGGGTAGCGGAAGCGGGAATCGTGGGCCGGCGCACCAACCGGCGTGGCCATGCGACTCGCGAGAGCATGCTGGAGGCCGCGCTGAAGTCATTGGCCTCGGGCGAGCCCGGCTCGGTGTCGGCCAATCGCATCGCCAAGGAAATCGGCGCCACCTGGGGCGCGGTGCAGTATCAGTTCGGCGACGCCGACGGCTTTTGGGCCGCGGTGCTGCACCGCACCGCCGAACGACGCGCCGCGACGCTGTCGACCACTGCCCACCCGGACGCGCCCCTACGTGAACGTGTGGGCGCCATCATCGACACCCTGTACCACGGCTTGGCGTCGTCGAGGGATGCACGCGCGATCGAAAACCTGCGAGCGGCGCTGCCTCGGGACCCCGACGAACTCGAACGCCTCTATCCGCGCACCGCCGCCGAACTATTCTCCTGGGGCAAGAGCTGGCTTCAGACCTGTCAGAATGCCTTCGCCGATCTCGACGTCGACCCGAACCGGGTGCGCGAGGTGGCCGCCCTCATTCCCGGCGCACTGCGTGGCCTGGTGTCGGAGCGCCAACTGGGCTCCTATGCCGACCTCGACATGGCGCGTCAGGGCCTGACCAACGCGCTGGCCGCTTATCTGGAAAATTCTCGGGTGCAATAACAGTGGAATCATTCATTCTCAATGTGGACGAGGCTCAACTCGACGACCTTCACCATCGTCTCAGCAACGCGCGGTGGCCGGCCGAAATCGCGGGAGCGGCTTGGGATTACGGCACCGATCAGGCGTTCCTCAAGACGCTGGTCGACCATTGGCTGCACCGCTATGACTGGCGTTCCATCGAGGCCGAGGTCAACGCGGTAGGTCCGTTTGTCACCCACGCCGCGGGACAGCGGGTGCACTTCCTGCACGCAAGGTCGGACGACCAACGCGCCATCCCCCTGGTCATCACGCACGGGTGGCCCGGCTCGATCGTCGAGTTCCTTGACGCACTTCCCCTGCTGCGGCAGCGATTTCACGTCGTCCTGGTCTCGATGCCCGGGTATGGCTTTTCCGGGCCTACTCGCGGGCGAGGCGTCGACGTCGCCTGTGTCGCCGCGGCGGTGGCCGACGTGATGGCCCAGCTTGGGTACGGGCGGTACATCGCACAGGGCGGCGATTGGGGCGCCGTTGTCACCCGCTACCTCGGCGAGCACTACGCCAAGAATGTGGCCGCGATCCACCTCAATATGATGTTCGCGCCACCCGATCAAAGCGATCCCGAACTGCTGGCGAGCGTCTCCGAGTCGGAACTCGCCGCCATCGCTACCAGCGCCGAACGCATCACAGACGGCACCGCGTACATGCAACAACAATCGACGCGCCCACATTCACTGGGTTTCGGCCTGGACGACTCACCGCTCGGACTGGCCGGGTGGATACTCGAGAAGTTTCACGCCTGGTGCGACACCAGAGACGGGATGCCCATCAGCACCGATCGACTCATCGACAACCTCATGTTCTATTGGCTCACCGGCACCGCGACATCGGCGGCCCGCCTGTACTGCGAATCCAAGCGCGCCGGCACCGACGGGCTCAGCGAATGGTCCGGTCGGGTGGACGTCCCGACCGGATATGCGGTCTACCCCTATGAGCTGTTGCAAACGCCGCGCGCCTGGGCGGCGGCACGATACAACCTGGTCCACTACACGATTCAGGACCGCGGCGGCCACTTCGCCGCCTTTGAGCAGCCCACCGCATTCGCCGCCGATCTGGCGGCCTATGCCGGCGTCCTCATCGAGCAGGACGTCGTCTAGTCAAGCGTCGATGACCAGTCGGTCGCTTTCGCGCGCGACACGCAGACCAGCATCTCGTCATCACCCATGACGGCGCGGCCACGGTGATCGACCTGTCCGGCAAGCACTTTAACCTTGCAAGTCCCGCAGTAGCCCTGCTGGCACGAGTACGCCGTCGTCGGATCCTGGTCGAGCATGACGTCAAGTGCCGACCGATTCGCCGGAACACTGAACAGTAGCTTCGACCGCGCCAGTTGCAGCTCGAAGGGAATGCCGTCGACGACCGGTGGCGGGCTGAACCGCTCGTAATGCAATGGCGCGTTGGCATGTTCGTTACGGGCTACGGTCACCCGATCGGGCGCGACGGACACCACCTCGTCCAGAAAAGGCATGTACTCGCGGCTGCGACCGGCATAGATTGCACGCCAATCGATTTCGCGCTGCTGGGCCAGCCGGATCATCG
>DATMMZ010000233.1:0-3860 GCA_035569455.1 Mycobacterium sp. | reverse complement strand
AGATGATCGACGTTGATCTGCCTCACACCGAGGGGATTCCGGAGATCGTGAGGTCATTCGCCGCATGCGTGGCGTCGGTGACCGAAACGCCATTATCCGATGTACCCCAGCCACGAGCCGACCTGCGCGGAGCCATCGCGTATTGGCGAAGCTGGCTGGCCGGCCGAGGCGCCGGGCTGGTTCCGATCGCCAACCCCGCGCGGTTCACCTGGCCCGGCTACTGGCTCGCCGTTCTCGGGGACATGGACGGCGAGCGACCCGCCGATGACCGGACAGCGGTGCTGATGTTCGGCACCCCTTCCGGGGTCGTCCTCAGCCCGCAAGATCCCGCTCTCTTGGGCGCCGCAGCGACCGATCTGCCAGTCCGCGAGGGTTACGTGCTATCTGGGCTTGATCCGGCATTCACGACGCCCGGTGCGGCGCTGCCCTCACTGCGCGGCAGAGTCGAAGCGATCGCGGTGGCAGAACAGGCGACTGCCCCAATGCGCCAGGTGGAACGGGCGCGGGCTCTGGCCGGCCGAGGGCTCGACGGAGACCGCTACGCGGCGAAAGCAGGAACGTTCACTCCGGCCAATGACACCGCACGCGGCTACGACCTCACGCTCATCGCTGCCGAAGTCCTTGACGAGTTGGTGTTGCCCAGCGGCGGCAACATCGAGTACCTCGAGGCGCGTCGCAATATCGTGACTCGCGGGGTCGACCTGAACGCTCTGGTCGGACGTCGGTTTCGTATCGGAGACGTCGAGTGCCTGGGCCAGCGCCTGTGTGAGCCGTGTTCCCACCTGGAACGCCTCACCACGGAGGGCGTGCTCCGCGGCCTGATCCACCGGGGGGGCCTGCGCGCCGACGTCCTCACCGACGGGCAGATCAGTACGGGCGCAGTCATCGAGACGATCGGCTAAGAACGGCTACGCCGCGGCGGCGGCGATCGAGCGTTTCGTCACGTGACACGCCAGGCGCTCAATGTGCGGGGATGCCGGCCTGTTGCCATCTGCTTCGCTGGTGGATGCTTCAGGAAAGGCCTCGGCTTGCCCCCCGCGAGAAACGTCGCGGTGACGTAATTGCCAGGGAGAGAGTTGTTTTCGGTCTTCGTTACTATTGGTGCCGAGGCCATCGGGAGGCGAAATGTCGCCGCCGTCGAACCGGGTCAACCAGAGCCACAGGGGGTAATCCTCTTGCCGCCAAGCTGATTCGCGTCGGGATCGGAGCCGAGCCGGGACCAAATCTGTGGTGCGGCGCCGGCGTCAGTCCCCCGGCGGGGGAGCGGCGCGCTGGCAGGCCCGCGGCGAAGGCCTCCGAATCATCGACCCTCCTGCCCGCACCGAGCCGATCTATCTGATGCGTCATCGCCGACATATCTGCATCTCGAGCGGCGACCTGAAAACCGCTGGGCCAGCACGTACTGCATCGAAGGCCAAGTTATCGGCGCGGTAGTGCATCCCGAAATACGTTGCTGAACAACATGATAGCGAATACGGCGCAGTTTACCGGTAAACCGCCGTATTCGAATCCGCCGTATTCGACCGGTTTAGCCAGACCGAGGTGGGTGCCGACTCAGGCAGTGGGGCTCACCGTCGCAGCTCAGCTCGAGGCGCTGAGGATCTTGATCGCGAAGATGAGCGCGTCGCCCGGCCGGATTCCAGCGCTGGGCTGACCGTCGGGGTAGCCATCCGCGGAGGTCATTGCGACGGCGACCGTGGACCCGACCTTTTGTCCCGCGATGGCCTTCTGGAAGCCCGGCACGACTCCGCCAAGCGGGAAGTCAACCGGGGCGCCCCGTTCGTAGCTACTGTCGAACACGGACCCGTCACGTCCGTTGACGCCCATGTAGCAGACGGAAACCTTGGCCGTGCCCGGGACCACCGGTCCATCTCCGGCGTGCAGTGTATGCACCTGGGTCTGGGTCACGCTGAACGGTGCCATCACGTTTACGCGCGGAGCTGTCGTATCCGTGGATCCGGTGACCGCGATGCTGCCGGTGGTCCCGGCTAGCGTCCAGTCAGGCGTTCCACCGTTTTGCGGTGCTGCGGTTGGGCACGAGCCGGCCGCGGTTGCCTTGCCCGATGCAGCGAGCGTCAGAACGAACGCCGCGACACAGGCCGTGAGCGCGACGGAAGAATACACCCGGGAGGACTTCACGGCCGTCACGCTACAGCCACTTATTGCGTCCCTTACTGGTAGCCCACCGGGAGCCGGAGTGCACGGCATGTGTGGCCACACTGCCGCAAAAGCCGCTCTGGGGCGCCTGACCCGGTGACACGTTCCGCAAATCCCGTCTAAACGTTGGCGCCAGGCCGCAGGCAGGGGAGCTGCGCCATGGCGAGCGTGCCCATCTAGATCTTCGACTGTGTTGGCGGCTGAGTCCCCCGCCCCGCGGCTACAAAGGCCACCTTCACTTCCGAGGGTCACGCCAGGCCAGCATTGTCTCCAAGGTGCTGAAGTCATAACCGGTGATGGGGTGGGGGCGATCGCGGTGGTTAACATGGTGGCACCGGCCTGCCGGTAGGCGTCGGCGCTTTCTTCGCCGAACCAGTGCACCGAGCGTTCGATGTCATTTCCGTCGCGTCCTGTGGCCGCGGCCACCTCGTCGACTTCCCGGTCGAGATGCTAATGCGTGACGCCAAGACCAATCATCTACGGTCTTCAACATCAAATGGGCCCACCGGCTCGCCGACCTGATCCCCGGCACCACGAACATCCACACACTCCACGGTGCACGGCTGTTTTACCCCGACGAACGCGCTGCGGAGTTCCTGCCGCTTCTCCGACAGCACTGGGCAGCCCACGAACGATGACCTTGGTCGAGTTCAGGGCGAGGCGTTCCGACGCCGCCGTGTCCGGCCACCGTGGACGGCGAGATGCGGGCTCATCCCCGGTCTGGGACCATCAGGGAGGTATGAGACCACTCCTGATGCTGACAAGCCTTGCCGCGATCGTCGGCATGGCAGTCCCCGCGCGCGCCGATAGCAACGATGACGGATTCCTCGCCACGCTCCAAGCGGCTGGCATCCCCTACAGGGACCCGGCCCGGGCAATAGCAGTCGGCAGGTCAGTGTGCAAAATGGTCGACCAGGGCAAACAGATGGTGGATGTCGTCAAGACGATCCAAACCCAAAACCCTGGACTGCACGGGGACAACGCCGCCAGGTTCACGGCAATCGCGGCCAACGTGTACTGCCCCAAAGCGCTGGGCCACTAGTGAGAAGGGCGACGGCGGCTCATAGCAGCGGGGCGGCCTAGGGTTGACGCACTACTCGTCGGTGTCTGTGCTTGTGTCGGTCGTGGGTTGCGGTATGCGTCGACGGCCGGGTGCTCGCCCTAGTTCCAGAGGGCCCAGTCCGGGAACGGTGCGTGGGGGCGTCGTTGAAGTTCGTCGCTTCTGCCAGCGGCCAGCCCTCGAGATTCGCCAATCGGCCGCCCACTTCCACTCATAGATTTCTGGCGCGCCCAAACTCGAGGCGATTGCTGCCATTCTGAGGTCGCCGCCGTGGGCTTCCATCCAGGAGGCGATCACCCAGACTCTGTCGAGGTCGTCTTCGGGAATCTCAAAACCCCACGACATTTCCTCGTCATCGCAGCCCATTGACGGACGTGTCGCGGGCTTGGCCGGCGATACGTCGAATCGATTGCCATCGGCTTCAAGGTCGAGCCCTACCTCGTAGCGCACAACCGGCCCGACCATCCGCAGGTCCACCTGGAGTCGAGCAAGATTTTTGCGGCGCGGCGTGAGCCGATCGATCACCATGACGACGCCTTTGGCGCGCGCTCTTTTGCGCTGCGCTCGTATCTGATTCAAAGTGGCAATCAGCCCAATCAAAGCGATGATGCCGATAAAGACGTCGAGCACGATGATGGCAGCC
>DATMMZ010000232.1:0-15690 GCA_035569455.1 Mycobacterium sp. | reverse complement strand
TTTGGCGGTGGCGGCCACAGCGGCGGCGGGCCCTTTGGCGGTGGTGGCTTTGGCGGGGGTGGCCACAGCGGCGGCGGCTTTGGCGGTGGCGGCCACAGCGGCGGCGGCTTTGGGGGTGGCGGCCACAGCGGTGGTGGCGGTGGCGGACATCATTAGCCGCCGCCTGATAACCAGAAGTCACAGCGCCGCGACGCGCAACTGAATTTTTACAATCCCCAGGGGGTCACGCGAGTAGGGTCGACGCATTGGGGGCTTTCCTACAGAACTTCATAAAGCGCAGCTAATCCCGGATTGGCATCGGCAGTGCTCTGCTGTGGCAATGAAATCCGGTCCTCGAATATTGGGCGGCGCAGCAAACTACCTGGAGGGAGCGAGCTTCAGCGGTGGTGGGCATCGTGCTTGGTGTCTCGATGGCACCGACCAAAGTCCGCATGGTCCTGGTCGAAGGTGAAAACGCCGACGGGGTCACCGTCGACCAGGACAACTTCGATGTCGCCGCTGATCGGTCGGCTTCCATGGCACCCGCTCAGGTGATCTCGGCCATCTTAGGCACTCGGGAAGGCGCTACTGAGGGCGGCTTTCAACTGCTATCAACCGGCGTGACCTGGACTGATCCCGTCGAGGCCGCGGTGCTGCGTGATGCGCTGACTGCCCACAAGGTCGAAAACGTCATGCTGGTCTCGGCGTTTATGGCCGCCGCCGCGCTGGCTCAGGCGGTCGGCGACGCTATTAATTACGCCCACACCGCGCTGCTTTTTGTCGAGCCTTATGCCGCGACTTTGGCTGTGGTCGACAGCGCCGACGGGTCGATCGCGGAGGTGCACAAGCAGCTCCTGCCTGAAGACGAGGACCAGGCGGTGGCCCAACTGGTCGAGATGATGTCCTGCGCTGACTCGCTGAAAGCCCACCCAGACGGGGTGGTCGTCGTCGGTTCTGGCGTAGACGTCCCAATGATCAAGCCAGGTTTGGAGGCCGCGACTTCGCTTGAGCTGTCCACACCTGATGAACCGGAGATGGCGCTGGCCCGGGGTGCGGCGCTGGCGTCGGCGAATGCGCCGTTGTTCGCGTCGTCCACGGCGGCGCTGGCTTACGCGCTAGACCCCGGCACCGGTGAGGTGGACCCTCTAGTGCTCGCCGGATGCTTTCCCGGATACCTGCCCGAATACCGTGCCATTCCCCAGGTTCCCGTCAAGGCGGGCAAGGACTACGTCGCCTACAGCGCGTTCCCGGACGAAGACGCCGACGCCAACACCGGAATCGCGGAGGCAGCCGACGATGCCAGTCAGGACGAGATCGCGTCGCGGCGCAGGCCGATCCTGCTATTAGGTAGTGCGCTATCGGTGATCTTCATCAGCGCGGTTGTCGCGCTGGAGATTGCCCTGGCGATAAGTATCCGGCCGACAGTTGATTTGCGGCCCAACCCCAATGAAAACCTTATCGTCCCAACCCAGCAACCGCGCCCGCCTGCTCAGGCGTCCGTCCCGAAACCGCAAGTCCAATTACCCTCGCCTGTGGCGGTGCCCAGGCCGTTGAACCCGCCAGCACCCGCGCCGATTCCCAGGGCAGCGGCCCCAGTCCCGGTTCCCGTAGCCCCGGTGCCCGTGCCGATTCCCATGGCGCCGGTCCACGTGCCGGCCGCCCGACCACCGATGCGCGCTCCATTGGCGCAGCCGCGAGGGCCTTTTGGTGGCGAGCCCAGGTTCGGGGGTGGGCACGGTGGCTTCGGTGGGCCCAGGTTCGGGGGTGGGCACGGGTTCGGCGGCTTCGGTGGGCCCTTCGGCGGCCACGGGTTCGGCGGCTTCGGTGGTGGCCACGGATTCGGTGGGTTTGGGCACCGGTAGCGATCCCGCAGCATCAGCAAGTTGCAGCGGGTTAGGGTCGACACATCGAGCTGACCCTGTGGTCTGGAGGAGCGGTGGACGTTGTACTAGGTGTGTCTATGGCACCGAAGACAGTCCGCATGGTGCTGCTGGAAGGGGAAAGCGCCGGCGGGGTCACCGTGGATGAGGACAACTTCGACGTCGCGCCTGAGTCGGAAGCGGCCGCCACCGCGGACCAGGTGATCGCGGCCATCCGCGGGACTCAGGAAAGCGCGGCTGAACGCGGACACCAGCTGCAATCGAGCGGGGTGACCTGGACAGACCCCGTCGAAGCCGACGTCCTGCGTGATGCGCTGGCCGCCCACAAGGTCGAGAACGTCATACCGGTCTCGGCGTTTATGGCTGCGGCCGCGCTGGCTCAGGCGGTGGGTAGCGCAACCAACTGCGCCCGCACCGCGCTGCTGTTCGTCGAGCCGACCACCGCAACGTTGGCTGTTGTCGACAGCTCCGACGGGTCGATCTCGGATGTGCAGCGCCAGCCACTGCCCGAAGGCGACGACGCGGTGCTGGCAGAACTGGCCGCCATGGTCTCCGGAGCACAAGCGATGGAAGCTCGCCCGGAGAGCCTGTTTCTGGTGGGCTCTGGCGTAGACATTCCGCTGATCAAGCCGGCATTGGAGGCGTCGACCTCACTGTCGGTGACCGCACCGGAGGAGCCGGAGACGGCGTTGGCGCGCGGGGCTGCGCTGGCGTCGGCGAATGCATCGTTGGGAGCACCTGCGACGGTCGCGATCCCTCAAGCGCAGCCTGCCGGCTCAGGCGCCGGGGAACTGGCCTACAGTGCCGTGCCGGACGACAACGACCTTTACCCGGAATTTGGCGCCCGCCTTGGCGAACATCGAAGCCGCGGGGCATTCCTGGTGGCGATTAGCGCAATGGCGATCTTTGTCGGCGGGGTGGTGGCACTGGCGCTCGCGCTGGCGCTCGGGATCCGGCCGCATGTCGAAGAGCGGTCGAGTCTCAGCAAGAATGTCGTGGCGCCGGCGAGTCAGGCGCCGGTGCCGAAAGTCCAGGTGCCTGCCCCGCCGCCGCCATCGGCAGTACCGGCCCCGGCGACTCAGGCACCATCGCTAGCGCCCGCACCGGTCGTGCAGCAACCGCAGCCGACCTTGGCTTCCCCGGAGCAGGAACCACCGGTGCATCCCAGGGAATGGGACCGCTGGGACCACCGCCGCTGGGAGCGTGGTGGCATCTGACCCTGAGCGGGCACGGGTCTTCCGCACCAACCACGGACGGCAAAACGGGGTAAAATCGGCGGACACGGGGAATACAAAGGGGGTATACAAGGCGACGTAGATCGTCTATGGACATAGCCGGCTGGCAATAACTATGGAGGGGAGCTATGGACACCGTTCTTGGTGTGTCGATGGCGCCGACGGCCGTCCGGATGGTGTTGGTCGAAGGTGAAAACGGCGACGGCGCCACCGTCGATGAAGACAATTTCGACCTTGCCGCTGAGCAGGACACGGCACCGACGAGCGCAGCCAACCAGGTGATTGCGGCCATTTTCGGGACCCGGGAAGGCGCGGCCGAAGGCGGCTACCAGCTGACGTCGACTGGAGTTACCTGGACGGACCCGATCGAGGCCGCCGCACTGCGCGACGCGTTGGCTGCCCACAAGGTCGAGAACGTCATGATGGTCTCGGCGTTTCTGGCGGCCGCGGCGCTGGCTCAGGCAGTCGGCAATGCGACCAACTACGCGCACACCGCGCTGCTGTTCATCGAGCCCGATACCGCGACGTTAGCCGTCGTCGACACCGCAGATGGGTCGATCGTCGATATTGATCGGCGGCTCCTGCCTGACGACGACGACGCGGCCGTGGCCCAGTTGACCACGATGGTCTCTGGCGCCGAGGGTTTGGAGACTCGCCCGGACGGCGTGTTCGTCGTCGGTTCCGGCGTCGACGTCCCGCTGATCAAGCCGACACTGGAGGCGGCGACCACGCTTCCGTTGAGCGTTCCTGAAGAGCCCGATACAGCACTGGCCCGGGGAGCCGCGTTGGCGTCGGCGCATGCGCCGCTGTTCGTGTCGTCCACCGCGGCGCGCGCATACGCACAGGATCCCGGCACCGGTGCCGTGCTCCCGTATGCAGTCGCTCCCGAATACTTCGACGTCCCCGCCGGTGCGGAGGCAGGCGATGCCCTCGCCTACAGCGCTGTCCCCGACGAATTGGCCGACGCCTATACCGGCGAGCACACCGCCGGGATCCGCATCGCCGGCGCAGCCTATGGCGAGCGGAGGTCTTTCACGCTGATCGGTAGCGCGGTGGCGGCGATATTCATCGTCGGTGTCGCGGCGCTGGTGGTTTCGCTGGCGATCAGCATTCGGCCTACGGCCGGTGTGCGGCCCGATCCCGGACACAACATCGTTGCACCCGCACAGCAGCCGGCGGTAGCTCCCGCTCCCGCTCAGGCGCCGGCGCCTGCTCCCGCGGCGCAGGTCCCGGCTCCAGCGCCTGTTCCGCAGGTGCAGGTTCCCGCTCCGGCGCCTGTTCCGGTGCCAGCGGCTCCTGCTCCGCTGCCAGCGGCTCCCGCTCCGGCTCCGGTCCCGGTACCTGCCGCTCCTGCTCCGGTGCCGGTGCCGATACCACTTCCGATCTTCGGCGGTCCAGGCGGGGGTCATGGCGACGGTGGGGGGCACGGCGGCGGCGGGTTCCCCGGGTTCCCCGGGTTCCCCGGTGGCGGCGGTCACGGTGGCTTCGGCGGAGGTCACGGTGGCTTCGGCGGCGGTCATGGTCGCTGAGTTCCCGGGCATCTAGGTCACCCGAAGCCACCTGTCACCTGGCGTTTGCCTCCCGCTCAGCGGCGCGATGCAGTTAGCTCACCGCGGCAACCTACACAGTGTGGTATGCGATGCACTGTGTTCGGCACTGGTTACCTGGGTGCAACCCACGCCGTCGGGATGGCCGAACTCGGGCATGAGGTCATCGGTGTCGATATCGACCCAGGTAAGGTCGCCAAGCTCGCCGGTGGTGACATCCCGTTCTACGAGCCTGGCCTGCGAAAGCTGCTGACCAAGAACCTCGCCGCGGGACGGCTGCGGTTCACCACCGACTACGACATTGCGGCTGAGTTCGCCGACGTGCACTTCCTAGGCGTTGGCACGCCGCAGAAGAAGGGCGAGTACGGGGCCGACCTGCGCCACGTGCACGCCGTCATCGATACCTTGGTACCCCGCCTGACCAGGCCATCGGTGCTCGTCGGCAAGTCCACAGTCCCGGTGGGCACCGCAGCCGAGCTGGGGCAGCGGGCCGCTGCGCTGGCACGCCCGGGAGTTGACGTCGAAATCGCCTGGAATCCGGAGTTCCTGCGCGAGGGTTTCGCGGTGCAAGACACGTTGGAGCCGGACCGCATTGTGCTTGGCGTACAAGATGATTCGCCTCGTGCCGAGGCGGTTATGCGCGAGCTCTACGCACCGCTGCTCGACGCCGGCGTGCCGTTCCTGGTGACCGATCTGCAAACCGCCGAGTTGGTCAAGGTTTCGGCCAATGCCTTTCTGGCAACCAAGATTTCGTTCATCAACGCAATCTCGGAGGTGTGTGAGGCGGCGGGTGCGGACGTCACGCTGTTGGCCGATGCGCTCGGATACGACCCACGGATCGGGCGTAAATTCCTCAACGCGGGTTTGGGTTTCGGCGGCGGCTGCCTACCCAAGGATATCCGCGCGTTCATGGCCCGCGCAGGCGAGCTCGGGGCCAACCAGGCGCTGACGTTCCTGCGTGAGGTGGACAGCATCAACATGCGCCGACGCACGAAGATGGTCGAACTGGCTACCACCGCGTGCGGTGGCTCGCTGCTGGGTGCCAACATCGCCGTGCTGGGCGCGGCGTTCAAACCCGAATCCGACGATGTGCGCGATTCGCCCGCGCTCAACGTCGCGGGCCAGCTGCAGCTCAACGGTGCCGCGGTCAACGTGTACGACCCGAAGGCTCTGGACAATGCCCGCCGCCAGTTCCCCACGCTGAACTACGCGGTTTCAGTCGAGGAGGCTTGCGAGGGCGCCGATGCGGTCCTGGTGCTTACCGAGTGGCAGGAGTTCCTCGACCTCGTCCCCAACGACTTAGCCGACCAGGTGCGGGCCCGGGTCATCGTGGACGGCCGCAGCTGCGTCGATGTCGACCGCTGGCAGCAGGCCGGTTGGCGGGTGTACAGGCTGGGCGCGCGACGGCCGTAGAACGGGGTGAAACCCCGGCTTTTTGGAAGTGACGCTGCCGAACTGGGGACAGTAGGCCTGGATGGCAGCGCCCGTGAAGTAGGCAGCCTCAGCCATCGGCCAGTTGGTGGCGTCGGTGACCTTGGCGATCAGATCCGGGTTGCTGGTATTGGGGTTGTTGCTGAGGGTGCCGCAGACGACGGTTTTCGCGACCTGGATTGCCTTCTCGGCTGCGCCGAAATTCATGCCGGAGCTGTTGAGGTTGGCCATGAATGCGTCGTCCGTGGCGTCCGCATAGGCCGGCGCGGCGAACCCTACGGCGAGCACCATCAGCGCTATGGCTCTTACCACCATGACACCACCCTAGTTGAAGCCGTCAGGCGAACTGGGGCGCGATGACGTTGGTCAGGTAGTTGATAGCGGGCTGTATCGGGTAGGTGTAATGGTCGGCGTTGCCCTGGGCGCCGAGGAATTCAAAACCGTTGACGATTTCCTCCACAGTGCCAACCGGCACCCCCAGGTCCGCGGCGACGGCGACCACGTCCAGCACCGTGGCCTGTTGGACGACGTTGTAGATAGACGTACCCACTTTCCCTGGTGGCGCTTCTGCGGTCCATGGATTAGTCCCCACGGGACAGTTGGCGTATAACTCTGTTGCGCCATCGTCGCTAGTAGTGGTGTTGACGAAGTCCAGCCACCAGCTCGGGGTTTGCGCCGCGGTGAGGCAGTCCGGACCTGAGATGCCACCGGTGACATAGCCGTCGATCTTTCCCGGCATGGGCCAGCCGGCCCATGCGTTCCCGTTCGCGATTCCCGGGGACCTGCAGGGGTTTCCGAACGTGATGCCACCTATGACCCGGTTCTGCAGACTGTTCGCGATGATGAAGTTGCGCAGAAAGTGACTGGCGCAGATCGCTCCTTGGCTATAGCCGAACGGGAACAGTAGGTTGTTCGGGTGGACCTGCGTGGCGAGACGGACGCCTTCGTTGTAGCCGGCATTGACGCTAGGACCCATGGGATACGTTGCGGCCGGCCAATTTCCCACAGGCTGGAAATAGAAGATGTCCGGAAAGGCTTGCGCCACAACGGTTGCTACCGATGCCGGTTGGGGCGGTGTGGTGTTCCACATGTCTGAGCCGGTTCCCTGCCAGCACAGCAGTATTATCGGCAGGTCACCGGCAAAGCTAGGCGTGGGGTAAATGCCGTCCAGGCGGTCAGCGACGTCCCCCCAGGTGTTCGCCATTACGCACCCGCGGCTTTCGTCGGGAGCCCCAAATGCGCCTTGAACAGTTCGATGATCATGTCCGACAGGGTCCACCGGCCGCCCTGCGGGTCTTGGTAAACGATGGTCAGGTCTTCGGCGAGCACGGTGGCCTGATCGAGTGTTGACGGGGTGTCCCAGGGCTGCGCGGCCGGCAAGTTGGTGCGCGGGATGTTACGGTCCTGGCTGTCGGTGACGGTCCGGTACAAGGTGACCGGGCGCCACACGGGCACGTTCTCACCGTCGAACACGACCGTTTGGTTAGGTGCGACGGGGGTGGTGCCGTCGAGGCGTTCGGCGACGTCGTCTGCGGTGTCGGACATTTCTTCTCTCCTTGGTTAGCGGCCATGGCGAGATGAATTTTAGTGGTTTCGGCCGTCAGAATGGCGGTGGCTCCTCGTCGCTGTAGCCCGGTGTTTGCCGGGCTTGCCGATTGTGTCGGCGTTCGGCCTCGATACGGTAGGCGCGGTCCTGTTCTCGGGTCCGGCGGCGGGTGGGCATCATGACGCCGCGCCCGCCGGTCGGTAGTTCTGCCGTTGGGGCGGTGGGTAATTCGCCGGTTGGCAATGACAATGCGGGAAACAGCAGCCGACTGCCTGGTCGGGTGATGTAGGTATGTCCGCTGGGTGCCGTCCAGGTGATCGTGCCGTCTGGGTGTTGCTCGTCGCGCCAGCCGTTGGGTCCGCCCCAGAAAGTTTTGAGCAAGTGGTGTTTGCGGCACAGGCACTTGAGGTTGGACGGGTGGGTCCGGCCCAGCGGGTAGGGCACCGTGTGGTCGATGTCGGAGAATTCAGCCGGTCGATCGCAACCGGGGAACCGACATGTCATATCCCGCCACCGGATGAAGCGTTGCAGCTGAGCTGAGGGGCGGTACCCCGACTCTGGTGGGCTGTCGTCGGGGTGGCGCACTGGCTTGACGGTGGCGCCGCCGGCGATCAGCTCGGCCAGCAACGAGGCGGGCACTGTGGCGCCGCCGACGATATGGGCCGAGGGCAACAGGACCGGCTCGGGTTGGGGGTCGGGAGCCAGCGCCTCACGCAGCGGTGTGTCGGGCGTGATCGGTCGCGGCGCGGGCTCACCGGAAGTGCAGGGGTCGGGCTCAGCGCTGAGTGCTGCGGACTCGGCGACCACGTGGATGACCACGGCGGTGGCCCGCGCGTCGGCGTCGGCGCCGGCGGGGCAGTCGGTGCTCCCGCACCCACAGGCGAGCTGTTCGCCCCCGGCGGCCAGGGTCCCCAGTGCGTCGGCGCGGCGTTGGGCCAGGGTGCGTGGATCGTCATCGCAGACCTGGTGGGCCATTTGGGTGAGTTTGCGATCCAGGACAGCCGCGTCGGTGGCCAGCAGTGAGCCCCACAGGGCCGCGGTGCCGGACTGGTCGTCGGCGGGGGCGATCACCACGTCGCGCCCGCGGGCGCCCGCCCGGGCACGGCGCACGGCTGCGGGGTCATAGCGGTCGACGATGGCGTCGATGGCTTGTGCTGTCTTGGTCACCGACAGTGGCCCGAATTGTGCCGCATCGCCGGCCAGGCCGGTGTCGACGATCTGCAATATGTCTGGGTCGGTGATCAGGTCGGTGCGCCACACGATCGCTGCGGCCAGCCGGGCGCTGATGGTGCCCTCGGCGAACAGGGCCGCAACCCGGGGCAGGCGATCCCGCAACGCCACAGCCAAATACATCTGGCCTGACGCCATACCGTGGCCGATGTTCTGTGCGGCGGCTACTTCGGCGGCTATCGCGTCCCAGTTGTCGCACGACCAGTGAGCGTGGTCAACGGGTCCGTCAGCGCGGCGGGCCACCAGTTCGGCGGTCGCTGCCAGCCGGCGCGCCGCAGCTGCGGCCTCCACCCGCGCGCATTCGGCGATCGCGGCCACCACGGCCGCGTCGTCGGCACGCTGGAGTGCCTCTGCGCTCGGCAGCAAATCATCGAACATGCTTTCGACTATAGGAGAGACCCCGACACGGACACAGGCTCGAAATCACAGGCTGTGGATAAAGCCGCAACTGTGGATGACCTCGGCGGTAGCCTGACCAGGTGGACTACGCGTCGGCATTCCTCGAGCAAAACCGCGCTTTTTCGGATCTGATCTGCAACTCCGACGAGTCCACGGCGGTGCCCACGTGTCCGGGTTGGAGCCTCAAGCAACTGCTGCGCCACGTCGGCCGTGGTGACCGGTGGGCGGCCCAGATCGTCAGCGAACGACGTGACGACTACCTCGATCCGCGCACCGTCGAAGGTGGCAAGCCGCCACCGGATCCCGACGATGCGATTTCCTGGTTGCAGGGCGGCGCGCAGCGCCTGGTCGACGCCGTCGAGCAGGCCGGCGTGGAGACGCCGGTGTGGACGTTCCTCGGGCCGCGCCCCGCGAACTGGTGGATCCGGCGACGGCTGCATGAGGTGGCGGTGCACCGAGCCGACGCCGCCATCGCGCTCGGAAGCGACTTCACGCTCGAACCCGACGTAGCGGCCGACGGGATCACCGAATGGCTGGAGCGCGTCGCGATCCAGGCCGGAAGTGACGGGGCAGCACTGCCGCTCGAGGAGGGCAACACCATGCACTTGCACGCCACCGACCCCGGGCTGGGTGAAGCCGGCGAATGGACGGTCGGCGTCTCCGACAGCGGGATCACGTGGTCACACGAGCACGGCAAGGGCGCCGTGGCGCTGCGCGGCGGTGCCACCGAGCTGCTGCTGGCGATGGTGCGCCGCATCTCGGTCGCCGATACCGGCATCCAGACGTTCGGCGACGACGTCGTGTGGCAAAAGTGGCTGGACCGCACGCCGCTGTAGCCACGGGGTCGAGCTGGGCACGGTAATTTGCAGACCATGACCACATCGGAGATCGCCACCGTCCTGGCTTGGCACGACGCCCTCAACGCCTCCGACCTCGAGACCCTGCTGGCCTTGTCCAGCGACGACATCGAAATCGGCGACGCACACGGCGCCGCACAGGGTCAGGCGGCGCTACGCAGGTGGGCTGCCTCCCCACAGACGACGTCCGAGCTCGGCCGGATGTACGTGCACGACGGTGTCGTGGTCGTCGAACAAAAGATCAGCACCCCGGATAATCCAAGCGCCGTCACCACCGCCGCGTTGGCATTCCGGGTGGTCCACGATCACGTCACCTCGGTGTTCCGACACGAGGACTTGGCTTCGGCGCTGGAGGCCACCGATCTCACCGAGGCCGACTTCGTAAGTTAGGGGTCGATTGAGGGATTAGGAGCCGCTCATGCGCGGGATCATCTTGGCCGGGGGATCGGGTACGCGCCTGTACCCGATCACCATCGGCGTCAGCAAGCAACTGCTGCCGGTCTATGACAAACCGATGATCTACTATCCGCTGTCGACGCTCATGATGGCCGGCATCCGCGACATCCTGGTGATCACCACGGCTCACGACGCGCCCGGCTTTCAACGGCTCCTGGGCGACGGCAACCAATTCGGCATCAGCATCAGCTACGCGACGCAGGCGCGGCCCGACGGTCTGGCGCAGGCATTCGTGATAGGCGCCGAACACATCGGAACCGAATCGGTGGCGCTGGTGTTGGGGGACAATATTTTCTACGGTCCGGGTCTGGGGACCAGCCTGAGCCGCTTCCAATCCGTACGTGGCGGAGCAATTTTCGCTTACTGGGTGGCCAACCCATCGGCCTACGGGGTTGTTGAGTTCAGCGCAGACGGCACCGCCCTGTCACTCGAGGAGAAACCCGCCACGCCGAAGTCTCAGTACGCGGTGCCGGGTCTGTATTTCTACGACAACGACGTGATCGAGATTGCCAGGGCGTTAAAAAAATCGGCGCGGGGCGAGTACGAGATCACCGAGGTCAACCAGACCTATCTCAACCGGGGCCGGCTGACAGTCGAGGTGCTCGCGCGCGGGACGGCGTGGCTCGACACCGGAACATTCGACTCATTGCTGGACGCCAGCGATTACGTGCGCACCCTGGAACGTCGACAGGGTTTGAAGGTCAGTATTCCCGAGGAAGTGGCGTGGCGGTTGGGCTGGATCGGCGACGACCAGCTGGCGCAGCGCGCACGCGGCCTGGTCAAGTCCGGCTATGGTGGCTACCTGCTGAAGCTGCTGGAACGGAGCTGATTTCGGCAGGTTTAGCCAGCACCGCGGCGATCGCCGTCGTCAACGGAACCGACAGCGCCAGGCCGATGCCGCCCACCGCCGAGCGCACCAGTTCGATGGCCACGCTCTCGCTCATCAGCACGTCGCCCAGCGATCGGTTGGCGACGCTGAACAGCAACAGCAGCGGGAGCGAGCTGCCGGCGTACGCAAGCACCAGCGTGTACACGGTGCTGGCGATGTGATCACGCCCCACCCGCATCGCACCCAGGAAAACGGCACGTCGGGAAGTGTTCTCGCTGAGATGGGCGAGCTCGAACACCGTCGACGCCTGTGTCACGGTCACATCGTTGAGCACACCGAGTGATCCGATGATGAATCCGGCGAGCAGCAAGCCGCTGATCGACACATTGCCCAGAAACGCGGCGACCTGCGCGTTCTGTTCGTCCGACAGGCCGGTTAGATGAGCTAGGTCGATTGCCGCCCAAGATAATCCTGCGGCCAGCAGCAACGATGACAAGGTGCCCAGCAGGGCGGCGCTGGTCCGCAAATTGACCCCGTGCGCGAGGTAGATCACCGCGTAGAGGATCGCCGCCGACGCCACCAGCGCTACCGGGACCGCGGGAGCGCCGTCACGCAACGCCGGCAGCAAGAACACCACCAGCACCAGGAAGGCGGCGACGATGCCGACCAGCGCCAGCAACCCGCGCCACCGGGCCACTGCGACGACCACCACCGCGAACGCGAGGGTGAGCGCAATCAGCGGCCAGCCGCGCTCGAAGTCGTAGAACGCATAGGTTGTGCTGCCTTGTGCGTCGACCGCCCGGATGAGCCGGATGTGATCACCCGCCGCGAGTTGCGGCTGGCCGGGGCCGGGGGAGAACTCGAGCAACGTGTTGGCGCCGGCGTTCGGTCCGGAGTCGATTGCGACCAGCGTTAATACGCACCGTCCGGCGCCCGGAGTTGCGGGCCGCGGCGCGGTGGTAAGCACCTGACTGGCCGACGGACTGCCGCAGTCGCCCAGTCCACTGGACAGCACGTGGCCGCGCTGGGTGCCTACCGCACCGCCGGCCGCGTTCTGATACGGCATCGGGATGTCAACGTGCTGCCGGCTTGGCCACAACCACACAGCACCGGCCACTACGGCCACACCGATTGCGGCCAGCAGCCCGACCACGATCTTGGCAGGCAGCGGGTCCAGGGAGGACGGGCCTGACGACAAGTTGTGCGAGTGTGAGTGCGAATGGGTCACGCGCTCGAGGGTAAGGCTCCTCGTCTAGGTTGGTTAAAGCGCGGAATTCGCTGCCCGGAAGGGGATACGATCGCTTGATTGGCGTCAGGAGGTGCGCGCATGTCGTATGTGGTTGCGGCGCCCGATGCGGTGGCGGCGGCGACGTCGAATTTGACGAACATCGGTTCGACGATCGAAACGGCCAACGCGACGGCGGCAGCGCCGACCACGGGTGAACTGGCCGCGGCCAGCGATCAAGTGTCGGCGGCCGTCGCGGCGCTGTTTGCCGGGCACGCTCAGGCCTATCAGGCGGTCGGCGCGCAGGTGGCGGAGTTTCACGCGCAATTTGTGCAAGCCCTGACCTCGGCCGGGCAGGCTTATGCCAGTGCCGAAGCCGCTAACGCGGCACCTTTGCAGACCGGCGTGCAGGACCTGCTGAGTTAGCGCCCCAACTGTTCACTGTCGATAGCTGGCCAGGAAGTTGCCCAGTCGGTCGATCGCTGCCGCGAGATCACGCGACCACGGCAGCGTCACCAGGCGCAGGTGATCCGGTTCCGGCCAATTGAAACCGGTGCCCTGGGTGACCAGGATCTTCTCCTGCAGCAGCAGATCGAGGACCAACTGCTCGTCGTCGGAGATGTCATAGACCTCGGGGTCCAGCCGGGGAAACACATAGAGCGCACCCTCCGGTTTCACGCACGACACCCCCGGAATCTCGTTGAGCTTGGTCCAGGCGATGTCACGCTGCTCGAGCAGCCGACCGCCCGGAAGTACCAGGTCCTCGATGCTCTGATGGCCGCCAAGGGCGACCTGGATCGCATGCTGCGCCGGGACGTTCGGGCACAACCGCATGTTGGCCAGCAGGCTGATCCCCTCGATGAAGCTGGCGGCGTGGTCCTTGGGCCCGGTAATCGCCAGCCAGCCGGCCCGGTACCCGGCGACGCGGTAGGCCTTGGACAGGCCGTTGAAAGTCAGGCACAACAGATCGGGTGCCACCGACGCCACGCTGATGTGCTTGGCGTCGCCGTAAAGGATCTTGTCGTAGATCTCGTCGGCAAGCAGCAGCAGCTGGTGTTTGCGCGCCAGGTCGACCATCCGGTTGAGGATTTCGCGGCCGTACACCGCCCCGGTGGGGTTGTTTGGGTTGATCACGACCAGCGCCTTGGTGCGCTCGGTGATCTTCGATTCCAGGTCGGCGATGTCGGGCTGCCAGTTCTGGGTCTCGTCGCACAGGTAGTGCACCGGTGTGCCGCCGGCAAGCGAGGTCGACGCCGTCCACAGCGGGTAATCGGGCGCCGGGATCAACACCTGATCGCCGTTGTCCAGCAGGGCCTGCAGCGTCATCGTGATCAGCTCGGAGACGCCGTTGCCCAGGTATACGTCATCGACATCGAATCGGGGGAAGCCCTCGACCAGCTCATAGCGGGTGACCACCGCGCGCCTGGCCGGCAGGATGCCCTTCGAGTCGGAGTAGCCCTGCGCGTACGGCAGCGCCTGGATCATGTCGCGCATGATCACGTCGGGTGCCTCGAAACCGAACGGCGCCGGGTTCCCGATGTTGAGCTTGAGGATGCGGTGCCCTTCGCCTTCCAACCGGGCGGCATGCTGGTGCACCGGGCCGCGGATTTCATACAGGACGTCCTGCAGCTTGGACGACTGCGCGAAGGCGCGCTGCCGGTGATGACCGGGGGCGTGCACGGGCAGCTGGTGAGTTGTCACGTCACCCATGGTGCCATTGCTGTCCACTGAAATTTGCTGATCTTGAACAACCGAAGCCAAACCGTTTCAGCGCTTGCCCGGGGGACGGGCTCCGCGCGCGATGCCGAGCCCCTTGACCGGCGCGGCCGGCGGAGCCGCCGGGTCGTCATCGGTTTGCCCGGACGGCTCCGGTTCCGGTTTTGCTTCCGCCTTTGGCCCGGGTTCTGCCGGAGCCTCGGCCGCCTTGGCTTGAGGCGCTGCCTTCTTAGCTCCCGGTCGCTTGGCGCCGGCGGCGATCCCGAGACCCTTCACGGGCGTCGCGGGTGCCGCAGGTGCCGGTGCCTCGGCAGCGGGTTGCGCCGGCGCCTCAGTTGTCTGGGCTTGCGGTGCGGCCTTCTTGGCGCCCGGTCGCTTGGCACCGGAGGCCAGTCCCAGCCCCTTCACAGGTGCGGCCGGTGCGGCAGGCGCTTCGGCCGCGGGGGCCTCAGTAGCCGGCGCCGCTTGAGCCGCTGCCTTGTTGGCGCCGGGTTTCTTGGCGCCGGCCGCCATACCGAGCCCCTTGGCGGGCGCGGCGGGCGCAGCGGCGGCCGGTGCTTCGGCCGTCTTTGCTGCGGGTGCCGCCTTCTTGGCGCCGGGCTTTTTCGCGCCACCGGCGATACCCAGTCCCTTGGCGGGTGCGGTAGGTGCTGCGGCCTTGGTTTCCGTCTCCGGCTCTGGTGTCTCGGCGGGTTCTGCGGGCGGTGCCGCGGCCGGGGCTGCCGGCGCGGCGGCCTTGGGGGCGGCCTCGGCCCGTTTTTCGGCCTCCTTTGCCGCTGTGCCCTTCGCCGGCAGCGCCGCCTTGTCGTATTCGAGCGAACCGAGCAATATCTGGGCCACATCAAGCACCTCAACACCGCTGCGACCGGCTTCTTCCTGCCGGTCATTGACGCCGTCGGTGATCATCACCCGGCAGAACGGGCAGCCGGTGGCGACGGTGGCCGCCCCGGTGGCCAGCGCCTCGTCGACGCGTTCGTGGTTGATCCGCTTGCCGATGTGCTCTTCCATCCACATGCGCGCACCGCCGGCACCGCAGCAGAAGCTGCGTTCGGCGTGGCGCGGCATTTCGGTGAGGTTGGCTCCTGCGGCCCCGATCAGCTCGCGAGGCGCCTCGTACACCTTGTTGTGCCGGCCGAGGTAGCACGGGTCGTGATAGGTGATGTCTTGGGAGACGGGGGTAACGGGGACCAGCTTTTTGTCGCGTATCAGCCGGTTGAGCAGCTGGGTGTGGTGCAACACGGTGTAGTTGGCGCCCAGTTGCCGATATTCCTTGCCGATGGTGTTGAAGCAGTGCGGGCAGGTGACGACGATCTTGCGGTCGACGGTCTCCACACCTTCGAATAGCCCGTCGAGGGTCTGC
>DATMMZ010000231.1:0-11543 GCA_035569455.1 Mycobacterium sp. | reverse complement strand
GCGCCCATCATGCCGGCGCCCAGCACACCGATCTTGTTGATCGGGGTCTTGCCGATGCCTTCGGGCCGCGAGCCGCCGCCGGTGATGGTTTGCAGGTCAAAGAAGAACGCCTGGATCATGTTCTTGGCCACCTGGCTGGTGACCAGCTGCGCGAAGTAGCGGCTCTCGATGCGGCTGGCGGTGTCGAAGTCGACCTGCGCGCCCTCGACCGCGGCGGCCAGGATGGCCTTCGGGGCCGGCATCGGCGCGCCCTTGAGCTGCTTGCGCAACAACGCCGGGAACGACGGCAGGATGGCCGCGAGCCCCGGCGACGACGGAGTGCCGCCGGGCATCTTGTAGCCCTTCTTGTCCCACGGCTGTTCGTGGGAGTCCGGGTTGGCCTTGATCCAGGCCCTGGCGGCGGGCACCAGCTCCTCGACCGTCGGCAGCACCTCGTCGACAAGCCCGATCTCCTTGGCCTTGGCCGGCTTGAACCGGGTGCCCTGCGACAGGATGTTGACGAACGCGTTCTGGACGCCGAACATCCGCACCGTGCGGGTCACCCCGCCGCCACCGGGCAACAGACCCAGCGTCACTTCGGGGAAGCCGAGCTGGCTGCCCTTCACATCGGCGGCGATGCGGTGATGACACGCCAGCGCGATCTCCAGGCCGCCGCCCAGCGCGGCGCCGTTGATGGCGGCGACGACGGGCTTGCCCAGCGTCTCCAGGGTGCGCAGCTGCCTCTTGACCGTCTCGATGGTGGCGAAAAACTCCCCGGCGTCCTCGGGGGCGGCCTTGATCATGGAGGTCAGGTCACCGCCGGCGAAGAACGTCTTCTTGGCGCTGGTGATCACCACGCCGGTGATCGAATCCTTCTCCGCGACAATGCGATCCACGGCCTTGCCCATCGACTCGATGTAGGCCTCGTTCATGACGTTGGCCGACCCGGATGGGTCGTCCATGGTCAGCGTGACGATGCCGTCGGCATCCTTGTCCCACTGAATCGTGTTGGCTGCCATGTGCTTAAACCCTCTCGATGATCGTGGCGACACCCATGCCGCCGCCGATGCACAGCGTGACGAGCGCGCGCCGCGCGTTGCGGCGCTCCAGTTCGTCGACCATCGTGCCGAGGATCATCGCGCCGGTGGCGCCCAGCGGGTGACCCATGGCGATGGCGCCGCCGTTGACGTTGAGCTTCTCGTCTGGGATGTTCAGGTCCTTCTGGAACTTCAGCACCACCGATGCGAACGCCTCGTTCAGTTCGAACAGGTCAATGTCGTCGACGGTCAGCCCGGCGCGATCGAGCACCTTGCGGGTGGCCGGGGTGGGCCCGGTCAGCATGATCACCGGGTCGGCGCCACTGGTGGCGGTGGCCACGATGCGGGCCCGTGGGGTCAGGCTCTGCGATTTGCCGGCGGCCTCGGAACCGATCATGACCAGCGCCGCGCCGTCGACAATGCCGGAGCTGTTGCCGCCGGTGTGCACGTGGTTGATCTTCTCGACCCAGTGGTACTTCTGCAGGGCAACGTCGTCGAAGCCGCCCATCGCCGCCAGGCCTTCGAAGGCCGGCTTCAGCTTGGCCAGGCCCTCCATGGTGGTGTCGGGGCGCATGTGCTCGTCGTGGTCGAGGATCAGCAGGCCGTTCTGGTCGCGGACCGGCACCACCGACTTGGCGAAGTAGCCACCCGACCACGCCTCGGCGGCCTTCTCCTGGCTGCGCAGCGCGTACTTGTCGACGTCCTCGCGGGAGAAGCCTTCGATGGTGGCGATCAGGTCGGCGCCAATGCCCTGCGGCACGAACATCACCTCGTAGTTGGTGGCGGGGTCCAGGCCCATCGCACCACCGTCGGATCCCATCGGCACCCGGCTCATCGACTCCACACCACCGGCCAGGACCAGGTCATCCCAGCCAGAACGCACCTTCTGGGCTGCGGTGTTGACGGCTTCCAGGCCCGAGGCGCAGAACCGGTTCAGTTGCACACCGCCGGAGGTAACAGGCATGCCCGAGGCCAGCACCGCCGCGCGGGCGATGTCGCCGCCCTGGTCACCGACGGGCGACACGCACCCGAGGATGACATCGCTGATCAGGTTCTCGTCGAGATCGGGGTTGCGCTTGCGCAACTCCTCGATGAGGCCGATGACCAGGTTGACTGGTTTGACCTCGTTCAGCGCGCCGTTCTTTTGCTTGCCACGCGGTGTGCGGATGGCCTCGTAGACAAACGCTTCTTCGGACATGTCGGCTTCCTGTTCGGGAAAAAGAGGGATTTAGATTCGACTTAGAGACTAGGCCCAGTAACGGCACTGTAACAGGACTCCCGGCCAACCTGTTGGTTGGGCGAGACTTAGCTGGTGAGATGTGCCGAGCGTCACGCCGCGTTGGTCGCAGTTGCCACATCAGTCTCTGCGCCGTCAGGCATGCAATTTGCCCACCTTTGAGCGACACCCACGAATTGTCGCTGCGACGCGGACGAAAAGAAAATCCCGGGCGGCAGAGGCCAATGTGGCAGCTGTGACAACGGCCCGGCCCACTCCTAAGCCCAATTGTCGGGCCTCACCTCGGGCCGCAAGCGGCCCGCATCGTCGCCCTCCTAAGCTCGTGCACCATGACGGTGTCGCGGCTGCGGCCGTATGCGACCACGGTGTTCGCTGAAATGTCGGCGCTGGCGGCGCGCATCGGCGCGGTGAACCTCGGGCAGGGTTTTCCCGACGTGGACGGACCGCCTGCGTTGCTGCTGGCCGCGCAAGATGCCATTGCCGCGGGCGCCAATCAGTACCCGCCGGGCATCGGCATAGCGCCGCTGCGACAGGCGATCGCCGCGCAGCGCCTGCGGCATTTCGGCATCGAGTACGACCCCGACGCCGAGGTGCTGGTGACGGTCGGGGCCACCGAGGCGATCGCGGGTGCGGTGCTCGGCCTGGTCGAACCCGACTCCGACGTGCTGCTGATCGAGCCCTTCTACGACTCTTACTCGCCGGTGGTGGCGATGGCGGGCGCGCGCCGGGTGGTCGTGCCCATGGTCGCCGACGGTCGCGGCTTCGCTTTGGACGGCGACGCATTGCGGCGCGCGCTGACACCCCGAACGCGGGCGCTGATCGTCAACTCGCCGCACAACCCAACCGGCGCGGTGCTCAGCGAGGCCGAGCTGGCGGCCATCGCGGAGATCGCCGTGGCGGCGGACCTTTTGGTGATCACCGATGAGGTCTACGAGCATCTGGTGTTCGACGGCCGCCGGCACCTGCCGCTGGCGGGCTTCGACGGCCTGGCCGAACGCACGGTCACCATCTCCAGCGCCGGCAAGATGTTCAACTGCACCGGCTGGAAGATCGGATGGGCTTGCGGCCCAGCCGAACTCATCGCCGGAGTGCGCGCGGCCAAGCAGTATCTGAGTTACGTCGGCGGCGCGCCGTTCCAGCCGGCGGTGGCCCTG
Source organism: Mycobacterium sp. (assembly GCA_035569455.1). Classification (GTDB taxonomy): domain Bacteria; phylum Actinomycetota; class Actinomycetes; order Mycobacteriales; family Mycobacteriaceae; genus Mycobacterium. The sequence continues at coordinate 8,136 of DATMMZ010000231.1, read as the reverse complement.
GCGCTGGATACCCAGGACGCGTGGGTGGCTGGCCTTCGCGGTGCGTTGCAAGCCAGACGCGATCGGCTGGCGGCCGGTCTGTCCGAGATCGGCTTCACGGTGCATGACAGCTTCGGCACCTACTTCCTATGCGCCGACCCGCGTCCGCTGGGATACGACGACAGCACGGAATTCTGCGCGGCGCTACCGGAAAAGGTTGGGGTGGCCGCGATCCCGATGTCGGCGTTCTGCGATCCCGCAGCGGCCCACGCCGACGTGTGGAATCACCTGGTGCGCTTTACCTTCTGCAAACGCGACGACACCCTCGACGAGGGGATCAGGCGACTTTCCGCGCTCCGGGACGGACCCCCAGCTAAGAATCGCTCGGGCCCTCGCGGCTCATAACGAAGTCCCGCAGGCCCTCGGTCGCGGCCTTGAGGACCTTGTTGCGCGCTATGTTGACCAGAAACTCCGGCAGCGGCGCCGACGGCTCCAAGGTGATGCAGAAACGCAGCCGCGTCTTGGTCTCCCCTTCGCGGCGCAGGGTGTACTCGACGTGCTGGCTGTGCTGCTGCAGGGTCTTATTAGCGTCCCACACCAACCAGTCGGGGCCCCAGTGGAATTCGAGCACTTCCTGATCGACGATGCCGATCACCTTCACGGTGACTTTGACATGGTGCGGCCGGCCGTCGGGATAGGTGTCGATGACTTCGGCCTTCTTGTGCACCGACGACCACAACGGCACCGAGCCGACATCAGCGAGCGCGCCCAGGATCACTTCCGGCTGCGCATCAATGATGATTTCTCGGGATGCTTGTACGGCCACTAATACAAAGCTAGCAATTCGGCGTCAGGCGCGAACCAGGTTGAGACGATCAGTCTCCGCGCTCGTGGACAGGCGTTTTGTTCGACACCCAATTACGTAGCCCTTCCGTCGCGGCATCCAGCACGATCTTGGTCGCACGCTTGACGATGAACGCTGGAATGGGCCCAGACGGTTCGACGGTGATATCGAAACGAACCCGCGACTTGCCGACACCCTCGGGTTTGACGCTGTACTCGATGTGCTGTCCATGTTGCTGGAAAGTTTCTTTGGCATCCCACACCACCCAGTCGGGGCCCCAGTGATACTCCAGGATTTCGTTGTCGACCAGCCCCAAAATCTTGACGGTGGCCTTGACGTGGTGGGGCTGACCGTCGGGATAGCAATCAAGGACTTCTATCCGTTTGTGCACCGGAGACAGCTGCGGCAGAGCGTTGACGTCTCTCAGCGCCTCCATGATCATGTCCGGCGGCGCATCGATCACAACTTCCCGCGATGCTTGTACAGCCACTAAAGCCACGCTAGCAACCCAGCCCCGTTGGCGGGCCGAGTTGGGTGCAATTAGTTTGTTACCAGCCGATTTCGGAAATCGGTGTGGTTGCGGCCGGCGGCGGCCCGACCGGTCCGGCCGGTGTCCGGGAGAAACGCGGAGCGGGCGCGGCCTGCTCGACGCCGTGGGCGGTGATCACCGTCGACCGCGCGTTCAGATGCTCGTTGACGGCGGCTTCGCTCCATGTCAACACCGGGGTGACGCACGCGTCGGTGCCGGCGAACACCTGTGTCCACTCGTCGCGGGTCCGGCCGGCAAACCGTTCGGCGAACAGGTCGCGCATGTGCTGATAAGAAGCGATGTCGAGCTGGTTGGGCACCTCCGTGGCCGAGAGCCCCAGCCCCGTCAGCAGCTCCGCGAAGAACTGCGGCTCGATGGCACCGACGGCCATGTACTTGCCGTCGGAGGTCTGATAGCAACGGTAGAAGGGGGCGCCACCGTCGAGCAGGAACGATTCGCGCTGGTCGCGCAGGCTGCCAATCCCCTTCATGGTCCACATCATCTGGGCGAGCACACTGACGCCGTCGACCATCGCCGCGTCGACGACCTGACCCCTACCCGAATGTTCCCGTTCGTACAGCGCGACCACGATGCCCAACAGCACCAGCATCGAGCCGCCGCCGAAGTCGGCGACCAGGTTCAGCGGCGGCATTGGCGGCCGGTCTCGATACCCAAGCGAAGACAGCGCACCGGTCTGCGATAAGTAGTTAATGTCGTGACCCGCTGTCGGGGCCAACGGCCCGTCCTGTCCCCAGCCGGTGATGCGCGCGAAGATCAGTCGCGGGTTGACCGCCGCACAGTCATCGGGCCCGATGCCGAGCCGCTCGCAGGTGCCTGGCCGGAAGCAGTCGAGCAGCACATCGGCCTTGGCGGCCAGCTCCAGCAGCGTCCCCGGCTGGGTCTTGACGTCCAAGTCGACGATTCGCTTCCCGCGGTGCAGCAGGTCACGATCCTCGGACGGCATTGTCAGCCCGCCGGGCCGCCGTACCCGCACCACGTCAGCGCCCAAGTCGGCAAGGACCATCCCCGCGTGCGGCCCCGGTCCGATGCCGCCGAGTTCGATCACCTTCACCCCGGCCAGGGGACCCCCGGAGTTCACGGTGACTATTTACCTTTCTTCACCCGCAGCACTCGATTGCGCAGCTCTTGCGTCGCGGAATCGACGGTCCCCTTGACCGCGCGCCTGAGCACGAATCCAGGCAGCGGCACCTGCGGGTCCGCGGTGATCTCGAACTTGACCAGGGTGTCGTCACCCTTGGGCGTCAACTTGTAGCTGCCATCCTGCGAACGCTGCTGCGCGGAGCTGACCAGCGTCCAGCTCACCTCGTCGCCGCTCCAGGTATAGGCCACCACCTGTACGTCGGTGATCCCCGCGACCTTGACCTTCATCTTCACTTGGCTGGGCCGCCCGTCGTCTCCCATCTCGAGCACCTCCGCGCTCTGATGGGGACCCGACCACTCGGGCATCGTTTCGAAATCGGCGATGACGTCCAGGATCTCCTCGGGGCTGGCTTCGATGACGATTTCGCGGGATTCTTTGATTGCCATGGCCCGCACGATAGCGAAGCGGCGTCCGGCCGGGAGCGGTTTGAACCGAGCGTACCGTCGTCTTCGTGACTGAATCCGCGACTGATCCCGTCTACACCGTCGGTGACTACCTGCTGGACCGCCTAGCCGAACTCGGCGTCTCCGAGATCTTCGGCGTACCCGGCGACTACAACCTGGCATTCCTCGACCACATCGTCGCCCACTCGACCATTCGGTGGGTGGGCAGCGCCAACGAACTGAACGCCGGCTACGCCGCCGACGGGTACGGACGGCTACGCGGAATGGCAGCTGTGGTAACCACATTCGGCGTGGGCGAACTCTCGGCAAGCAATGCGATCGCGGGTAGCTACGCCGAGCACGTGCCGGTCGTCCACATCGTCGGCGGTCCCTCCAAAGACGCCCAGGGCACCCGCCGGGCGCTGCACCACTCGCTCGGCGACGGCGACTTTGAGCACTTCTTCCGGATCAGTCGCGAAATCACCTGCGCTCAAGCCAATCTCATGCCGGCGACGGCCTGCAGGGAGATTGACCGGGTGCTCAGCGAGGTGCGCGAGCACAAGCTGCCCGGATACATCTTGCTGTCCACCGACGTGGCCCGCTTCCCCACTGAGCCGCCCGAGGCCCCGTTGCCGCGTTACCCCGGCGGCACCAGCCCGCGCGCGCTGGCGATGTTCATCGACGCCGCCACCGAACTCATCGCCGAGCAACAGTTGACGGTGCTCGCCGACTTGCTGGTCCATCGCTTGCAAGCGGTCAAAGAGCTCGAGGCTCTGCTGGCGGCCGATGTGGTGCCGCACGCCACGTTGATGTGGGGAAAGAGTCTGCTCGACGAGAGCTCGCCCACCTTCCTGGGTATCTACGCCGGAGCCGCCAGCGCCCAGCGGGTACGCACCGCGATCGAAGAGGCACCTGTGCTGGTGACGGCCGGGGTGGTGTTCACCGACATGGTCAGCGGCTTCTTCAGCCAACGGATCGACCCGGCCCGAACCATCGACGTCGGGCAGTACCAAAGCAGCGTGGCCGGCGAGGTGTTCGCGCCGCTGGAAATGGGCGCCGCGCTGGGGGCACTGGCCGAGATCCTCAAGCGGCGCGGGATCAGTTCACCACCCGTGGCGTCGCCAACCGACCACCCTCCCGCCCAAACACCGGCACGGGATCAGCCCCTCACCCAGCAGATGGTGTGGGACAGGCTTTGCGCGGCGCTCACCCCCGGCAACGTGGTGCTCGCCGATCAGGGGACCTCGTTCTACGGCATGGCGGACCACCGGTTGCCGAACGGAGTCACCTTTATCGGCCAACCGTTATGGGGCTCAATCGGTTACACGCTGCCCGCGGCGGTCGGGGCCGGGGTGGCGCATCCGGACCGCAGGACGGTGCTGCTGATCGGCGACGGCGCCGCGCAACTGACCGTCCAAGAGCTCGGCACCTTCTCCCGCGAAGGGCTGTCCCCCGTCATCGTCGTGGTCAACAACGACGGCTACACAGTCGAACGGGCGATCCACGGAAAGACGGCACCCTACAACGACATTGTCGGCTGGCGATGGACCGACATTCCCAACGCGCTGGGAGTGGCCGATCACCTAGCGTTTCGCGCGCACACCTATGGCGAACTCGACGACGCATTCACCGCGGCCGCGGAGCATAAGGATCGCATGGTGCTGGTCGAGGTGGTGTTGCCGCGGCTCGAGATCCCGCCCCTGCTCGCCCAACTCGTTGGACCGATGTCGCCGCCGGGTGCTCGAAGCTGACTACACCGAGCGTGCTGTTCGATCCTCGCTCGACGAGCGCAGGATCGACTGCACTGTACGCCGGCAGCGCCCGCAGTCGGCACCCGCTCCGCAGGCCTGCGCGACCTCCTTCGTCGTCGATGCGCCGGCTGCGACGGCATCGGCCACCATTTGGCTGGTGACTCCGTTACACAGGCAGACGAACATCGAGCGATCCGCTCACTTAAGACTCGATCCGCATCATGTTGAAATAGCGGCCGACGAACAACGGCGGGTAAGCACCCACTCCGGCCCCGGACAGCCATTCGGCAGCGGCGTCGGGATGGTCGATCCACTGCCGCGCGCCCTCCTCGTCGGGAAACTCCTGCAGGATCAACACCTCGTGGTCATCGTCGAAAGCCTGGAAAACCCAGGTCTTTTGGATCCCGGCCGCGGTAAACCTGCCCATCGCGGAGCGCACCTCTGCGATCAGGGCCGCGACGTCGTCGACGGACGCGACCGCGGCCACCACCACCCCGGGCGCCGCGGGGGTCGGCGCACCCGATGGGCTAGTCGGCGGCGCCGCGACGAACCGGTCGACGATCTCGCCGGCGAACACCGCGGGGATGTCGTCGACGCCCACGGCATCGAACCAGTCGAAGAATACCCGCGAACGCAGCAGCTCCACGATCGGCTCACGACTGTGCACCCCGATCATCACCAGCACGCGGCCATGGTCGTGCGTTGACGTGTAGACCAGAACGTGATGGGCGCCGATGTCGGCCAAAGCCGGTTTGTTGCGCTGCAGTAGCGGCCACACCTTGGTCGGATCCGGGACGCGATAGTCCGATGCGATCACCATCGAATGAATGTCGCCGGTAGTCACTACATCCCTAAACAGGATTGAACGACGAAATGAGCCACTTTCCATCGGCTTTCGTCAGCGTGACCAGCACGCTACTGGAGGACAGCGTCGGCTCCGGCCGATCCTTGCTCTGGGTGGTTTGATTGACGAACAACAGAACGACAGCCGAGTTCGGATGGAAATCCGACAGAGCGGCGCGAAGCACCACCGCAGTCGTCTTCACGGACTTCTGCTTGGCGGCCGGTGCGACAATCTGCTGCGTGAACTGGTCGTAGTACGACAAGAAGTCGCCCGTCAGATGGGACTTCGCGGAAGAGAAGTCGCGATCGAGCGTGTCAGGTGTATACGACAGAACCGCAACCGTTCCCTCACTGGCGGCCGAGATTGCCGCCTTCTGGGCTGCGGCATCGGTCTCCCGGTCCGGTAGGTATGAGAAATAGAACAACCAGCCCAGCAACGACAGCGAAGCCACCACCAGCAACGCCACCACAGTAAAAAGGATCTTTCCGGACGACCGCTTCTTCACCTGCGCCGCGAAGCGCTTCAGGCGACCGGGCGCCGCGCCATCCTCGTGTGGGTCCTTGGCATCGTCGGCGTCTGTCTTCTCGTCGGCGTCTGTCGTTTCTTCGGCGTCTGCCTTCTCTTGGACTGACGTTTCGTCTGCGGTCACGGCACAAACTCGACTTTCGATATCTTGAGCTGGCCACCGTCGCGGGTGACTGTCACGATCAGCCTGTAGTTACGTGGGTCCTGTTTGGCGCCAGCCGCATTGGTAACCTCGGATGTGGAGGCGACCAGCACCACCGCTGAATTGTCCGTCATCGTGTCTAGGTCCACAGCGGCGGCCTGAACACTGCCTTGCGAGACCACCTTCGACTGCTCGACCACCTTGGTGAAATCGTCGGCCATCTTGAGGAAATCGTCTCTGAAGGAGCCGGTGGAGTTCTCGAGGATGTGCTGGACACCCTCCTTGGCGTGGTTGAAGTCCAGCGATGTCAATGTCACGACGCCCTGGCGTGCCCCGGCGGCGAACTCTGCCACACGTTCGCGCTTTCGTTGCGCATTGCGATGATCCAGCACCATGTACACACTGCCCGACAGCGCGGCGATGATGATGAGGACGGCAACAGCCGCGGCAATAGTGGACCACTTGGGACGACGCCGCAGACGCTGCAGCCTTAGCGGTCTCTTCTCTGCATCGTCGGACGAGATCTCGGCTTCGGATTCCTCTTCGGCGGCTTCGGCGGTGTCCGGACTTTCTTCGGTCTCGACGCTGACCGCCGCGACGGCGGTGTCGTTATCGTGCGCCTCGTCCTCGGACCGGGCTTCTGCCTCGTCCTCATCAGTGGCTTCGGTTTCTGCAACTGCGGTCGCGGCTTCCTCCTGCGTGGATTCTTCCTCCGCGGTTTCCGTTTGGTCGTCTACCGCCGCGGCTTCGGCAAGTTCGGCCTTGCGCCGCAATTGACGTGCACGGGCACGGGCGCGGGCGGCGGCAGCCAGAGCTTCCGCTTCTTCAGCCTCCGCCTCGGCTTCTTCGGCCATCGCCCGTATTTCCGCAGCGGTGGTGGGGATTTCGTCCTCGCTCATCGGAACCGATTTCGTATCAGTGGCGTCGTGGCGGAGTACGCCACTCACCGTTCACCAGCCCGACGACGCGGCTGCTCATGATTCAATATCGAACTCCTCTACCGCTTGCCCGCCGGTGACAGTTTGCTTCGAGTCATTGACGTCCGTCGACGGTATCCCGGCGCCGATCGAACCTGTCGACCGACTCGTTGTGTTTGCGGGGTACAACGGAGGTCGCCGTTGCGCCACCCTACTGGCATGTGCGATAGCGCGCGAGCATTCGACTCCTCCGTGTCGATAGCCCCAGGAAAACCACGTTATCACCCCCCGTGTGGATGATACTTAAAGCGCCCCTCCATTGCGGGCAAAAATGCTGTACGAGCTGCGGAAATAGTGTTCTCGTCTGAAGAATATCGACCGGCCGTTCAGCGCAGCAGGTCTTTGACCACCTTGCCGGTCGCATTGAGAGGTAGTGCGTCGAGAAACTCCACCGATCGCGGGACCTTGAATCCCGCCATGCGCTCACGGCACCAGTCGAGCAATTCTTGAGCCTCGACGGCACCTTTCCTCACGACAAACGCCTTGCCCACTTGTCCGAGCCGCTCGTCGGGAACGCCGATCACCGCCGCTTGCGCGATGGCCGGATGGTTCAGCAGGAAGCCTTCGATCTCGGCCGGGTAAGCGTTGAAGCCGCCCACGATGAACATGTCCTTCTTGCGGCCGACAACCCGCAGGCGTCCCGCGTCGTCAATGTTTCCCAGATCTCCGGTGTGCAGCCAGCCATCGGCATCGATCGCCTCGGCGGTCGCGGCGGGATCGTCGAGATAGCCCGTCATGACGCTGTAGCCGCGGACCAGGATCTCGCCGTCGTCGGCGATCTCCACCTCAACCCCCTCGCAGGGCAAGCCTGCTGTAGTGGCGACGTCTTCGAAGGAATCGCCGGGCAGGGACAGGGTCACATTGCCGGCCTCGGTGAGCCCGTAACCGGTCATCAACGTCTGGAACGGCAGTTCACCATGGATGCGGTGGACCAGTTCGACAGGGATGTCGGCGGCTCCGGTCACCCCTGCCCGCAAGGTCGACAGCTTGGCCTTGTCAT
>DATMMZ010000230.1:0-23508 GCA_035569455.1 Mycobacterium sp. | reverse complement strand
GTTCCAACTGAGCATGGTCAGGTAGTCGATCAGCTCGTCGCGGCTCATCCGCGGGCCCGACATCCACGAGTGGGTGGCCAGTTGCACGCCGCCGACGATCAGGTAGGCCCATGGCTCCGCCCCGCCGGTGTCCATCCCGGCATGTTGCATGCGGCGGCGCATCATCACCGCGAGCATGCGGGCAATGATCCGTTCGGAGTCGGCGATCGCCTTGCTCTGGCTGGCTGAGCTGTTCGCCATCACGAACCGGTACGGCTCGGGTTCGGAGGCCACGGTTTCCACATAGACCCGGATGATTTCGCGGGCAAGGTCGAAACCGTCCAGATCGGATGACAGTGCCGCGGCCATGTTGGGAATCAGCGTGGTCTGCGTGAAGCGCATCATCACCGCGGTGGTCAGGTCGTTCTTGTCGACGAAGTAGCGGTACAGCACGGTCTTGGAGACCCCGATCTCCGCGGCAATTTCATCCATGCTGAGGGAGCCGCCTTGACGGCGAATCGCCTCGATCGTGCCGTCTACCAGCTCGTTGCGGCGCTCCACTTTGTGTTTGTGCCAGCGTCGCTTGCGGCCATCCGTTTTAACGGTGCCAGCCGGGATTTGCTCTGCCACTGCCGCCGATTCCCATTTCCGTAGACGCCCTTGATACTACGGCTTCTGCAGGCCCTTCTCGCGCAGCGGCGGCGTCTGTACGGGCCCCAAACGGCGTTGCCACGCTAACTGGGCGCGGGCGATACATGATGGAGTGGTGGCACACAGAGCCGACCCGTCGGGCGCGCGAGCGCCCGGGCTGGACGTGATCACGCCGGCGACCCCGGTGCGCCGGGCGCGCGCGTCCTTCGCGGAATCGTTCGCAGGGGCCGATCCGGAGGCCGATGCCGAGCGGCGGTTGGCGCTGCGCCGGATGAAACTGGTGGCGCTGAGCTTCTTGATCGGTGCCACCGGCGTATTCCTCGTCTGTCGGTGGGCGCAGGCCCACGGCAGCACGGGCGTCTGGGTCGGTTATGTCGGCGCGGCCGCGGAAGCCGGCATGGTGGGCGCGTTGGCGGACTGGTTCGCCGTCACCGCGCTGTTCAAACATCCGCTGGGCATACCGATCCCGCACACCGCGATCATCAAGCGCAAGAAAGACCAGCTCGGCGAGGGCTTGGGAACCTTTGTGCGGGAGAACTTCCTGTCGCCGGCGGTGGTGGAGACCAAGATGCGCGACGCGCAGGTGCCCGGACGGCTGGGCAAGTGGCTGTCGGAGCCGTCGCACGCCCAGCGGGTGGCCGGCGAGACCGCGACGGTGCTACGCGTGCTGGTGGAGTTGCTGCGCGACGACGAAATTCAGCAGGTGATCGACCGGATGATCGTGCGCCGCATCGCCGAACCACATTGGGGTCCGCCGGTCGGCCGGGTGTTGGCGACCCTACTGGCCGAAAATCGGCAGGAGGCCCTGATCCAGTTGCTGGCCGACCGGGCGTTTCAGTGGTCGCTGAACGCCGGCGAGGTCATCCAGCGGGTGGTGGAACGTGACTCGCCGAGCTGGTCACCGAGGTTCGTCGACCACCTCGTTGGCGACCGCATCCACCGTGAGCTGATGGACTTCACCGACAAGGTGCGTCGTAACCCCGACCACGAATTGCGGCGCTCGGCGACCCGCTTCCTGTTCGAATTCGCCGACGATCTCCAACACGACCCGGACACCATCGCGCGCGCTGATGCGATCAAAGAGCAGCTGATGGCTCGCGACGAGATAGCCAAGGCCGCCGCGACGGCGTGGAAAACGCTGAAACGGCTGGTGCTCGAAAGTGTCGACGACCCGTCCAGCGCACTGCGCACCCGCATCACCGACACGGTGGTCCGCGTCGGGGAATCGCTGCGCGACGACGCCGAGCTGCGCGACAAGGTGGAGAACTGGATGGTGCGGGCGGCTCAGCATCTGGTGTCGCAGTATGGCGTGGAGATCACAGCGATCATCACTGAGACGATCGAGCGCTGGGATGCCGAGGAAGCCAGCCGGCGGATCGAACTGCACGTGGGTCGTGACCTGCAATTTATTCGGATCAATGGCACCGTGGTAGGCGCGCTGGCGGGGCTGGTGATCTACGCGGTCGCGCAGCTGCTGTTCTAAGTAGTGCTAACTACCGCTTGCAAATGCAAGCACTCCTACGTATTCTGGGGTCGATCAAGATCCGGTATCCGACCAAGGAGTACGCAATGGCACCCGAGGAGAAGCTCTCCGCGAAGGTGTCCACGGCGGCTTCCGAGGTGGCGTCCGACATCGGCAGCTTCATCAGAGCCCAGCGTGAGAATGCTCAGGTATCGGTGCGGCAGCTTGCCGAACGGTCCGGTGTCAGCAATCCATACCTGAGCCAGGTGGAGCGCGGATTGCGCAAGCCGTCCGCCGATGTGCTGGCCCAGATCGCCAAGGCGCTCCGGGTTTCCGCCGAGGTCCTCTACGTGCGCGCCGGGATTCTTGAGCCAAGCGACAAAAGCCAGGTGCGCGACGCGATCATCACCGACACGGCGATAACCGAGCGTCAGAAGCAGGTCCTGCTCGACATCTACGCGTCGTTCACCTTTCAAAACGAAGCTATCCGTGAGGAGTGTCCGACCCAGTCCGACAGCGACGAGTGACTATGGCGCGAATCAGGTCGGTGACGTCTAGACCGCCGGCCGCCGGGTTACCCAGAGGAAGGGCCATCGTGCTTCAGGTCAGCTGCTGGATGAGCCAGCCCGATCGGCCGGCCAGTAGATCAACCACCTGACTCGATGACTTCCAGGTAAGTGAGGAGAACACCGAAACGCGCCACCGAGTGGGCCGCCGAATTCGGAGGCTTTCGGTCCCGCCACGAACCCGACCATCAACCGACCCGACGACTCAGGAGGTCACCTGCAAACGCGTGCTATGTCAATCCCCGGGTCTTGACTACTCCGCCCAGGAGCCGACGTTTGCCCCACCTTCCAGACCCATCAATCAGTAAGGCCAATAACGAAAGAATCCATGAAAGGAAACACAATGGCTGACAACCCAAACATCGACGACCTGCGGGCTCCGTTGCTGGCGGCGCTGGGCGCGGCCGACCTGGCCCTGGCCACCGTCAACGACCTGATCACCGACCTGCGTGAGCGCGCCGGAGAGACCCGCACCGACACCCGCAGCCGGGTCGAGGAGAGTCGCGCCCGCCTGACCAAGCTGCAGGAGAACCTGCCCGAACAGCTTCGCGAGCTGCGCGAGCGGTTCACCTCCGACGAGCTGCGCAAGGCCGCAGAGGGCTACGTGGAGGCAGCGACCAACCGGTACAACGAGCTGGTTGAGCGCGGTGAGACCGCCCTGGAGCGGATACGCAGCCAGTCGCCGTTCGAGGATGCATCGGCGCGCGCCCAGGCCTCCGTGGACCAGGCGGTCGAGTTGACCCAGGAAGCGCTGGGCACCGTCTCCTCGCGGACCCGCGCGGTCGGTGAGCGTGCCGCCAAGCTGGTCGGCATCGACCTGCCCAAGAAGGCCCCGGCCAAGAAGGCTCCGGCCAAGAAGGCCGCTCCGGCCAAGAAGGTCGCCGCCAAGAAGGCTCCGGCCAAGAAGGCCCCGGCCAAGAAGGTCACCCAGAAGTAGTCGGTATCCGAGCCGTTCCATTCGGCGGCTCTGACCGGCAACACACTCGACTCCGAGTTGCCCGCGTGTTACCTGGGCAACTCGGAGTCGACGTTTTGGGCGGTCCCCCATACGCTTAAAGGTGTGAGCCACCTCGTGGGTACCGTCATGTTGGTCTTGCAACTCGCCGTCTTGGTGACGTCGGTGTACGCGTTTGTGCATGCGGCGCTGCAGCGACCCGACGCTTATACCGCCGCCGAAAAGCTGACCAAGCCGGTGTGGTTGGTGATCCTCGGCGTGGCCGTGGCGCTGACATCGATCCTGGGCTTCGTTTTCGGAGTGCTCGGGATCGCGATAGCGGCCTGTGCGGCCGGCGTGTATTTGGTTGATGTACGGCCCAAACTCCTCGACATTCAGGGTAAGTCGCGCTAGCGGCATGAAAGCCCTGGTGGCCGCGCTGGCGGCGGTGCTTGCCGCTGTGCTGGCGGCGGTTCCCGCCGTGGCCGATCCGGACACCGCGAACCCCACCACCCCCTCCGTTTCCCCGCCCTTTGTCGACCACACGGAATGGACGCGATGGGGGCGCACGACCAGCCTGCGGGTTTACCCGACAGCGTCTGGGCGGGCGGCCGCGCGGCAGCCCGGGCTGGCCGGCGCCGCCGACGAGGCCTGGGCGGAGGTGCTCGCCCTGTCGCCGGACGCCGACACTCCCGGCATGCGCGCGCAGTTCGTCTGTCACTGGCAGTTCGCCGAATTCGCGCAACCCGGCAAGACCAGCTGGAACCTCGAGCCGTGGCGACCCGTCGTCGGCGATGCCGAGATGGTCGCGTCCCGCTGCAATCCGGGTGGCCCGGAAGAACCGTTTTAGTGCCGAGCCAACCCACCCGGGCACAGCTGGCTGCACTGGTCGACCACACCCTGCTCAAACCCGAGGCCACCGACGCTGACGTCGTCGCTCTGGTTGCCGAAGGCACCGAGCTGGGCGTCTACGCGGTATGCGTCTCCCCGTCGATGGTGCCAACCGCCCTCAAGGCTTCCGGTGCAGCCGGGGCCGGTGGCGTGCGGGTTGCCGCGGTGGCGGGTTTTCCGTCGGGCAAGCACGTGTCCGAGGTCAAGGCGCTTGAGGCGGCCCGGGCCGTAGCATCCGGGGCGAGCGAAATCGACATGGTCATCGACGTTGGGGCCGCGCTGGCCGGTGACATTGATGCGGTGCGGCGCGACATCGAGGCGGTGCGTGCCGCTACCGCCGGAGCGGTGCTCAAGGTGATCGCGGAGTCGGCGGTGCTTTTAGGACACGCAAGCCCGGGCACGCTCGCGGATGTGTGTCGCGCCGCCGAGGACGCCGGCGCGGACTTCGTCAAGACCTCGACCGGGTTTCATCCCGCAGGCGGGGCGTCCGTGCGTGCCGTCGCGCTGATGAGCGAAACCGTCGGCGGGCGCCTAGGGGTCAAGGCCAGCGGCGGCATCCGCACCGCCGCCGACGCGGTCGCGATGCTGGACGCTGGGGCCACCAGGCTGGGCCTGTCGGGCACCCGAACGGTGCTGGACGGGCTCAACCCGAAGCCGTAGCGGGCGTCAGAGGTTGGCGAAGCAGGGATCCGACGTGTTGTCGGCGGGGATGCTGGCGTTCTGGGTCGAGAAGTGACTTTGCACGCCGGTCGAGGTGACCTGGACGCTGTTCGCGTGAATACCCAGTGGGTAATTCTTGGTCAGGTTGGCCGTGAAGTCGTCCAGTGTCGACTGAACGGTCTCCTTGGGCATCGTGAAGCCGAGGGTGTTGAAATCGATGATCTGCAGTGACAGGCCGTTACCGGAGATCACCGGCTTGGCCTTGATGTCGTTCAGCATCCCCTTCAATTCGACGGTCCCGTCTTTGGGGTCGGTGGTCACGGTGTTGGTGACGAAGGGGCCCAGGACCGGAATCGCGTTCTGCACCGACTCCTTGATGCCCTGAGACGTCCAGGTTATGTCGGCGTTCAGCGCGCCGATGGTGCCCTTGGATGTGGCGGTCGACTTGAGCTGAACGTTGTCGATAGTCAGTTTGATTTGCATGCCCTTGGCATCGCGGATCTGGTTGCCGGCCGTCTCCACCGAGATGTTGGTGAAATGCTTGGTCGCGAACTGCCACAAAACCAACGGCGTCACGCCGAACCTCGCGGTGGCCTTGTCCTTGACCTCGCATGCCACCGCCTGGGCGACCTTGTTGTTGGCGGTATTACGGACATACAACTCGGCTCCGATAAGCCCGGCGATAACCAGCGAAACCACAATGATGAGGACCAGAACGATGGATAGCGGGTCGCGAAGGCGGCTCTTTCTTTTCACCTGACCCGGCTCTTCGTTCGGCGCCGCCAGCCGATCCGTGCGGGTGCCGGGCGGGATCGGCGGAGGTGGGTGCCCGGTTCGCTGTGGGCCGACCCTGGCCGCTCCGAACTGTTCGGTCTGCTGCTGCATTTGGCCAGCAATACTCGGGGGTTCTTGCGCCCGACCGGGTCCAGGGTCAGCGGGTCGCATCCGCTCGGTCGGCGCTTGCGGCGGCCCAAGGGGACCCTGGTTGCCGGGACGCGGCCACGGCGGCGGGCCCTCGTTTGGTGGTCCTTGCGGGGTGCTCACCCAAGCGATTGTGCCTTATCAACCTGAGCAAAGCTTGAGCGGTTGCGCAGCACAGCGATGCTTTCGCGGGCCGCGGCGACCTTGTCGACGTCGATGTCGGCGACCACCAGTTGCGGGTCCGCGCCGGCCGACGCCACCACCTCGCCGAGCGGTGAGGCCACCAGGCTGCCGCCCACTCCGGTCGGCGCGCCTGAGCTGGAAGCTGCGCCGGTCAAGGCGGCGTCGGGGTCAGCCTGACCGGCCGCGGCGACGTAGCTCATCGAGTCCAGTGCCCGGGCGCGGGCCAGCAACGTCCACTGCTCGAGTTTGCCAGGACCCGAACCCCACGACGCGCAGACAGCGATCAGCTGGGCGCCCCGGCGGGCCAACTCGGTGTACAGCGCCGGAAAGCGAATGTCGTAGCAAACGGTCAGTCCCACCCGGACGTCGTCGACCGTGATGACGACCGGTTCGTGCCCGGGTGCGACCGTACGTGACTCCGTGAAGCCGAACGCGTCGTAAAGGTGGATCTTCTGGTAGTGGCTGTCCGGCTGATTGGGGGTGCCCGGACCGGCCGCGATCAGCGTGTTTGCCACCCGCCCGTCTCCCGCTGGGGCGAACATTCCGGCGATCACGGTGATGCCCGCCTCGGTCGCGATTTGTCGGACGCCGTCTGCCCAGGGGCCGTCGACGGGCTCAGCGATCGGTGCCAGCGGGACGCCGAACCGGCACATGGTCGCCTCGGGGAACACCACCAGCTTCGCGCCGGCGTCGGCGGCCTGTCCGGCGTAATCGCGCACCAGCCGCAGATTCGCTGCCGGATCGGTGCCACTGAGGATCTGCGCCAATGCGATTCGCATGGGCGCCAGCTTAGGAGCCGGGGGCGGGCAGGTCAGGCATGGTTGGCGATCCACGTCGTGGTGAAGCGCTGTTCCCCTGTCACCAGCGCGGAAAGTACGCCGCCGAGCAGCTTCTCCACCTTGCCGCCGACGATCGGGATGCGCACCTGCACGGTGACGCGGAACTCGAGCCGGGCGCCGCCCGACCCTGCGATCGGGGACAGCACGGCAGTGCCGGACAAGTTCACCGGTGCGTCCACGATCGATCCCGCGATGGACGCCGTCGCGGTGCCACCGGTGATCGGGCCCCAGTTCTCCTCGCGCCTGAAGCGCAAATCGCCCCGATGTAACTGAGTGACCAAGCCCGGCAAATTGTGACTACGCACCACCTGCACGGTGACTACGTCGATGGTGCCGTCGCTTACCCGCATCGACTCCAGCTCCGACTCGTCGACGCCGGACTCGGCCAGCCTGGCCAGCCAGTAGTCCCTCTCGCTGAAAGCCCGATGAACCTCTTCGACGGTGCCGTCGTAGTCGGCGGACATGTCGAATGAACGCGGCATAGCAGGCCAGGCTACCGTCAAGGGCCATGAAAAGGAGCGGTGTCGGTTCGCTCTTTGCCGGTGCGCGCGTCGCCGAATCGGTGCCGCTTGCGCCGCTGACCACGATCCGGATCGGACCGGTTGCAAGTCGCGTCATGACCTGCACCAGCACCGAACAGGTGGTCGCCGTGTTGCGGCAGCTGGACGCGCAAGCCCGAAGCGGGGATGGTGGCTCGCCGCTGGTGTTTGCCGGCGGCTCCAACCTGGTGATCGCCGAGACCCTGACCGACCTGACCGTGGTGCGGTTGGCCAACAACGGCATCATCATCGAGGGCAACCTGTTGCGCGCGGAGGCGGGCGCGGTGTGGGACAACGTGGTGGTCAGGGCCATCGAGCACGGTCTGGGCGGCCTGGAATGCCTATCTGGTATCCCCGGATCGGCCGGGGCCACCCCGGTGCAGAACGTGGGTGCCTACGGCGCAGAAGTGTCCGACACCATCACCCGGGTCAGGCTCCTGGATCGCGGCACCGGCGAGGTTCGCTGGGTTCCTGGCCGCGAATTGCGCTTCGGCTACCGCACCAGTGTGCTCAAGCACCCAGGTGGCCTTCAGATTCCAGCCGTGGTCCTCGAAGTCGAGTTCGCGCTGGATGCATCGGGCCAAAGCGCGCCGCTGCGCTACGGCGAGCTGACGGCCGCGCTCGGTGCGACCGGCGGCGAGCGCGCCGACCCGCAAGCGGTCCGTGAGGCGGTGCTGGGCCTGCGTGCCAGCAAGGGCATGGTGCTCGACGCGGCCGACCATGACACCTGGAGCGTGGGGTCGTTCTTCACCAACCCGGTGGTCGCACCGGACATCTACCACCGACTGGCCGGCAAGATCGACGGGCCGGTGCCGCACTATCCGGCACCCGGCGGCGTCAAGCTGGCGGCCGGCTGGCTGGTGGAGCGAGCGGGCTTTGGGAAGGGCTACCCGGACGACACGGGCGACAGGCGCAGTGGCGGAGCCGCGCCGTGTCGACTGTCCACCAAACACGCGCTTGCCCTGACCAACCGCGGCACCGCAACCGCCGAGGACGTGTTAACGCTGGCCCGAACCGTCCGCGACGGGGTCCGCGATGTGTTCGGTATCACACTCAAACCTGAACCTGTGCTGGTTGGGTGCGTGTTGTAGCGGCTATTTTGGCGCGGAAGTAGCTCGGCACGACGCCTTGTGGCGGGGCGACAACCGTTTTGGGGCCATGTCGCCCGGTATCTTTGTGTGTCGTGAGCACATCCAGCACCCCGCAAGGACAGGGGCCGATCAATCGGCGCCTGGCTTTGGCGGCGCTTGGGGTCGGGGTGTTCGCGCCGAGCGTCTTGGCCGCCTGCTCAGGCAAATCGATCACGCAAGCGATCAAGCAACCGCCGCCATCCCCCCGCCTGACGCTCCAGCCTGCCGATGCGGCCTCCGACGTGGTACCGATCGCGCCGATCAGCGTCCAGATCAGCGACGGCTGGTTCCAGCACGTCGCGCTGACGAATTCGTCGGGGAAGGTCGTTGCCGGCGTGTTCAACCAGGAACGCACCGTTTACACGACCACCGAGCCGTTGGGCTATGACTCGACCTACACGTGGAGCGGGTCGGCCGTCGGCCACGATGGCAAGGCGATTCCGGTAAAGGGCAAGTTCACCACGGTGTCGCCTTCCAAGAAGATCGGCGGCGCCTTCCAGTTGGCTGACGGCCAGACCGTCGGGATCGCTGCGCCGATCATCATCCAATTCGACGCGGCGATCGCCGACAAGGCCGCCGTCGAGAAGGCACTCGTCGTCACTACCAATCCGCCCGTCGAGGGCGGTTGGGCCTGGCTGCCCGACGAGGCGCAGGGCGCCCGCGTGCACTGGCGTACCCGCGAGTACTACCCGGCCGGCACCGCCGTCAACGTCGACGCCAAGCTCTACGGGCTGCCGTTCGGCGACGGTGCTTACGGCGACCAGGACATATCGCTGCACATCCAGATTGGCCGGCGCCAGGTGGTGAAAGCCGAGGTCTCCTCGCACCGTATCCAGGTCGTCACTGACGGCGGCGTCATCATGGACTTCGCGTGCAGCTACGGCGAGGCCGACAAGGCGCGCAACGTGACCCGCAACGGCATCCACGTGGTCACCGAGAAGTACTCCGACTTTTACATGTCCAACCCGGCCGCCGGCTACAGCAATGCCCACGAACGCTGGGCGGTGCGGATTTCCAACAACGGCGAGTTCATCCACGCCAACCCCATGAGCGCCGGCGCGCAGGGCAATACCAACGTCACCAACGGCTGCATCAACCTGTCGACGGGTGACGCCGAGGAGTACTACCGCTCCGCGATCTACGGCGACCCGGTTGAGGTGACGGGGAGCTCGATCCAGCTGTCCTACTCCGACGGTGACCTTTGGGACTGGGCCGTGGACTGGGATACCTGGGTGTCGATGTCGGCGCTACCGCCCCCGAACGCGCATCCGCCGGGGACTCAGATTCCGGTCACCGCGCCGGTCACCCCGTCGACCGCGCCGAGCTTGTCTGGCACGCCCACGACGACGGCCACCACAACGACGTCTAGCCCTGGCGGTTAAACCGGCTCGCTGACGCTTGATCGCGCGGCCGGATGATGATCTGGTCCAAGTTGACGTGGGACGGCCGTGAGGCCACGAACCCTATTACCTCGGCGATGTCGGCTGCCACCAGCGGTGTAATGCCGGTGTAGACCGCGCCTGCGCGCTGCTGGTTGCCGTCGAAGCGGACCAGTGAGAACTCGGTTTCGACCGCGCCGGGGGCGATCTCGGTGAGACGCACCGGCTTTCCCAACAGCTCGCCGCGCAGCGTGCGGTGCAGCGCGCCCTGGGCGTGCTTGGCCGCGGTGTAGCCCGCCCCGCCGTCGTACACTTCCAGCGCAGCAATCGAGGTGACGGTGACGATCAGGCCGTCGCCGGAGTCGATCAGCCTGGGCAGCAGCGCGCGGGTGACCCGCAATGTGCCCAGCACGTTGGTCTCCCACATCCACCGCCAGTGCTCCAGGTCGGCGTCGGCGACGAATTCCAGTCCCCTTGCTCCGCCGGCGTTGTTGACCAGCACATCGACCCGATTCAATCGGTTCGCCAGCGCCTCGATGGCCTCGTCATCTGTGACGTCGGCCGCAACGGCGGTCCCGCCGATCTCGTCGGCCAGCGCACTGATCCGGTCCGTTCGACGCGCCACCGCCACCACGTGAAACCCTTGTGCGGCAAGGGTTCTGGCGGTCGCCTCGCCGATTCCGGAACTGGCTCCGGTTACCACAGCAACGCGTTCGTTTCGATCGGATGAAGTCATCGAGATAACTCTAATAAACGTGCTAAATTTTTCGGGTGCACCCCAGCGCCCTGTTCAGCACCACGACCGCGGGTCTTCTCGCGGGATGTGAGTGTTGTCGCCGCGCACTTTGCCGCGCCTGACCCAAAGTAAGTCAGCAAGTGCGGCCAAGACCGGCCATCGGAACTCGGATTTAAGGACGCCAGTGCGCACGACCGCTCTCACCCACCATTCGCCCAGCCGCAAAGGCCCGCTGCGGTTACACCGCCAGATCCTGCCGCCGTCGCTGCACCTGTCTGACTCCGCGGCGGCGTCCGTCTTCCGGGCCGTGCGGTTGCGCGGTCCGGTCGGCCGTGACGTCATCGCCGGGGTCACATCGTTGAGCATCGCGACGGTGAACCGCCAGGTCATCGCGCTGCTCGAGGCTGGCCTGCTGCGCGAACGCGCCGACCTGGCGGTCTCCGGGGCGATTGGGCGCCCGCGCGTGCCCGTGGAGGTCAACCACGAACCCTTCGTGACGCTGGGCATCCATATCGGTGCCCGGACCACGAGCATCGTGGCTACCGACCTGTTCGGCCGCACACTCGACACGGTCGAGACCCCGACGCCGCTCAGTGCTCCCGGGGCGGCGCTGGCGTCGCTGGCCGAGAGCGCCACCCGGTACCTGAGGCGTTGGCACCGCCGCCGGCCGCTGTGGGTCGGCGTTGCGATCGGCGGCACGGTCGACAGCTCCACCGGCCATGTCGACCACACCCGGCTGGGCTGGCGGCAGGCACCGGTGGGGCCCGTGCTGGCCGACGCGCTGGGTCTGCCGGTGTCGGTGGCGTCCCACGTCGACGCGATGGCCGGAGCCGAGCTGCTGCTCGGCATGCGGCGGTTCGCGCCGAGCTCGCCGACCAGCCTGTACGTCTACGCCCGCGAGACCGTGGGTTATGCGCTCGTGATCGGCGGGCGGGTGCATTGCCCGGCCAGTGGCCCCGGCACCATCGCGCCCCTGCCTGTTCACTCTGAGCTGCTCGGCGGCACCGGGCAGCTGGAGTCCACCGTCAGCGACGAGGCGGTCTTGGCCGCCGCCCGTCGGCTCAAAATCATTTCCGGGATCTCGCCCAGCGCCTTGGCCGGCGGGACCTCCGCGATCCGCACGGGCGGGTCGGCCACCGCGATCACCGACCTGTTGCGCGTGGCTCGGGCCGGCAACCGTCAGGCCAAGGAGTTGCTGGCGGAGCGGGCCCGGGTGCTGGGTGAGGCGGTCGCGTTGCTGCGTGACCTGCTCAATCCCGACGAGCTGGTGGTCGGCGGCCAGGCGTTCACCGAATATCCGGAGGGTATGGAGCAGGTCGAGGCGGCGTTCGCCGCACGCTCGGTGCTGGCGCCGCGCGATATCCGTGTCACTGTCTTCGGCAACCGGGTTCAGGAGGCCGGGGCGGGGATTGTGTCGCTCGGCGGGCTCTATGCCGATCCGCTGAGTGCGATGCGCCGCTCGGGAGCGCTGGTCTCGCGGATGCCGGACGTCGCTCCGGAGTCTTCTGCCTGACAGGGCCAAACGCGACTCCTGTAAACATGGGGGTGTGCTGCCATCTAATCGAGGCGATCGGGGCGTTTCCGTACTGAATGACCCGCGCCGGGTTGCCGTGTTGGCAGTGCACACCTCACCGCTGGCCCAGCCGGGCATCGGTGACGCCGGCGGCATGAACGTCTACGTGCTACAGAGCGCGTTGCACCTGGCCCGCCGGGGCATCGAAGTGGAAATCTTCACTCGGGCCACCGCGTCCGCCGATCAGCCGATCGTCCGGGTGGCGCCCGGGGTGCTGGTGCGCAACGTGGTGGCGGGGCCATTCGAGGGCCTGGACAAATACGATCTGCCAACCCAGCTGTGCGCGTTCGCGGCCGGGGTGCTGCGCGCCGAAGCGGCCCACGAACCGGGCTACTACGACATCGTGCACTCGCACTACTGGCTGTCTGGTCAGGTTGGCTGGCTGGCCCGCGACCGGTGGGCGGTGCCGTTGGTGCATACCGCGCACACGCTGGCCGCGGTGAAGAATGCGGCGCTGGCCGACGGTGACGCTCCCGAGCCGCCGCTGCGCACCGTCGGCGAGCAGCAGGTCGTCGACGAGGCTGATCGGCTGATCGTCAATACCGATGACGAAGCGAGACAATTGATTTCGATTCACCGTGCCGATCCGGCGAGAATCGACGTGGTGCATCCCGGTGTCGATCTGGACGTGTTTCGCCCGGGTGACCAGCGGGCCGCCCGGGCAGCGTTGGGGCTCCCGCTCGATGAACACGTGGTGGCCTTCGTCGGACGGATCCAGCCGTTGAAGGCACCCGACATCGTGCTGCGCGCCGCCGCGAAACTGCACCGGGTGCGCATCGTGGTGGCCGGCGGGCCCTCGGGCAGTGGCCTGGCCTCGCCGGACGGACTGGTTCGGCTCGCCGACGAGCTTGGCATCACGGAGCGGGTGACGTTCCTCCCGCCGCAGTCTCGCGCTGATCTAGCCACCTTGTTCCAGGCCGCCGATCTGGTTGCGGTGCCAAGTTATTCGGAGTCGTTCGGCCTGGTCGCCGTCGAGGCGCAGGCCTGCGGCACACCGGTGGTGGCGGCCGCGGTGGGCGGGCTGCCGGTGGCGGTCCGCGACGGGGTCAGCGGCACGTTGGTGTCCGGACACGACGTCGATCGATGGGCGGATGCGCTCGATAACCTGCTGCGGCTGAGTGCGCCGGAGGCGGAGGCCATGGCCCGCGCGGCTGCCGCACATGCGGCCACGTTCTCCTGGGAGCACACCACCGACGCGCTGCTGGCCAGCTACCGGCGCGCGATCGGCGACTTCACCGCGGAGCGCCAGCGCCGGGTCCGCGACCGGGCGTCGATGCGCAAGCCCCGGCGCTGGACGCCGCGCCGCGGGGTGGGCGCATGAATTCCAGCGTCCAGGCGCTGATCGAGCGTGCGCTGCAGGCCAGCCAGCTGACCTACGCGGAGCACCCCGGCGCGCACGGCGGGCCGTCGGGACTGGTCGTGGAGCTGCCCGGCGAGCGCAAACTCAAGACCAACACCATCCTGAGCATCGGCGAGCATTCGGTGCGCGTCGAGGCGTTCGTGTGCCGCCAGCCCGACGAGAACCACGAAGGCGTCTACCGGTTTCTGCTCAAACGCAACCGCCGGCTGTACGGGGTCGCGTACACGCTGGACAACGTGGGAGACATCTACCTGGTCGGCCGCATGTCGCTGGCCTCCGTCGACGCCGATGAGATCGACAGGGTGCTGGGGCAGGTGCTCGAAGCGGTGGACTCGGACTTTAACACGTTGCTGGAGTTGGGTTTTCGGTCGTCGATTCAAAAAGAGTGGGACTGGCGGGTATCCCGCGGAGAGTCGCTGAAGAATCTTCAGGCGTTCGCTCATTTAATCGACGACGATGATGACCAAGACGACGACGGTCGCGGGTGAGGTTTACCGGCGACGTCGCTGCTGTTGCGTGGTACGGCGGCGCCGCGCAGGCGATCATCGCCGGCGCCACCCGGGGTTCGCGGCTGAACGCCTCCGGCAACGCCCGATAGATCCGGTGCACCGCTTCGTAGAGATCGGTCTGCGCGCCGGAGATCGCTTCGTCTAGGCCCAGGATCGGGCCGTAGCGATCGAAAACCGCACGCAACAATTCATCGCGGCCACCGAACACGGCATAGAGGCTAATCAAGTAGACGTTAGATCCCGAGAGCGACGGTGGGGCTGCGTGACAGACTTGCCAGCATGGGAAACACTGCCACGCTGGTGCTGCTCCGCCACGGCGAGAGCGACTGGAACGCCCTTAATCTGTTCACGGGCTGGGTGGACGTCGGGCTGACCGAGAAGGGCCGGGCCGAAGCGGTTCGAAGCGGCGAGCTGATAGCCGAACACGACCTGTTGCCCGACGTGCTCTACACCTCGCTGCTGCGACGCGCGATCGCCACCGCGCATATCGCGCTCGACACCGCCGACCGGCTGTGGATTCCGGTGCGGCGTAGCTGGCGGCTCAACGAACGCCACTACGGCGCGCTGCAGGGTCTGGACAAGGCCCAGACCAGGGCGCGCTACGGCGAAGAGCAGTTCATGACCTGGCGGCGCAGCTACGACACTCCGCCGCCGCCGATTGAGAAGGGCAGCGAGTTCAGCCAGGACCGCGACCCCCGCTACGCCGACATCGGCGGCGGCCCGCTGACCGAATGCCTGGCCGACGTGGTGGCCCGGTTCCTGCCGTATTTCACCGATGTGATCGTGCCGGACCTGAGGTTCGGTAAGACCGTGCTGATCGTCGCGCACGGCAATTCGTTGCGCGCCCTGGTCAAGCACCTCGATCAGATGTCTGACGAGGAGATCGTCGGCCTGAACATCCCGACCGGCATTCCGCTGCGCTACGACCTCGATACCGATCTGCGGCCGATGCTGCCGGGCGGTACCTATCTCGACCCGGAGGCGGCCGCCGCCGGCGCCGCCGCGGTAGCCAACCAAGGGCGCGCGTAAGATAGGCTCTCCGCTTTTCGGTCACCGCATCGCGCGCTTCCGCAATGCCTCCTAAGCGCAGTGGAAGGGCGAAAAAGACGTGTTTGCCTAACATCCCGTGAACGGCAGCGGAACACCTGTAGCTCAAAATGTGACTTGTCCGATTTTGGCCTCGCTCCGCTAGGGTGGCGTTCACCAGATTTGTAGGATTTTGTTTGTGACTGTGTTCTCGGCCCTGTTGCTGGCCGGGGGTTTGTCAGCGGTGGCGCTGGCCGTAGGTGTAGCGGTCGGCGCCCGGTTGTCGCCGCGGGTGGTCGAGCGTCGCCACCGGGTGGCCAATGAGTGGGCTGGGATCACCGTTTCGCAGATGCTGCAACGCATCGTCGCGCTGATGCCGCTGGGTGCCGCGGTGGTCGATACCCATCGCGACGTGGTTTACCTCAACGAACGGGCCAAGGAGCTGGGACTGGTGCGCGACCGCCAGCTCGATGAGCAGGCCTGGCGGGCCGCGCAGCAGTCGCTGGATGGCGAGGACGTCGAGTTCGACATAGCACCGGGACGGCGCCCGGCTACGGGCCGGTCCGGGTTGTCGGTGCATGGGCACGCCCGGCTGCTGAGCGAGGAAGACCGCCGCTTCGCCGTGGTATTCGTCCACGACCAATCGGACTATGCGCGCATGGAGGCGGCCAGGCGTGACTTTGTGGCCAACGTGAGCCACGAGCTCAAGACCCCGGTCGGCGCCATGGCCCTGCTCGCCGAGGCCATCCTGGCTTCGGCGGACGACTCCGAAACCGTTCGCCGGTTCGCTGAGAAGGTGCTCATCGAGGCCAACCGCCTGGGCGACATGGTTGCGGAACTGATCGAGTTGTCCCGGCTGCAGGGTGCCGAGCGGTTGCCCAACGTGACCGAAGTTGAAGTCGATACCATTGTGTCCGAGGCGATTTCACGCCACAAGGTGGCCGCCGACAACGCTGATATCGAGGTTCGTACCGACGCGCCCAGCGGTTTGCGGGTGTTGGGGGACCAAACGCTGCTGGTTACCGCGCTGGCCAATCTGGTGTCCAATGCGATTGCCTATTCGCCGCGTGGGTCGTTGGTATCGATCAGCCGTCGCCGCCGCGGTGACGACATCGAGATCGCCGTCACCGACCGGGGTATCGGGATCGCGCTCGAAGACCAGGAGCGGGTCTTCGAGCGGTTCTTCCGGGGGGACAAAGCGCGCTCGCGAGCCACTGGCGGCAGCGGGTTGGGGCTGGCCATCGTCAAACACGTCGCGGCCAACCACAACGGCAGCATCGGCGTGTGGAGCAAGCCTGGTACCGGATCGACGTTCACCTTGTCCATCCCGATGTATCAGGATGTCAACGACCACGCCGAGCAACCGCAGGACCGTGACGTGCGGCCCAACAGGTCCCAAAGAGAGGAAGAACTAAGTCGATGACGAGTGTGCTGATCGTGGAGGACGAGGAATCGCTGGCCGATCCGCTGGCGTTTCTGCTGCGCAAGGAGGGCTTCGAGGCCTCGGTGGTGACCGATGGGCCATCCGCGCTCGCCGAGTTCGATCGCGCCGGCGCTGACATCGTGCTGCTCGACTTGATGCTGCCAGGGATGTCCGGCACCGACGTGTGCAAGCAGCTGCGCGCCCGTTCCAGCGTGCCGGTCATCATGGTGACCGCCCGGGACAGCGAAATCGACAAGGTGGTCGGCCTGGAACTGGGGGCCGACGACTATGTGACCAAGCCCTATTCGGCGCGCGAGTTGATCGCCCGGATCCGGGCGGTCCTCCGCCGTGGCGGCGATGACGACTCCGAAATCAGCGACGGCGTCTTGGAGTCTGGTCCGGTGCGGATGGATGTCGAGCGGCACGTCGTCTCGGTGAACGGCGACACAATCACCTTGCCGCTCAAGGAATTTGACTTGCTGGAATACCTGATGCGCAACAGCGGGCGGGTGCTGACCCGCGGGCAGTTGATCGATCGGGTCTGGGGCGCGGACTACGTCGGCGACACCAAGACCCTCGACGTTCACGTCAAGCGGCTGCGGTCCAAGATCGAGGCCGACCCGGCCAACCCGGTGCACCTGGTGACGGTGCGCGGGCTGGGCTACAAGCTGGAGGGTTAGTCAGCGCGCGCTGACCAGCTCATCTGCTATTTGGTCGGCCACGCCCAGCGCCAGCGCCATGATCGACAGCTGCGGGTTCACCTCCGGGCTGCTGGGCAGGACCGACGCGTCGGCGACCCAGACACCTTCGACGCCGCGTAGCCGACCGGTCTCGTCGACCGGACAGAGCTGCTCGTCGGTGCCTGCGGCCGCGGTACCCGTCGGATGGAAGGCGGCCAGGTGCAGGCTTCTGGGGTTGCTGCTGCGCAGCGCATCCTGCAGCGCCGCCTGCGACGTCACGGTCATCGCGCCGGGCAGACCGAGGAGCACCTCGACCGCGCCGGCGGCGAAGAGCAACCGGCCCATGGCCTCGAGCGCGACCACCAGCTTGCCGATGTCGGCCCGGTCGATGTCGTAGCGCACTACCGTCTCGCCGCGCACTGACAGCACCGAGCCGACGCCGCGATCGGCGACCATCGCACCGAACGTGGCGACCTGGGGTGCCCGGTCGAGCCAGCCCAGCAGCTCGGCGCCGTAGCCGGGGTACACCATCGACCCCATGCCCGGCGGCGTAGCGGTCGCTTCGATCAGCACGCCGTCTGACTCGTGAAACTCGTGGACCGCGGCGCTTTGCAGCACCCCGTGCCATGCGACCACGTCGTCCTCGAACCGCCCCGCTAGCATCGCCGCCGGATGCAGCGCGAGGTTTCGGCCGAGCCGCGGATGTGCGCCAATTCCGCTGCGCCGCAACAACCCTGGCGTCTCGGTGGCGCCGGCGGCGACGATGATCGTGTCCGAGAGCACGTCCAGCGCTGTGCCGTCAGGCCGACGGGCTCGCACGCCGCGGGCGCGTCCGTGCCGGTGCAGCACCCGTTCGACGCGTGCCCGCGAGATGATCCGCGCGCCGGCCGCACACGCCTGCGGCAGCGCGTTGAGGTGCACGCCGAATTTGGCGTTGCGTGGACAGCCGATCGCGCACTGGCAGCAGCCTTCGCAGCCCGGCGCGTTACGCGGGATGGGCGCCGCCTGCCAGCCCAGCGACTTGGCGGCGTCGAGCAGCAGGCGCCCGTTGCGGCCCATGATCTCCAACGGCACCGGCGCGACCCGCAGCGTGCGCTCGACGTCGTCGAGGCGGTCGGCGAACCGCTCCGGATCGGCCAGGCCGAGGCCGAATTCGTCGCGCCAGCGCCGCTGCACGGCAAGCGGCGGGCGAAAGCAGGTGCCGGAGTTGACGACGGTGGTGCCACCGACCGCCCGGCCGATCGGCAGGACCACCGATGGGCGTCCCAGCGCGATGGTCGCCCCGGCGCCGCGGTACAGCCCGGCATAGCGGTCGATCGGGTGGGTGGTACGGAACTCCTCGACCGTCCAGCGGCGCCCCTCTTCTAGCACGACCACGCCGAAGCCGGCCCGTGCCAGGGTGCGTGCCACCATCGCTCCACCGGCACCGGACCCGACGATCACCGCGTCGGCGGTAACGACGGACGGGCACTCCGTTGACTGCGTGATGTTCAGGGCCGCGTCGGGGCGCGCCACGTCGTGCTCCCTGGCGCGGGCCAGCAGTTCCGGCGCGTAAGTGTCGGCGCCGTTGGCGAGCAGCACGATCACCTTCATGGCCTCGACGGCGGCACCGGCGTCCGGGCTGAGGGCGGCCACCCGCCGCAGCACCCGGTCGCGCTGCTTTGGGCTAAGCCGGGACAGCGGCCGCCCGGTGGTGAGGTAGCTCGCCGCGGCCAGGGACGCCAGCCCGGTCCGCAACGCCAGCCGCGACGTCGCCGGCATCCTGGCCAGGTAACGATCGACGCGATCGACCAGCAGGGCGGGTGTCGGGCCGCCGTGTTCCTCGGGCAGCAGCGCGGTGCCGAAGGACGCGAGCGAACGGCTCACGTACGGCGCCCGAGCTTTCGGCCGAGCTTCCTCCCGAACTTGAGGAAGAAGGGGTACGTCGCGAAGATGCCCCCGGCCGCGGCGTGCAGCGGCCAGTCGGCTTTATCGGTTTGCACGCCGAAAACCCCGCTGTTCCACATGAAGTCGCGGCCGTTGCGCGCGCGGAACGGGCGCCACAGCAGCCCGAGTCCGGGCACGTTGTTGTAGAGCCCGAATGACCCGCTGAAGAAGGCGCCGAGGGTGGCGGCCTCTGCCACATCGCGGCGCTCCTCGGGCAGAGCGCGCTCGATGAGCACCCCGGAGGCAAACAGCAGCGGCGGGTCGAGGAGAAAACTCACGACGGAATCCTTTCGTTGATGGCGGGTGCGTCAGCACCGCGCAGACCGACTTCGGCGTGCCCCGTGCCCAGCACCGACCAATGCCGGTCGCCGATCTCGATGTGGATGTCGGCCCGTTCGGTGTTGGTGCACACCGCGCGGCCGCCGTCGGGGTCGGTGTACCCCAGGCTCACGCACCTGTCCGGGGGCTGGTCGACGCGGATGAGCACGTGTTGGCCGCCGATGCGTCCCTCCAGCTGCCAGTGCCGCAGGCCGAGCGTTGTACGCACCCGCAATGACGGCAAAGGGCTTGCGGGCCAATCTTTTCCGTCGATGCGAGTGCGAATGAACGCCATCGGCGCGAGTCTGCGCAGTCCCGGTTTGTGCGATACCGCGGTCACCGCCTCCAGCACGTCGCCTTCGCCGAGGTCGGCGTGGATCCACCCCCAGCGCTTGGCGTTGCCGTGCCCGTAAATGTGGGCGACGCCGCCGCGCCAGCCGTCGACGCGATGGGTGGTGTCGCCGACCGTCAGCGACCCGGTGAAGTCGGCGGTGGGGGCCAGCACCACTTGGGCACCCGGCAGCAATTCGCGCTCCCACGTCAGGCGGGGGAACGTCCACAGGGGCGCGCAGGTGTCCTTCCAGGACAAGTCCCACGCGAGTGATCGGGCGCGTCCGGTCAGCTGCTCGTGGCACGCTTGCACGCCCGCGGCGTCAAACCAGGCGGCCCCGGCCGCCGGTTGGGTGGGCTCGGGGCCGAAGCGCTCGGTGCGCGGTGGGCCGTCGGCCGGAAACCAGGTCGCCCAGCCGTGCGCATATGCCGGGCCGTTTGTCGGCGCGACCGTCTCGCAATGAATCCACAGGCCGGCGCGGGTCAGCGGATCCGACAAGGTGGCGTACCAGACTTCCAGGCGCCCGGCCTTGCCTTGCCAGCGCGGAGCGACGGCCGATCGCATTTCGTCGTCCACTGCCTTCTACCTCCGGTCGTCTGGATCGACGGTGCCTTCAGGGCGCGGAGTGTGCGCTCAGGGCGCAAAAACTGGCTGTTATCGGCCCTGGACGCACAGTCGATGCCCGACACGCAACTTCGTGACAGGTCAGCGTGCCCGTCCGTCCACTATATTGGTTGAGCCAATGAACCAGTCAAGTCCGATCCAGCCGCCTGATCGCCAGCGCGTGGACGAGCAGATCGCTGCGTCGATCGCCGACGCCATCCTCGACGGCGCCTTCCCGCCGGGCTCGACGTTGCCGCCCGAGCGGGAGCTGGCCGAGCAGCTCGGCGTCAACCGCACCTCGCTGCGGCAGGGTCTGGCCCGGTTGCAGCAGATGGGCCTGATCGAGGCCCGGCACGGCAGTGGCAACGTGGTGCGCGACCCCGAGGGCCTCACCAATCCCGCGGTGATCGAGGCGCTGGTCCGCAAACTGGGCCCCGAGTTCCTCGTCGAATTGCTGGAGATCCGCGCGGCGTTGGGTCCGGTGATAGGACGCCTGGCGGCGGAGCGAAGCGGTCCCGACGATGCCGAGGCGCTACGCGAATCGCTGGCGGCGGTGCAGCGGGCGGACACGGCCGCGACGCGCCAGGCGGCCGACCTCGCCTACTTCCGGGTGCTCATCCACAGCACCCGCAACCGCGCGTTGGGGTTGCTGTACCGCTGGGTCGAACACGCCTTCGGCGGCCGCGAGCACGAGCTCACCGGGGCCTATGACGACGCCGAGCCGGTGGTGGCCGACCTGCGAGCGATCACGGAGGCCGTGCTGGCGAGCGACGCGGCGGCCGCCGCCGCGACGGTCGAGGCCTATCTTCGGGCCAGCGCGCTGCGCATGGTCGCGTCGTACACCAAAGAGACCTGAACGGGCTACTTGGCCGCCCGGGTCGCGGGATGCACGGCGACGAGCCCTAATCGACTGCGGCGCTTGCACATTGACGCCAGTTCCGCATAGGCCTTCTTGCCGAGCAGTTCGGTGAGTTCGTCGGCCAGGCTCTCCCACACCTGCTTGGCGCCGATGTGGGCGGCCGGATCGCCGGTGCAATACCAGTGCAGATCGGCGCCACCGGAGCCCCAGCCGCGCCGGTCGTATTCGGTGATGGTGGTCTTGAGGATTTCGGTGCCGTCTGGCCGGGTCACCCACTCCTGGCTGCGCCGGATCGGCAACTGCCAGCACACGTCGGGTTTCATAGTGAGCGGCGGCACACCCAGCTTGAGGGCTTTGCTGTGCAGCGCGCAGCCGGCGCCACCGGCGAACTCGGGCCTGTTCAAGAAGATGCATGCGTCTTTGTGTTTGCGGGTGCGAAATTGGGATTGGCCATCGTTCTCGTCGAGCTCCAGATAGCCTTTGTGGCCCAACCCTTTTTCGCGGAATTGCCAATCGTCGGCGGTCAGCTTCTTCACCGCGTCGTCCAATCGGGCGCGGTCGTCGTCATCCGACAAGAACGCTCCGTGCGAGCAACACCCGTCATGCGGCCTGCCCGCGACGGTGCCGCGGCACGCCGGTGTGCCGAATACGCACGTCCAGCGCGACAGCAACCAGGTGAGGTCGGCCGCGATCAGGTGTTCAGGATTGTCCGGATCGTAGAACTCCACCCACTCACGGGCGAAGTCCAATTCCACTTCCTGCCCCGGACGCCCCGGCTCTGGGCGCGAATTTGCCACGTACTCAACGTTAGACCACGATTCTCCCCGCCTGACCCGCTGACACTCGGGCCCCACCTCACTCCGCTTCGCGGCGCGCTTCGTCGTCCGGCTAGTTTGTGTTCTGTGCGATTGGGCGTGCTTGACGTGGGCAGCAACACGGTCCATCTGCTGGTGGTAGATGCCCACCGCGGCGGGCATCCGATGCCGATGAGTTCGACGAAGGCCACGCTGCGACTGGCCGAGGCCACCGACAGCTCGGGCAAGATCACCAAGCGTGGCGCCGAGAAGTTGATTTCCACGATCGACGAGTTCGCCAAGATCGCGGTCAGCTCCGGTTGTGAAGCGCTGATGGCCTTCGGAACGTCAGCGGTCCGGGATGCCGAGAATTCCGACGATGTGCTGGCCCGGGTGCGCAAGGACACCGGGGTCGAGTTGCAGGTACTGCGCGGGGTCGACGAGTCGCGGCTGACCTTCCTGGCGGTACGGCGATGGTTCGGGTGGAGCGCTGGTCGCATCATCAACCTCGATATCGGCGGCGGCTCGCTGGAATTGTCCAGCGGCGTCGACGAGGAGCCCGACGTCGCGTTGTCGTTGCCACTGGGCGCGGGACGGTTGACCCGCGAGTGGCTGCCCGACGATCCGCCCGGCCGACGCCGGGTGGCGATGCTGCGGGACTGGCTCGACGCCGAGTTGGCGGAAGCCAGTGTGACGGTGCTCGACGCGGGTAGCCCCGATCTCGCGGTAGCAACGTCGAAGACGTTTCGCTCATTGGCGCGGCTCACCGGCGCTGCGCCGTCGGCCGACGGACCACGGGTGAGGAGGACACTCACGGCCAATGGCCTCAGACAACTCATATCTTTCATCTCTAGGATGACGACCGCTGACCGCGCGGAACTGGAAGGAGTAAGCGCCGAGCGGGCACCGCAGATCGTGGCGGGCGCGCTGGTGGCGGAGGCGAGCATGCGAGCGCTATCAATGGAAACGGTGGACATCTGCCCGTGGGCGTTACGGGAAGGTCTCATCTTGCGCAAACTCGACAGTGAAGCCGACGGAACGTCGCTCGTCGGGAGTTCGGTGCGCGATGCTGGAGAGCAAAAAGCTGATCGGAAAGCGGCAAACCGATCGAGAGGCGACAAATCATGACCGGACCACACTCCGAGACCGAGAGCCCCGGCACTCGGTCGATCTCGGTGGCCGAATTGCTGGCCAGGAATGAAATGGTCGGTGCCCCTGCGGTCACCCGACGGCGCC
>DATMMZ010000229.1:0-2138 GCA_035569455.1 Mycobacterium sp. | reverse complement strand
CGCCACCGGGTAATAGGTGAGACCCATGATCTGCGTCTCGAGCATCGACAGGTCGATCAGATCCCCGCGGCCGGTGTCGAGGGTCCGCATTCGCGACGCAAGCGTGGCGGCGCTTGCGTACGCCCCCGCGAAGTACTCCCCCACCTGCCCACCGACGAACACCGGAGCGCGGTCGGGTGAGCCTCGTCCCAGGCCGACGATCCCACCCGACCATGCCTGCAGCGTGAACTCGGTGGCCGGCTTGTCCCGCCACGGACCTTCCAACCCGAACGGCGTGATCGCCGTGACCGTCAGATGCGGATGGACGCGGTGGATCTCAGCCGGCGTGAAGGCGCGGTGCTCAGCGATCTTTGAGCCGCGAGACCAGACCACCGCGTCCGCACCTGCCAGCAGTGCGCGAACGAATTCGACGCCGTCATCGACGTCAGGTTCGGCGACAACGCTGTGCTTCGAACCCGCGAGAAAACTGAACAGCGCGCCGTCGTCGCCCGGCGGGATCTCTGCGCCCGAAGCCGACCACCTGCGCAGCGGATCACCTCCCGGCGGTTCCACTTTGACCACCGTGGCGCCGCCGTCGGCGAGCAGCTTCGTGCAGTAGGCGCCGGCGATTCCCGTGGAGAGGTCGACGACCAGATAGCCGTGCAGTGGGCCAGCCTCCGGCTCCACCCGCTAGTCCTTCTTCTTGCGGTTTGACTTGCTCAATCGGAAGTCCGGCGGGAAATTGCTGTCGTTGTCGTTGACCGCACCGGCCAACCCGGTGTCGATCGCCTCACGCATGTCCATGTCATCTTCGTCGTGCTGGATGTGCCCACCCATCGATTCGAAGAAGGCGGACAGCAGGCTGCCCATGTATTCGCCCTGATACTGCTTGACCACCTCGAAGAAGACCTTCTGCTGGAAGATGGTATCGGTCGGTCGATTGCGCGCGCATGCCCGCGCGTATTTGTCCACCTCAGCCTCGAGCTGATCCCGTGCCACCACCTTGTTCAGGAAGTTGCACTGGTACATCTCGGCTGCCGTGAAAGGTCTTCCCGTGAACACCATTTCCTGGAACTTGCGCAGACCCATCGTCTGCGCCCACGTCCACATCCGCGGGCCCCAGCCGTAGTACCGGAAGGACGGATGGCCGAAAAGCGCATCGTCGGAAGAGATCACCAGGTCGGCGTCGGCGGCCTGGTAGAAATGCCAGCCGTAGCAATAGCCCTTGGCCTCGACGATGCTGATCTTCTTCAGTTCCTGCAAGGGCCGGTTGCCGGCCTGTACGTTTGCGTACCATGCGCTGATCGTCGCGCCGTGCCGAAACGATCCCTTCGGCGGATAGGTCACGTCGCCAACGCCCTCGTCCTCAAGCCGTAGTTCAGCCAGTCGCAGGTCTGGATTGTCATTGCCTTCCATGAACTCAGGAAGGTCAGCTCCACTGCCGAGATTGTCGCCGACACCGCGAATGACGACGACCCTGACGTCGTCGTCGACGGTCGCCGCTCGCAGGAGGTCCGCGTACCGCAGCCGCGCCGCCGAGGTCGGCGCGTTCAGAAATTCAGGGCGGTTGAAGGTGACCGTCGCTATCTTGGTCTTCGGGTCCTTGTCGTAGACGATGAGCTCTTCTGGTGAAGGTCTGTCTGACATCCGTTCTCCTTCAGGAAGTTCCGACGCCAGCGCTCATCGCCGACGGGCTCGAGGTCAACAGTTCCGGTCCGTCCGCGGTGATGAGGACTGCGTCCCGGCCGAACACCGCCCCGACGCCCTGCTCCCAGACGTAGCCTGTGACCGCGAGCACCATACCCGGGTCCAGACGTGCTGCGGCCGCAGTCTTCGGCAGCAGTGCAGAGACGACAGGTGGGTCGAAACCCAGTCCGAGTCCGTGCGCAACCGGCATCGGCGGGAGCGGCTCGCCGGCAGCCTCGTAGGCGGCGAACAGACCGCTGGCCACGGCACCGGGCCGGCAGGCCGCAATGAGCCGGTCCCACAGGTCATTCGATCGCCGGTAGAGCTGACGGGTGGCTTCGGTGTCGGAATCGCCCGCGGGCCACGTCCGGCCCACCTCGCCGAGGTATCCATCGGCCAGCACACCGGCCGTGAATGCGACGAGATCGCCGGCGTGCACGCTTCCGTCGCCACTCACCCGCCGCCATGGGTGC
>DATMMZ010000228.1:0-38585 GCA_035569455.1 Mycobacterium sp. | reverse complement strand
CACGCCCCGGCGGCAAGGCCCGCGTTGCGCCCGGACACGGCCGCGAAAATGACGATCGTGGTCCCGGTCAACGCGACACCGAGGAGCAGCAGCCCGGCCTGTGCGCACCGGTGCGCGGCCGACACCAGCACCTGAAGCCGGTGCCGCCTGAACAGCAAGCGGTGGATGGCCACCGGGGCGATCAGCAGCACCGTGGAGGCCACCGAACAGCTCACCGTCGCCAGATACACCAGCCGCATGTGTTCGCTGAGCACGTCGAATCGCTGCTGGAACGGCAGCGTCAACAGGAACCCGGTGAGCAGCTGCACCCCCGTCTGCTCTACCCGCAGTTCTTGCAGCAGGCTGTTCCAGTTGCGGTCCAACCGTTCGATTTCGGTTTCACCGCGCTCGTGGCGATCCCACTGCTGATCGTGTTCCGGATGATCGACATCCATGGCCGTGAATCATCGCACGCCCCACGCGGGCGCCGTGACCCTGAGTTCGGGTAGCCCAGGTCACCCCGTGGCCTGCCGTTGCAACGACTTCTCGCTGATGAAGTGACTGAAGGGCCGCGGGCTAGCGATTCAGGTTGCCGTCACGCACGCCGGTTAAGGCGTCGTCCAGCGTCGGGTACAGAGGGAAGGTCTTGTCCAGACCCGTCAGGTGAATCGGCCTGCGGGTCGCCGCGCCGCGCGCCACCACCCCGAACTGAGCAGAATCGCCGAGCTTCTCATAGGTCGCGGCCAGAATCTTGAGCCCCACCGAGCCGAGAAACTCCACCCCTGAGAGGTCGATAACCAGCGCCGTCGGATTTTCCGCCACCACTGCGCCGATGGCTTGTTCCAACGCGGGGGCGGTGACCAAATCGATTTCGCCGCTGACACTGACCACGGCGACCCCATCGTGGTCCGCAACCAGCGTGGTGATCGAATCGGGAGCTGACAATGGCGATCCTTTGTCCGGGCCTTAAGTCCTTAAGTGTTGTGCAAGCCTAACCCGCCCGACCAACTGCGAGAAGCAGAAGCCCTCAACACCGCACACGCCGCACCCCACGCTAGTCTCGCGATAGGACCTGCGCCCTGCGGAGCGCGACGCGCACTTGGAGGCCTTGGGAGGCCACATGTCAGATTCGCCGACGGATACCACCACATACACCACCACACAGACGGTCGGCATCTCCAGCGAAGGTCTACTGCCACAGCTGGTCCAGCACCTGCGACGGAACCGCACCGCCTTGCGTGAGGAGTGGGCCCGCAGGATCACCGAGGCGGAGCTGCTCACAGCGATGACGCCCGAAGAGATCTTCTCCGAGGCGACCGCCGTGTACGACAACTACGTCGAGGTGCTCGAGACCGGTAGCGTCGAGGCGCTGCAGGACTATGCGCGCGACCTGTCCGAACGCATCATCCCGCGGGGAGTGGAAACCGACGAGGTGCTCGGCATCGTGCTGCTGCTGCGCGACGTGCTCGCGCGCTCACTGTTCGAGAAGTACCAGACCGAGTTCGACATGCTCAACCGGGTCCTGGACGCCTATGAACCGGCGGCCAACCGCATCGCCAACACCGTGGGCGTCAGCTTCGTGCAGGAGCGCGAGCGCATCATCCGCCAGCAGCAGGAGGCGATCCGCGAGCTGTCGACGCCGGTGCTGCAGGTGCGCGAGCAGCTGCTGATTTTGCCGATCATCGGCGTGCTGGACAGCCAGCGCGCCCGCCAGGTCACCGAACAGCTGCTGCGAGCCATCCGGGCCAACCGCGCCAAAGTCGTCGTCATCGACATCACCGGTGTGCCCACCATCGACTCCACGGTGGCAAACCACTTGGTGCAGACGGTCGATGCGTCGGGGTTGATGGGTGCGAGCGTGATCATCACCGGCCTGTCCTCGGAAATCGCCCTGACGCTGGTGACGATCGGACTGGACCTGTCGAAGATGAACGCCGTCGGCGACCTGCAGGGTGGCATCGAAGAAGCCGAGCGCTTGCTGGGCTACGAGGTCACTCGCGCCGGCGAGGCAACCGCGTAGCCACAACCACCACACGCAGGCCATGCCAGTACCAATTCTGAAACAGGGCGCGATTCTGATCGCCACGGTGCAAGCCGCGCTCACCGACTCCGATACTGAACGACTGCGGTATGACCTCATGGAGCGAGTCAGCCGGTTCCGCGCCCAGGGGATCATCGTCGACGTCACCGCCATCGATGTGATGGATTCCTTCGCGGCCCGGTCGCTGCGGACGATCGCGCACATGACCCGGCTGCGCGGCGCCGCAACGGTGATCGTGGGCCTGCAGCCAGAGGTGGCCTTTGCCATGGTCCAACTGGGGCTGGCGTTCGACGACATGAACACCGCGCTGGACCTGGAAGAGGGTCTCGCGTTGCTGAATCGCCAACTGGGACTAGGGAAATCGACGATCGGGCGCGATGGTGGCGGGTGAGATCGTTGTCGCCATCAACCACCCCGACGACATCGTGGGCGCCCGCAAAGCCGGACATCAGCTAGCCCTCGATCTCGGATTCTCGCTGACCGACGTCACTATGATCGCCACGGCGATCTCGGAAGTCGCCCGCAATATCACCAGCTATGCCGGTCGCGGTGCGGTTCGGGTGGCGGTGGCCGACCGGGAGGGCCGCAAGGCGCTGGTGATACGCGCCGAGGACGAGGGTCCCGGCATCGCCGACATCGAGCGCGCGATGGAGGACGGATATTCGACCGGGCGCGGACTGGGTCTCGGCTTGCCCGGTGCCCGCCGCCTCATGGACCGGTTGATCGTCGAATCCGCACTCGGCCGCGGAACGATGATCGAAATGTGGAAATGGGTTCCGGCTCGTGCGTGACCAGGGCAGATTGGGGCCGATCGAATGGGCGACAGCGGGGCGCCCACGCCCCGGCGAGCACGTCTGCGGTGATCAGTCGATTGCGGTCGGCATCGAAGGTGGGGCTGCCCTGTTCGGCGTACTGGACGGGCTCGGTCACGGCCCGGCCGCCGCGAACGCGGCAATGGCCGCGGTGGAAGCGCTCAAGAGTGCCCGCGCAGAGCGGGTCGAAGTCTTGGTCCAGCTCTGTCACCGCGTACTGGGGGGCTCCAGAGGGGCCGCGATGACCCTGGCACGCATCAATTTCGAGGCCGGCCAGCTGTGCTGGACGGGGGTTGGAAACGTTACGGCCAACCTGGTCGCCAAGGCTGCCAGCGGTATTCACGTCCGTTCGTCTGCGCGCCTGGCCGCAGGCATTGTCGGCTACCGGATACCGGAAATTTCACCCGCACAAGTGATTCCAATACGCACCGGCGACCTACTCATCATGGCCAGCGACGGCATCGCTGAAGACCACCTGGACCATATCGACTTCGCCGCCTCCGCCGCGGTTATAGCCGACCAGATCCTGGGTAAACACGCGAAAGAATCCGACGACGCCATGGTGCTTGCCGCACGACATCGGGGTACCTCGACATGACTGACACCGACGACTTTCACGCCCACTACATCGCTGCGCTGCGGACCTTCTTGGACGCGCGCGACGAGGACAGCTTGGCCGTCGGCCACGAGCTCGGGCGCCGAGCCCTGCAGGAACGAATCAGCATGCTCGAAATCATCGAGCAGCACTTCCGGTGGGTTGTTGAAGTCGATAAGCACACGCCAGTCGACCGGGCGGCCACGCTGGAATTCCTATTGCAGACGCTCGCCCCACTCGACGTCGCAACTCGGGGATTCTTGGACGGCACTAAGCGTTACGCGGAACAGCGGGCCCGCGCCGACGTTCTGGCCGATCGCGACAAGTTTCGCACCGCCCTGGTGAATTCTTTGCAAGAGGGGTTCTTCGTGGCCGACCACGAAGGCGCAGTGGTCGACATGAACAACGCTTTCGCTGAGATCCTCGGCTATCCCGCAGAGGGTTTGCCGTACCGCTGGCCGCATCCGTGGTTGGTCGATGAGAAGACGGCGGCTCAGCAACAAGCCCGCGTGCGGTCCGTCGGCAGTGCCGACTACGAGACACCTATTCGGCACAAAGACGGTCATCTTGCGTGGGTGACGGTGAGCATCAAT
This sequence comes from Mycobacterium sp., assembly GCA_035569455.1. Taxonomy (GTDB): domain Bacteria; phylum Actinomycetota; class Actinomycetes; order Mycobacteriales; family Mycobacteriaceae; genus Mycobacterium. Next base: position 34,565 of record DATMMZ010000228.1, on the reverse strand, counting down.
GCGGTCAGAGGAACTGGCACCGACAACGATGTCTACGTCGGAACCATTCGTGACATCACCGCGGAACGGGCATTTGCCGCCCGGGAGAGCGCGGTCCTGCGGCTGGCAACAGCTGTGGGGGTGGCGAAAAGCGTGGCCGAGGTGCTCTCGATCACTCTCAACGAATGCCGAGCAGCGGTCGACGTGCGCCGGGTGGTGGCGGTCATGTGGCCGCTGGACCAGCATCCCCGTGCCGAGCCGACCGTCCAGGTGGCGGGCGAACCAGACGAATCGACGTGGCGCGGACTCGATCCGTGGTTGCGCGTTACATTTGAGGAAGCACGACACCAGCTGCCGCTGACGGCCAAAACGGTCGACCGGCCCGACTCTCCCGGTAAGGCACAGGGATTGGTCGCAATGCTGTCCGGTACGGGAGACGTCGCGCTGTGGTTGGAGCTTCGTGTGCCTCGCTGGGTCAGCGCCGAGGATCGGCTGCTGGTCACGGTGCTCATCGGCCACCTCAGCCTGGCTATGCAGCATGTTCGTCAGTTCGAGAGTGCACGCGAAACGGCGATGACACTGCAGCGAGCGATGTTGCCTCCGCTAGAGCCGCCGCCGGGCTTTACGGTCCGCTACGAACCCGCTGTCCCGCCATTGGAAATCGGGGGCGACTGGTATGACGTGCTGCCTCTTGGCGATCACCGCATCGGCATCGTCGTCGGCGACTGTGTTGGCCGTGGTCTGCCGGCCGCCGCGATCATGGGTCAGCTACGCAGCTCGGCACGCGCATTGTTGCTCACCGGGGCCCAGCCCGCGGTGTTGCTCGAGCAACTCGACTCGGCGGCGTCGCTCATTCCGAACGCGTACTGCACGACAGTGTTCCTCGCAATCCTGGACACCGAATCCGGTGTCCTGCAGTACAGCAACGCCGGCCACATGCCCGCGGTTATCGCTCGGGCCGGGTCCGGTTCCGGGTTGAGGACGACGGTGTTGACCGATGCCCGCTCAGTGCCGCTCGCGGTGCGCCGAGACCTGCCTCGCCCGCAAGCCTCGCAGGCGCTACCGCCGGGCTCGACGCTGATGCTGTTCACCGACGGCTTGGTCGAGCGGAAGCACGAGTCGATCGACGACGGAATCGCCCGCGCGGCGGATGTTTTGGTGAACACGATGAAGTTGCCCCTGGACGCCGTGGCGGATGCAGTGCTTCGTCACTTGGCTCCCGCAGCGGGATATGACGACGACGTCGCGATGGTGATCTACCGGCACGAGCTGGTGCCGCTTCGAATCGAAAGCGATGCTACCGCTGATAAATTGGCCGGCATCCGGCACCGGCTGACCGGTTGGCTACGGGCCGCTGACGTCCCTGACGAACTGGCCGCCGACATCGTGCTCGTCGTCAACGAGGCATGCACCAACAGCGTCGAGCATGCCTATCGCGGACACCCCCGCGGGAAAATGCTGCTCGAGGCCGAAGCCGTTGACGGCGAAGTCCACGTGCGGGTCGGCGATTCCGGCTCCTGGAAGAAGCCGGCCGTCAACCCGGGCAACAGCGGGCGGGGCCTGGTGCTGATGAGGGCCCTCAGCGACTCGGTAGAAGTGGATAGCACCCCAGTTGGAACCACCATCGAAATCAACTTTCGACTGCCGGCAGCAGCCGGGGCAGTCAATCGCTGAAAGGACTGTTTGCCGAGGCGTGGAGAGGGTACCCACCGACGTGACTCGCGCATCGATTAGAGACGACGACGATGCGGGCTGTCCAACGGCCCGAGGTGGAGCCGGGCAATCTAACTCCGTCGAACCCGCCCTGCCCGCGGCACACGGACCGCTGTCGATCGCCGTCCGTCGCACCTTGACCGGATCCGCGTCACGCAACCAGCTCGCCCGCATCAGCGCATCGGTGCGTGATTCGGATCCCTACGGTCTTGACCTGCAATTGGCCTTGTTCATGTGTTACGAGCTGCATTACCGAGGTTTTGCGGGCGTGGACGCAACCTGGGAGTGGAATCCCGCACTGCTGCACCTGCGCGCAGAACTCGAGCATGCTTTTTTGGCCGGGGTGCGCCGCGACGTCGGACACATCGGACCCGACGACACCTCGACAATCGAAATGGATGCGCTCTCCGTTGAGCCCATCGACGGCACCGGCCCCTCGCACTATTTGCGCGACACCGGAAGCTGGCAGCAGATGCGTGAGTACTTTGCGCACAGATCGCTGTACCACCTCAAGGAAGGCGATCCGCACGCCTGGGCGATTCCGCGCCTGACGGGTGCCGCCAAGGCGGCCTTCGTGGCGATCGAATTCGACGAATATGGTGCCGGGGAGGGCTCACGGCTTCACCAGCAGCTCTTCGCTGATCTTTTGGCCGCGGCCGATCTGGATTCGACGTATCTGGGTTACATTGACGCTGTCCCCGCCGAATCGCTGACTGTGGTGAACCTGATGTCGCTGTTCGGCCTGCACCGTTGGTTGCGCGGCGCCGCGATTGGACATTTCGCGGCGACGGAGATCACCTCCCCGCCGGGCTCCCGGCGGATGGTCGAGGCGCTGCAGCGAATGAACGCTCCGTCAGCCTGCATCGCGTTCTACAGCGAGCATGTCGAGGCCGACGCGGTGCACGAACAGGTGGTGCGCCACGACGTGATCGGCGATCTCGTCGCTCGCGAACCGAACCTCGACCGCGACGTCGTATTCGGGATGCGCGCGCACGCCGTCGTGGAAAATCGTCTGGCAGGCACCATTATGGCGTCATGGGAGCGGGGCGAGACGTCGTTACGGCCCGCCCGGCTGGGCGCCGGGGCTACCTAGCTTTGGTGGACCGGCACCGCCGGTGGCTGGTATCGCACAGCGGATACTCCTTGCTGCGCCCGCAGGTGCAGATCGCCACCATGAACCGGTCGGATTCGACGACACCGCCGTCGGGCATCTCGATCCGCACCGGGCCGGATATCAGCACGGGGCCTTTGGGTATCACCCGTACCCGGGTGCTGGTCATCGTTTGTCCGCCCGGATCACAACAAGCTCCTCTTCCCGGCATCCACGCCGCAACTGACCGGTCTTCTCCATCCAGCCTGCCCGTGCCGAGAGCACCGGACCGAATGGAATCCACTGGGATGCAATAACGTCAGCGTTCATGCCGGTTGACCGTAAGGAGTCCAGCGACCGTTGCACACCGGCGAAGGCCGACTGCACCAGCAACAGGGACCCGCCGTCGCACAACAAGTTCGCCGCCGACTCGCAGAGTGGGTCCAGCACCCGTCGCCCATCGGGACCGGCGTTCCACGCCCACGACGGGCCCGCGGCTGACGGGATCGACCCGCTATCGTCAACGGCTGGAGTGGGCATGTAGGGCGGATTGGACACCACGACGTCGAACGGGGCACAGCCGAAAGCCCTTGTCCACGAACCCTGCCGAACATCGACCCGCACCCCGGCCTCAACGGCGTTATCGCGCGAGCAGCGTACGGCATGGGGACAGATGTCGAAGGCAGTGACGCTGGCGCAGCCCAATTCGGCGGCAGCGATTGCGACGAAACCGCTCCCGGTGCACAGGTCAAGCACCCGCCTTCCCGCGACGATTCCGGTTCGTTCCATCGAGTCCACCAGGAGGCGCGAATCCTGTTGCGGCTGGTATACGTTCGCGTCGGCCAGACGGACGAATGGGGCTGGGTATGTGGTCGTCAAGCGTCGGCCCTCCAGTGAATTCTCGGGCATCGCCGCGGCGATCACGGCGTGGCGTACTAATGCCCGCAAACCAGCGGTTTAAACCGAATCGGCCCGCTAAGGCTTCCGGCAACTAGGCGAATTGCTTGACGATCGTCGAGCAAAACGCCGGCAGGTCCGATGGTGAGCGACTGGAGATCAGGTTGCCGGACGCACCACGAGCAAACGACACGGCCAGGTGCCTGGGCCGCTACAAGCGGTCTTTTACCGCCGCGGACAAGCGCGCGCCGTCGGCCTTCCCGGCCGCGATCGCGGTGGCCGCTTTCATTACCAGTCCCATCTGCTTCATGGTGGGCCGCTCTCCTATTGTCTCGGCCACCTCGGCTATGGCGGTGTCGGCCACGTCGGCCACCTCTGCCTCGGTGAGCGGCGTCGGCAAATACTCGTCGATGATCCGCCCCTCGGCGTGCTCGTTGGCGGCGAGTTCACCCCGGCCGTTTTGGGTGTAGATCTCGGCTGCCTCACCACGCTTGCGGGATTCCCTGGCCAGCACCTTGATCACCTCATCGTCGGAGAGGTCTCTCGCTTGTTTGCCGGAGACTTCCTCAGTCTGGATCGCTGCCAGCACCATGCGCAGGGTCGCGGTTCGCAGCTTGTCCTGGCTCTTCATCGCCTGCGTCAGATCCGCCCGGAGCTGGGATTTGAGTTCTGCCATGGACCAGACGCTACGCGCCATGCGCGCCCCACACGGCCGTCGCGGCCAAGATTGTGAAGTACCGCTACCGTCGACAGGATGGACGCCATGACCAACGACGACGGCCGCTGCGCCCGGTGAGCACGCCGCCGCCTGGTTATCCGGATGGCCCGCCGCCGGGGTTTCCAGGGTATGCGCCGGCCGGCTATCCGCCACCGGGGTACAGCGCGCCACCTGGTTATGGTGGTCCGCCACCCGGTTATGGCGGTCCGGCGCCCGCCTACGGCGGTCCGGCGCCCGCCTACGGCGGGCCACCCGGCTTTCTCGGTACGGCACCGAACTACGGCCCGCCGCCGGGATACGGCGCGCCACCCGGGTACGGTCACCCGCCGGGCTCACAGTATGGCCTGCCACCACTTATCCCGGGAATGGTCCCGGGAGCGATCAAACCCGGGATCATTCCGCTGCGGCCCTTGACCCTGAGCGACATCTTCAACGGCGCAGTCGGTTACATCCGAGCCAACCCGAAGGCGACGCTGGGTCTGACCGCAATCGTGGTTGTGATCATGCAGATCATCTCGTTGGCCGCCACGCTCGGACCATTGGCCGCCTACGGCAGGATTGCGACCCAACGACCCGAGGAGCTGACCTGGGGAGTCATGGGCGCGTGGATGACGTCCGTGGCCGCCGGCCTCCTAGTCACCTGGCTGGGCGGCACGATGCTGTCCGGAATGCTCACCGTCGTCGTCGGGCGAGCGGTGTTCGGGTCGCCGATCACCATCGGCGAAACGTGGGCCAAGATTCGTGGGCGGCTACTCCCTTTGCTCGGCCTGGCGTTGCTGGAAGCCGCCGTGGTGGCGGCTCTTGTCGGGTTGGTTGCGGTGATCGTCGCCGCGGTGGCGGCCGTCGGCAACGGAGCGGCGGCCGTCCTATTGGGATTCCCGCTAGTGCTCCTCATGATCGCCCTAATGGTGTACCTCTACACCGTGGTGTTGTTCGCGCCCGTGCTGATCGTCCTCGAGAGGCTGCCCGTTATCGACGCGATCACCAGATCCTTTGCGCTGGTCCGCAACAGCTTCTGGCGGGTGCTGGGCATCCGGATGCTGACGTTCATCGTGGCAACCGTCGTGGCGGATGCCGTCGCCGCACCGTTCAGCATCGGCGGGCAGCTGGTGCTGGCCGGGATGACATCCACCGCAGCTGTGCTCATCGGCACCTCCATCGCATCGATCGGGTCGGCGATCGGGCAGATCATCACCGCACCGTTCAACGCCGGGGTCATCGTGCTGCTTTACACCGACCGCCGAATACGCGCCGAGGCATTCGATCTCGTGCTGCAGACCGGCGCTGCCGGCGGCCCCTACGCGGCCGAGTCCACCGACAACCTCTGGTTGACCAGGCCAGTATGAGGGCTGGCTGACCGTGCCGTCCATCGACATCGACCGCGATGCCGCACACCAGGCCGCACAAAACGAGCTCGACAAACCGATCTATTCCAAAGGTTCTGCGGCGCAACAACTCGACGAATGGATCAGCGATAAGTTGTACCGGTTGTTGCAAGCGACCTCCAAAATACCGGGAGGGTGGTTCACTGCCACGGTGCTGCTGATCCTGCTGGCCGTCGCGGTCGCAGCCGCCATCCACATCGCGCGGCGCACCATGCGCACCAGACGCGGCGGCGACTACCAGTTGTTCGAAGCCACCGCGCTCACCGCGGCACAGCATCGTGCTACCGCTGAAAGCTATGCGGCCCAAGGAAATTGGGCTGCGGCGATTCGGCACCGGCTGCGCGCCGTCGCCCGCCAGCTCGAGGAGGCCGGCGTGCTCAACCCAACACCCGGCCGCACCGCCAACGAGCTTGCCCGCGACGCCGGTGCGGTGTTGCCTCATCTGGCAGGCGAATTGTCGGAGGCAGCAACGGCATTCAACGATGTCACCTATGGCGAGCGGCCCGGAACGCAGGCCGCGTATCAGATGATCGCCGACCTCGACGACCACCTGCGGTCGCGCCCACCGGCCACTCCGGCGGCGGTGGGACAGGCCGCGGTGGCCGAGTCATGGGCACAGGTCCGGTGATGGCGACCGACACCGTGGCGGGTCCCGAGTCCGCAACCGTCACGACGCCGCGGCGACGGCGATCATGGCGCTGGCCGGTGCTCACGCTGGTCGTGCTCGCGGTGATAGCCGTGATCAGCGCCTACCTAACCGCACCGCGACCCGGCTTCCGGATGGATCCGGAGTCAACCGAACCTGACGGTGCCCACGCGTTGGTGACGCTGCTGCGTGACAACGGCGTCGAGGTTGTCGTGGCCGACACCATCGTCGACGTCGAAGAAGCGGCGCGCCCTGGCACGCTGATATTGGTTGCGGAGAGCCAGTTCTTGACCGACGACGCGCTGCTGGACCGGCTGGCGCGAGCCCCGGGCGATCTGCTACTGGCAGAACCCACGGCACGAACCCGCGAGGCACTCACCCCGGATCTGCGAAAGGGAAGCGCCAGCGATTTCGACAGCAGTCCGGATTGCATTCTGCGCGAGGCTAATCGAGCCGGGTCAGTTCGATTCGGGCCCAGCGACACCTATGAGGCCAAGGACCGGATGGTAACCAGGTGTTACGACGGGGTTCTGATCCGCTATCGCGACGGCGGGCGAACCATCACGGTGGTCGGCAGCACCGACTTCATGACCAACGGCGGCCTGCTGCACGCGGGCAATGCCGCGCTGGCGATGAACCTCGCGGGCGATCGGCCCCGCCTCATCTGGTACGCGCCGCACCGCATTGAGGGTGAAACGTCTTCCCCGACATCAATTTACGACCTGATTCCACGCAGCGTGACCTGGATTATCTGGCAGCTGTCGATTGTCGTGCTACTGGTGGCGCTGTGGAAGGGCCGCCGGATCGGTCCGTTGGTGGCCGAGGATTTACCCGTCGTGGTCCGCGCGTCGGAGACGGTCGAGGGGCGCGGCCGACTTTATCGGTCCCGCCGGGCACGTGATCGCGCCGCCGACGCACTGCGCACCGCGACACTGCAGCGGCTGCTGCCCCGGCTGGGCCTGGGCGCAGGCGCGCCTGCGCCGGTGGTCGTGACAACCGTGGCCCAGCGCAGCGGGGCCGACGCGGGGTTCGTTGGGTACCACCTGTTCGGCCCGCCGCCGGCCACCGACAATGACCTACTACAACTTGCGCGTGCGCTCGACGAGATCGAAAGGCAGGTCACCCACCCGTGACACAGTCCCCTTCCACCCCGCAAGCACATCCCGCCCAAACCCCGGCCTCCCAACCGAGCCCAGCATCGGCACGCGACGCGCTGCTGGCGTTACGCACCGAGCTCGCCAAAGCCGTCGTCGGACAAGACGGGGTCGTCAGTGGCCTGGTGATCGCGCTGCTGTGTCGCGGCCACGTGCTGCTCGAAGGCGTTCCGGGAGTGGCCAAGACGCTGTTGGTGCGGGCCATGGCCGCTGCCTTGCAACTGGAATTCAAGCGGGTGCAGTTCACTCCCGACCTCATGCCCGGCGATGTCACCGGTTCGCTGGTCTACGACTCGCGCACCGCCGCATTCGTGTTCCACCCGGGTCCGGTGTTCACCAATCTGCTGCTGGCCGACGAGATCAACCGCACCCCACCCAAGACGCAGGCCGCGCTGCTCGAGGCGATGGAGGAGCGTCAGGTCAGTGTCGAGGGCGAACCCAAGCCGCTGCCCGACCCGTTCATCGTCGCCGCCACACAGAATCCGATCGAATACGAAGGCACCTATCAATTGCCCGAAGCGCAACTCGACCGTTTCCTGCTGAAACTGAATGTGACGCTGCCGTCGCGCGACTCTGAGATCGCCATCCTCACCCGGCACGCGCACGGCTTCGACCCACGTGATCTGTCCGCGATCAAGCCGGTGGCCGGGTCCGCCGAGCTGGCGGCCGGCCGCGAGGCGGTACGCCAGGTAATCATCGCCGACGAGGTGCTGGGCTACATCGTCGACATCGTCGGAGCCACTCGCTCCTCCCCCGCACTCCAGCTGGGTGTGTCGCCCCGCGGGGCAACGGCACTGCTGGGTACCGCCCGGTCCTGGGCGTGGCTGTGCGGGCGCAACTACGTCACCCCCGACGATGTGAAGGCGATGGCCCGCCCGACGCTGCGGCACCGGGTGATGCTGCGCCCGGAAGCTGAGCTCGAAGGCGCCACACCCGACGGTGTGCTCGATGGAATTTTGGCGTCGGTTCCGGTGCCCCGCTAGTGATCCTGACCGGACGTACCGGGTTGGTGGCGCTGATCTGCGTCCTGCCGATCGCGCTATCACCGTGGCCGGCAAAGGCTTTCCTGGTGTTGCTAGTGCTGCTGGCAATCTTGGTGGCCGTCGATATCGGGTTGGCGGCCAGCCCCAGCAGATTGCGCTATGCCCGTTCACCGGACACCTCCGCCCGGCTCGCCCAGCAGGTCGACGCGGGTCTGCTGATTCACAACGACGGCCGGCGGCGATTCCGCGGCCAGATCCGCGACGCCTGGCCACCAAGTGCGCGCGCTGAGCCGCGCGCCCACACCGTCAACATCGCCGCCGGGCAGCGCGAGCACGTCGACACGGTGCTGCGACCGGTTCGCCGCGGCGACCAGCGGGCGGCCGCGGTCACCGCCCGATCCATCGGGCCACTGGGGTTGGCGGGACGGCAGCGTTCGCGACCGGTGCCCGGTCAGGTCAGGGTGCTGCCGCCGTTTTTGTCTCGCAAGCACCTGCCGTCGCGGCTTGCCAAACTGCGGGAGATCGACGGACTGTTGCCGACGTTGATACGCGGGCAGGGCACCGAATTCGATTCGCTGCGTGAGTATGTCGTCGGCGATGACGTCCGCTCCATCGACTGGCGCGCAACCGCACGTCGCGCCGACGTCATGGTCCGGACGTGGCGGCCCGAGCGCGACCGGCGAGTCGTGATCGTGCTCGACACCGGTCGCATGGCGGCGGGCCGTGTCGGTGTCGATCCGACCGCTGCCGATCCCGCGGGGTGGCCCCGGCTGGACTGGTCGATGGACGCCGCACTGCTGCTGGCGGCGCTCGCGTCGCGAGCCGGCGACCACGTCGACTTCCTCGCCCACGACCGGGTGAGCCGGGCCGGCGTGTTTGGCGCATCGCGCACCGAACTGCTCGCCCAGCTGGTCGATGCGATGGCCCCGCTGCAACCGACACTTGTCGAGTCTGACTGGCGCGCAATGGTTGCCGCGATTGCGCGGCGCACTCGGCGACGGTCGCTGGTGGTGCTGCTCACCGACCTCAACGCGACCGCCCTGGACGAGGGCCTGCTGCCGGTCCTGCCGTTGCTGTCGGCCAAACACCACGTGATGATCGCCGCGGTTGCCGACCCGCGCGTCGACGAATTGGCCGCCGGGCGTTCCGATGCGGCCGCGGTGTACGACGCGGCGGCCGCCGAACGAGCCCGCAATGATCGGCATGCGATCGCGTCGCGGCTGCGCCGAAGCGGGGTGGAGGTCGTCGACGCCGCGCCCACGGAAATCGCGCCCGCGCTTGCCGATCGCTATCTGGCAATGAAAGCGGCTGGACGGCTTTAACTTTCGAGATCTGCTAGCGGGTAGGGACGACGTCGGGTGCATCGTCGATATCGCCAGTCTCCCCGGCCTTAACGGCTCGATGGCCGAAATACCCGATATATGACAAAAACGCGACCTCAGCGACGATTCCGATGCCGATCCGAACCGCCGTCGGCAACGATGACGGTGTCACCAATGCTTCGATCAACCCGGAGACCAGCAACACGCCCGCCAACCCAACGGCGACCGACACGACGCCGCGGCCGTGCTCGGCAAGCACCTGTCCGCGCGGCCGGTCACCGGGCGATATCACCGACCACCCCAGCCGCATCCCGGTTGCCGCGGCGAGGAAGACCGCCGTCAGCTCCAGCAGCCCATGCGGAGCGAGCAGGCCCAGCAGTATGTCGCCCTTGCCCGCGTGAAACATCAGGCCCGCGATCACTCCCAGGTTGGCGGCGTTTTGGAACAACACGAAAGGGATCGGCAGTCCCAGGACGACGGAGAACGCGATGCACTTGGCGGCCACCCAAGAGTTGTTCACCCAGACTTGGAGGGCGAACGCCAGGGCGGGGTGTTGGCTGTAGTACGACGCGACATCGTGGTTGACCAATTCGTCGATGTCAGTTGGTGTTCCGATGGCAGACTGCACCTCCGGATTGCCGGCCACCCAGAACGCGATAACCAGCACAAGGCCGACGAAGGCGACCGCCGTCGCCAGCCACCACCGCCACCCGCGGTAGGCGACCACCGGGAAAGACACCGTCCAGAAGCGAGTGAACGCACCGCTTAGCGGGGCGTGCGCACCCGTCACCGCGGCCCGAGCGCGGGCGATCAGGCTCGAGAGTCGGCCAATCAGCAGCGAGTCCGACCCGATCGTGCTGGCCGACCGCAGCATCGACAGATGCGTCGACACCCGCTGGTAGAGCTCGACCAGTTCATCGATTTCGGCGCCGGTCAGCGACCGGCGTTTCTTGATCAACTGGTCGAGCCGGTCCCATGTGCCGCGATGGGTCAGCACGAACGCGTCGACATCCACCCTGCGCAGCCTAATTGAGCCAAGCCGTGTGCGGCCGCTTGCAGCCATGAAGCCTGTACGTTCGGTGGTATGTCGGAGGTGGTGACTGGCGATGCCGTAGTGCTCGATGTGCAGATCGCCCAGTTGCCGGTGCGAGCTCTGAGCGCGCTGATCGATATCACGGTGATATTCGTCGGCTATCTACTCGGGTTGATGCTGTGGGCGGCCACCCTGACCCAATTCGACGAAGCGTTGACCGCGGCCATCCTGATCATTTTCACGGTGCTGGTGATGGTCGGATATCCCCTGGCATTCGAAACCGCGACGCGGGGACGATCGGTGGGCAAGATCATAATGGGACTGCGGGTGGTGTCCGACGACGGCGGCCCAGAACGATTCCGGCAGGCGCTGTTTCGTGCGCTGGCGTCGGTGGTGGAGATCTGGATGCTCGCCGGGAGTCCCGCGGTGATTTGCAGCATATTGTCGCCGAAGGCCAAACGCATCGGCGACATCTTCGCCGGCACAGTCGTAGTCAGCGAGCGCGGTCCCCGGTTGGGGCCGCCGCCCGCTATGCCGCCGTCGATGGCGTGGTGGGCGTCGTCGTTGCAACTATCGGGCCTGAGCGCCGGCCAGGCGGAGGTCGCACGCCAATTCCTCTCTCGTGCAGCACAACTCGATCCCAGGCTACGCCAGCAGATGGGCTACCGGATCGCCGGCGATGTAGTGTCCCGCATCGCCCCGCCGCCACCGCCTGGCGCACCGCCGGAGCTGGTCCTTGCCGCCGTGCTTGCCGAACGACACCGCCGCGAACTGGCGCGACTTCGACCAACGATGCCCCCGACCGGGCCGGCGCCGTGGTCACCCGCAGGGCCCCGCGGGTGGCCACCGGCGCAGCCTGGGCCCGCACCATGGCCGCAGTCCGGGCCCGCGGGGTGGCCACCCGCGCCGCAACAGCAAGCGGTCCCGTGGCCGAACCCCGGACCACCGACACCGCAGCCTGCACCGTGGCCGCCTCAGGGACCACAGCCGGGGCCGGGGCCGGACCCTGGTGAATTCTCGGGCGGATTCTCGCCGCCGCACTGAGGTCGGGCGCCCATGGCATGCGACGTAGTGACATCGTGACCGGGTCGCGCTGCCGGTTCCCGGTCTGTATGGCCGCGAAGCTGTGGCGGTGGATACCGCGGGGCAACGTCTACATCACCGACCCGCACAACAATCAGGTGGTGAAACTGCCTCCGCGCTAGGACTGCTGAGCGACCGTGGCCGCCATGACGACGACGTCGGCTATCAGGAGCGCCCATCCACACAGCGGGACCACGATGCCGCCTTTCCGCTTCGCGGTGAAAAACGATATGACGATGACCACCAACGCCACCGCCGGTGCACCGTAGAACGCGACGCCGAAGTCAATGCCCCCGCGGCCCAGATCGGGACACTGGCGATCGCTGCAGGCATCGGTGCTCATCACAGCGCCCAGCGCAAAGAGCATCACGATCGCGGCAGCCGGCACCGTGGTCAGCGCCAGCCCCCAGTTGACCCATGGCCACACGGTCGCGCCGCGGCGGCGTTCGACCTGCGCGGACTCGGTTGCGCTGCCGGCGCCGTGGTCAACCGCCAGGTTGCGATCATTGCCGTTCACCCGACAGGTGCTACCCGCCCGTGACCGGATGCAAACAGGCCGTGACGCCGCGGGTTGCATCTCGATAGATTACGATATATCGTGATATTCTGTGATACACCGGGAGCGCACAGGCGCTTCCCTGAGACCCAAGGACTACAGACATGAGCAACCCATTCATTCCCGGCGGCGGAGAATTCACCGGCCGGCCGGGCTTCGGATTCGGCATCGGGCCTGGCCCCGTGGACCGACGTGCTCTGCACGCCGCACGGAGGCAAGCCCGACACGAATTCCGCGAACACCTTCGCGAACACGCCGGCGGCAGGGGCTTCGACCCCGGTTTGGGCGGCGGCTTCGGACCCGGCTTCGGCCCCGGTTTCGGCCCCGGCTTCGGCCCCGGTTTCGGCCGCGGCGGCAGGCGCGGCGGATGGGGCCGTGGTGGCCCCGGCCGTGGCAAGCGCGGCGACGTGCGGGCCGCCATCCTGAAGCTGCTGGCCGAGCGGCCGATGCACGGCTACGAGATGATCCAGCAGATCGCCGAACGCAGCAACGGGCTGTGGAAGCCGAGCCCCGGCTCGGTGTACCCGACGTTGCAGCTGTTGGACGACGAAGGCCTCATCACCGCCAGCGAAACCGACGGCAGCAAGAAGCTTTTCGAGCTGACCGACACGGGCCGGGAGGCCGCCGAGAAGGTCGAGACCCCACCGTGGGACGAGATCACGCAGGGCGCCGACCCGGGACAGGTGAACCTGCGGGCGGCCATTGGCCAGCTGTTCGGCGCGGTCGCGCAGTCGGCGCACACCGCGACCGAAGAACAGCAGCAGCGCATCGTCGAGATCCTCAACAATGCGCGACGCGAGGTCTACGGCATCCTCGGCGAGGACTGACCCCTACTAGACCGCTGCAGCGGGCCCTGGATTAGGACACATCAACCCAATCCAGGGTCCGCTGCACCGCCTTACGCCAGCCTGCATATCCCTCGGCGCGCTTGTCGTCGTCCCACGTCGCCGTCCAGCGCTTGCCCTCCTGCCAATTGGCCCGCAGATCGGACGGGTCGGCCCAGAACCCGACCGCCAGGCCCGCCGCATAGGCGGCACCCAACGCGGTGGTCTCGGCGACCACCGGCCGCACCACGTCCACGCCCAGCACGTCGGCCTGAATCTGCATGCACAGGTCATTGGCGGTGATGCCGCCATCGACCTTCAACACCTCAAGGCGCACCCCGGAATCTGCCGCCATCGCGTCCACCACATCGCGGCTTTGGTAACAGATCGCCTCCAGCGTCGCGCGAGCCAAGTGGGCATTGGTGTTGAACCGCGACAGCCCCACGATCGCGCCGCGGGCATCGGATCGCCAGTACGGGGCGAACAACCCTGAAAACGCAGGCACGAAATACACCCCGCCGTTGTCGGCGACCTGACGGGCCAGCGCCTCGCTTTGCGCGGCGCCACTGATGATGCCCAGTTGATCACGCAGCCATTGCACCGCCGAGCCGGTCACCGCGATCGAACCCTCGAGCGCATACACGGGTTTGGCATCCCCGAACTGGTAGCAAACGGTGGTCAGCAGGCCGTGATCCGAGCGCACGATCGTCTCACCGGTGTTCAGCAGCAGAAAATTACCGGTGCCGTAGGTGTTTTTCGCCTCGCCCGCATCCAGACACACCTGACCGACCATCGCGGCATGCTGGTCGCCGAGAACGCCGGTGACCGGAACCTCACCGCCGACGGGCCCGGTGTCCACGGTGACGCCGTAGGGTTGCCGCGCCGACGACGGCGCGATCTTCGGCAGCATCTCCCGCGGGATAGAGAAAAACGACAACAGCTCGTCGTCCCAGTCCAGCGTCTCCAAATTCATCAGCATGGTCCGGCTGGCGTTGGTGACATCGGTGACATGCAGGCCACCCCGCGGACCGCCAGTCAAATTCCACAACACCCAGGTGTCGGGGGTGCCGAACAGGGCGTCGCCGCGCTCGGCGGCATCGCGCACGCCATCGACGTTCTCCAGGATCCACTGCAGCTTCCCGCCGGAAAAATAGGTCGCCGGCGGCAAGCCCGCCTTGCGGCGGATCACCTCACCACGGCCATCGCGTTCCAGCGCCGAGGCGATGCGGTCGGTACGGGTGTCCTGCCAGACGATCGCGTTGTAATACGGCCGTCCGGTGCGCCGATTCCACACCAGCGTGGTCTCGCGCTGATTCGTAATTCCGAGCGCTGCAATATCTTTCGGTGTGATATCGGTGGCGTTCAGCACGGACATCAGCACCGAGCTGGTGCGCTCCCAGATCTCGATCGGACTGTGCTCGACCCAGCCGGCGCGAGGCAGGATCTGCTCATGCTCAAGCTGGTGGCGAGCCACCTCGGTGCCGTCATGATCGAAAATCATGCAGCGGGTGCTGGTGGTGCCCTGGTCGATGGCAGCTACGAAATCAGCGGACTGGGCCAACTGCGCTCCTCGGGGTGAGATCGGACACTCCGGGCAATCGTCTCACTTGCGCTACCGACGGTAACCCTGTTGCATCGGCGGTGTGGGCGAAGAGGTCAAGCGCACCACGTATAACCGCACACAGCGGCGGGAATACCGGCGCAAGGTGCGACTGTGCCTGGATGTCCTCGAGACGATGCTTGCGCAATCCCGGTTCGACTCCAACCGTCCGCTGACCGGCATGGAGATCGAATGCAACCTCGTCGACGCCGACTACCAGCCCGCGATGTCGAATCGCTACGTGCTCGACGCCATCGCGGATCCGGCCTACCAAGCCGAATTAGGCGCCTACAACATCGAATTCAATGTGCCACCGCGGCCGCTGCCCGGACACACGGGCCTGGACCTCGAAGCAGAAGTGCGCGCCAGCCTTAACGATGCCGAGACCAAGGCCAGCTCCGGCGGCGCCCACATCGTGATGATCGGCATCCTGCCCACGCTCATGCCCGAACATCTGACCGACAACTGGATGAGCGAGTCAACGCGCTACGCGGCCCTGAACGCCTCGATCTTCAACGCGCGCGGTGAAGACATCCCGATCAACATCGCCGGCCCCGAGCCGCTGAGGTGGCACGCCGCGTCCATCGCACCCGAATCCGCTTGCACCAGCATGCAATTGCATTTGCAGTTAGCTCCTGCGGACTTCGGCGCCTACTGGAACGCAGCTCAGGTGCTGGCCGGCCCGCAGCTGGCGCTGGGCGCGAACTCGCCCTACTTCTTCGGACACCAGCTGTGGTCTGAAACCCGTATCGAACTGTTCGCGCAGTCCACCGACACCCGGCCCGAGGAGCTCAAGACCCAAGGCGTGCGACCGCGGGTATGGTTCGGCGAACGTTGGATCAGCTCCGTCCTCGACCTGTTCAAAGAGAACGTCCGCTACTTCCCATCCCTGCTACCCGAGGTGTCCGACGAAGATCCGGTCGCCGAGCTCGCCGCCGGACGCATCCCGCAACTGGCCGAATTGCGCCTGCACAACGGCACCGTGTACCGGTGGAACCGACCCGTGTACGACGTTGTTGGTGGACGCCCACATCTGCGGCTGGAGAACCGGGTCTTGCCGGCCGGGCCGACTGTCATTGACATGCTTGCGAATTCGGCCTTCTACTACGGCGTGCTGCGCTGCTTGTCCGAAGAGGAACCCCCGCTGTGGACCAGGATGAGTTTCGCTTCGGCACACGCAAATTTCCTCGAGGCAGCGCGCACCGGCATGGATGCCCGGCTGCACTGGCCAGGCCTGGGCGAAGTGACCCCGCAGCACTTGGTGTTGCATACGTTGCTGCCGATAGCCCACGAGGGACTGCGTCGGTGGGGTGTCGCCGCCGAGGTGCGTGACCGGTTTCTCGGCGTCATCGAGGGCCGCGCCAAGACCGGCCGCAACGGCGCAAGCTGGCAGGTGTCCACGGTGCGGGCCTTGCAGGACAGTGGAATGACGCGGCCCCAGGCACTCGCGGAGATGCTCCGGCGGTACTGCGAGCACATGCACGCCAACCAGCCGGTGCACACCTGGGGGCTCTAGCCGCGCGTACGTTGGGAACTATGTCACCTGAAGTAATGGACTGGGACAGTGTGTACCGCGAAGAGGCGGAGTTCGAAGGGCCGCCGCCGTGGAATATCGGTGAGCCGCAACCCGAGCTGGCCGCACTGATCGCGGCAGGCAAATTCCGTAGTGATGTGCTGGATGCGGGCTGCGGGTTCGCCGAGCTGTCGTTGGCGCTGGCCGCCGAGGGCTACACCGTGGTGGGCATCGATCTCACGCCCACCGCCATCGCGGCGGCCACCAAGGCCGCCCAAGAACGCGGCTTGACCAACGCCAGCTTCGAGCAGGCCGATATCACCTCGTTTACCGGCTATGACGGCCGGTTCAACACGGTGGTTGACAGCACGCTCTTTCACTCGCTGCCGGTGGAGGGCCGAGACGGCTATCTGGGCTCGGTACACCGCGCGGCGGCCCCGGGTGCCAGCTACTACGTGCTGGTATTCGCCAAGGGCGCCTTTCCCGCCGAGATGGAAACAAAGCCAAACGAAGTCGATGAGGACGAGTTGCGCGCCGCGGTGAGCAAGTATTGGGAGGTCGATGAGATTCGGCCGGCGTATGTCCACGCGAATATTCCCCCGGTCACCAACGCGCCGTTCGAGTTTCCGCCGCACGACCGCGACGAAAAGGGCCGGATGAAGCTTCCCGCCTACCTGGTGACGGCGCACAAGGCCAGCTGACACCCCTGCCGGCGACATCCCTGCCTCGGCGGCCACCGCCACGCTGGCGTGTCCCCCGCAAGCGGGCGGTGCCCCCAGCTCGGGGAGTGAGTTACGCGGCGGTCGCCGCGGTCGCCGCGATCAGTGCCTCGGCGAAAGTCTCCAGGTCCTCGCTCGTGGTGTCCGCGTGCGGCGAGATCCGCAGCACCGGCGCGGTCAGTTCCCGCGGCGCCCGCTCCACCCCGGCGTAGGTGGTCAGGATCCGCCGTTCGGCGAGCAACCATTCCCGCACCGCGCGCGGGTCGGCACCGTCGACCGCGGCCAGGGTGGTGATCGCACTCAGCTCTTCGACCTCTTCGACCACCGCCCACCCGGGCACATCGGCCAGCACGGTCCGGCTGACGCCGCCCAACTCAGCCAGACGTGCGCGCACAGCCTCGGGTCCATATGCCAAATGTTCCCCCAGTGCCACCGAAAACCCCACTCGCGCAGCAATATTGGCTTCGCCGAAGCCAAGTTGCTGGGCCACCGTCAGCGGCGGCAACCAATCCGGTGCCGGTAGCCTCGGACGCAACCGCTCCATCAGGTCGGGCTGCACGGCCAGCACGCCCACACCGCGCGGCCCGGCGATCCACTTGCGCGACGACGAATACGTCACGTCCGCCCCCACCGCGCAGTCCACTAGGCCCAGCGCCTGCGCGGCGTCCACGACCAGCGGCAACCCCAGCTCACCGCAGAGTTTCGCCATCATCGCCAACGGCTGCACCACACCGCTATGGCTGGCCACCGGGGTCAGGTGGACCAGATCGGGCGGGTCGGCGTCCAGTTGGTACGCCGCGTCGTCGAGCGCCAGCCTGCCGTCGTCGAGTGTCGGCAGCGTGCGCACGGTGAATCCGTGGGCGGACATCACGGCCAGGTTGGGACCGTATTCGCCGGGCAGGCAGGCCAGCGTCCGGCTCTCCGCGGGCCAGCTGCCGAGCAGCAGATCCAGCGCGTTGAGCGAACCGGTGGTGAACACCACCTCGGCGTCGGGCATGCCGCACAGCGCGGCAACCGCGGCCCGTCCTGCGTCGAGCACCGGTGTGGCGGCTTCGGCAGCGACATACCCACCAACCTCGGCCTCGAACCGCGCGTGTTCGGCGGTGGCCTCGATCACCACGAAACTCTGGCGCGAGCAGGCGGCACTGTCCAGATGCAGCCCGGCGACCGGGCGGCGGGCAGCGCGCCATCGCTGCGCGAGCTCGTCGCTTTGGCTCACTTGAGCGCCAGCGACAGCCCGAAGTCGCCGGCCTCGTCTGTCCACCACCGGGTCTGACGCAGTCCCGCCCCGGCCAATTCGGCGCCCACCCCGTCCGGGCGGAACTTGCACGATACTTCTGTGAGCATCTCTTCACCGGCCGCGAAGTCGACGGTCAGGTCGAGCGCACCGACCCGCACCCGCTGGCTGCTCTCGGACCGCAGCCACATCTCGATTCGCTCCTCTTCGGTGTTCCAGCGGGCGACGTGCCGATAGGCGTCGACCTCGAAATCCGCATCGAGTTCCCGATTTATCACCGCGAGCACATTGCGATTGAACTGGGCCGTCACCCCCGCGGCATCGTCATAGGCGCGCACCAGCCGGTCGGTGCCCTTGACCAGGTCGGTGCCCAGCAGCAGGCTGTCCCCCGGCGCCATCACCCCGGCCAAGGTCGCCAGGAACTCCGCGCGCGGTTCCGGCGTGAAATTGCCGATCGTCGACCCCAAGAACACGAACAATCGTCGCCCGCCGCCGGGAATCTCGGTCAGGTGCTCCTCGAAATCGCCGCAAACAGCGTTGATCTCGACACCCGGGTATTCGCGCTGGATGGCGGTCGCGGTCGCCGACAGCATGCCGGCATCGACGTCGAACGGCACGAATCCGCGCAGCGATCCGCGATCGCGCAGCGCGTTCAGCAGCAACCGGGTCTTCTCCGATGTCCCGGCGCCCAGTTCGACCAGGGTATCGGCTTCGCTGGCGGATGCCACTTCGACCGACCGCACACGCAGGATCTCGGCCTCGGCGCGCGTCGGGTAGTACTCAGGCAACCGGGTGATCTGGTCGAACAGGTCGCTGCCCACCGAATCGTAGAACCATTTGGGCGGCAACGACTTCGGTGTCTTCTGCAGGCCGTCGAACACGTCGCGGCGCAACGCGTGATACGCGGAGTCGGCGGCGAGGTGGTTCGCCAGGGATAGCGTCATCAAGGTCCTTTCGGAGATCCAGCGGGATCCAGGGAAGTGAATGTGACACCCTTTGCGGTGACTTCCACGAGGTGACGGTCGGGCACGTCCTCCCAGTCGTAGACGTCGTCATACGGCTCGCTGGCCAGCACCACCCCGTCGGCCCGGCGCAGGATGGACAACGTGTCGCCCCAGACGGTGGCCAGCAACCGAGAACCGTTGGCCGCCAACACATTGAGTCGGGCGTCTGGATCGGCCGCCCCTATCTCGGCGATGGTGTCGCCCAGCACGTCCAGCCCACGTGCGAAGATGGTGGCCGCGAGTATCGCGCTGTCGCAGACTGATTCGGCCGACGCACTGGCCGGCAACACGGCGCGGTCGACAATACCGTTGTGCGACAGCAACCACTGGCCGTCGGTGAACGGCGCGGTTGCGCTGGCTTCGATCGGCATGCCGACGGTCGCCGAGCGCACCGCGGCCACCACGGAGTGGCTGCGCAGCGCCGGCGCTACCGAGTCGAACGACACGTCGCCCCACAGCGGCGCGGGGCTGCGCCAGCGCCGCGGCACCCCGGCGTCGAAGAACCCGACCCCCCAACCGTCGGCGTTCATCAGCCCGTGCTTTTGCCGACGCGGGGCATAGGACTGCACCCGCAAAGAATGCGGCGGGTCCAGCACCAGCGCGGAAAGCGTGACCTCGCGCCCGAGCCAGCCGAGATGACGGCACATCAGACGTCCCACGCCAACCGGACGCCGGAGAAGATCTGACGACGGTAGGGGTGATCCCAGTTGCGGAAGCTGGGCCGCAGGATGGCGGACTCCACCGCCCACGATCCGCCCCGTAGCACCCGATAGTCGCCGTCGAAGAATGGCTGCGAGTATCGCTGGTAGATCATCGGGACAAATCCTGGCCAGGGTCGCAGCGGTGAGGCGGTCCACTCCCAGACATCGCCGAGCATCTGCTCGACTCCGTAGGCCGATGCGCCGGCCGGGTAGGCGCCGACCGGTGCCGGACGCAGGGCGGTGCCACCCAGGTTGGCGTGTGCTTCCGACGGCGCATCAGCGCCCCACGGGTACCGGCGCCTGCTGTTGGTCGCCGGGTCCCAGGCGCAGGCCTTCTCCCATTCCGTCTCGGTGGGCAACCGGGCACCGACCCAGGCCGCGTAAGCCGCCGCCTCGAAGAACGAGACGTGCTGTACCGGCTCGTCGGCGGGAATCTCTTCGACGTGGCCGAACCGGGTGCGCGTCCGGTGGTCGGAACCCCAGAATTGCGGGGCGGTCAGGCCGGCGCCCTGGCGATGCTGCCAGCCGCGCGTGGACCACCAGCGCGGCTCGGTGTAGCCGCCGTCGTCGATGAAGTGCTGCCACTCGCCGTTGGTGACCGGAACCCGGCCAATCCGGAACGCCGGCACGTCGACGATGTGGGCGGGTCGTTCGTTGTCCAACGAGTAGGGTTCGCTTCCGGCGTCCACGCCTTGCACAAACGAGCCCCCAGGCACCAGTACCGATGTGCCGGCCAGTCGTGGCCGGCCCGCGGGCCGGACGGGAGTGTCGGACAACAACGGCGCACCGGTGCGCAGGTTCAGTGCCTGCAGGATGGTTTCGTCGTGCTGATTTTCGTGGCTGACCACCATTCCGAACACGAAGTCGCCATCATCCTGCGGCAGCGCGTCGAGGGCATCCAGCGCGGCGGAACGCACGGTCCGGCAATATGACCGCGCCCGCTCCGGGGACAGCAGGGGCAACTCGGCGCGACTCGCGCGGGAGTGTTCGAACGCGTCGTAGAGACCCTCGACGGCCAGCGGCAAAATCCCGGGCCGACTCGGGTCACCGCCTCGCAACAGCCACAGTTCTTCCTGCTGACCGATGTGCGCCAGGTCCCACACCAGTGGGCTCATCAACGGGTCGTACTGACGACAAAGTTCGGCGTCGTCAAAATCGACCAGCCGCAACGTCCGCGTTCGCGCCCGCGTCAAGTCGTCGGCGATCCTTTGCCGGGAAGTCACAGCCCCCCTTGCGCCAACTGCGCGACCGTAGCGGCGATGCCCTGGTCGATCACCTGGTCGGCAAAATCGTCTCCGGGGCTGCGGCCCTTTTCGACGCTGCGGACCAGTCGCTCCATCGCGTCGCTGAGCTCTGCGGGTGCCTTCTCGGCGGCGACTGCCACACATCGGTTGGCCGCCTCGTACAGCCGCCGATCACTCAGACCGAGCCGGGCTGCGTTATCCCACGCGGTGGCCACCGGTTCGACGGCCTCCGCCGCGATGTCGGCGGCGGCCGGGTCGTCGAGCAGGGCGACGAGCGTGAACACCACTGCGGGCCAGAAGGCATCCGGCACGCTGTCGAGGTAGCGGATTTCCAGCCACTGCCGTGGCCGCACCGGCGGGAACAGGGTAGTCAGGTGATATTCCAGGTCGGCGGTCGTCGGACGGCGATCGCCGAGCAGCACTCGGCCGTCCACCCAGTCGGTGAAGGGCACCCAATGCGTGACCGCCACGGCGTCCGGGTTGTTCACCAACATCACCGGTGCCTTCAGCGCGTAGCGCGCCCAGTCCGTCCCGGGGTCGTCGCCACTGGCGCCCAGGATCGGCCCGCAACGCGCGGAGTCCATCTGGCCCCACACTCGCTGCCGGGTGGAGACCCAACCGGAAAACTCGCCGCCCAGCATCGGAGAGTTGGCGGTGATCGCGATCATCGTGGGCCCCAAGGCGTGCGCCAGCCGCACCCGCGCCGCCCACCCGGCCTGCGGCCCGGCGTCCAGATTGACCTGGACCGAGGCCGTCGATGTCATCATCGACGCACCCGCCTCCCCGGAATCGCAGGCGGCGAAGAACTGCTCCATGGCGCGGTAGCGCGCGCCCGGGTTGACGCGCTTGGGCGGCCGAAGCGGGTCCGCACCCAGAAAAACCAGCCCCAGCCCTGCGTCGGCGAAGGCAGACCGCAGCACAACCTGGTCACTGTTCATCGCATCGATCGCGGGCGCAACGCCGTCCGCGGGCGGGCCGGATAGTTCGACGGCGCCGCCGGGCTCAACGGTGACCGCGCTGCCGCCCGGCAGTGCGGGGAGGCATTCGATGGCCTCGGTGATTTCGTCCCAACTCGGCCTGCGGTACGGATCGGCCGGGTCGAAACAGTGCGCCTCCATCTCGAGACCGACACGCCCGAGCGGGGCATCGATCAGACAGCTCTCGGCGATGTACTGCGCGGCTGTCGAGGAACTGGCCATCTCCGCTTCGGCGGGGCGGGCGGTATCCAGCTGCGAGGCCGCGGCGGTGGCGGCGGCGAGCGTCATATCACGATCCCTCCGGGCCCGGGCAAGTGTCGCGGACCTCTTGGTTGCGCAGCTACCGGAACGATAGCCGCCACCACTTCATCTAGCAGACCGCACCGACATATTCCTGTTTCCGCTGGTTTTGGAGCCACGGCTTACACGAATACCCAAATCCACCCGGACTACTGGCCCAGCGCGTTTTGCATCGCCCCGGCCAGCACGTTGACCGCGGGACCGGCGTTGCCAGATTGGCAGACCTTGGCCTGCAGCAACACATTTTCACGCAGCCGGGTTTGATCAAAGCACCGACGATCGGTGCCCGCTTCTTGCTTGGTCCAATTCGCGTCGGTACCGCTCGCCGGCCCGCCGTCGAACGACCACACCTGCGTGGTCCCGTTATCCAGGTGCATCGCGGTTGTCTGTCCCGAGCAACCCACGGTTCGGTCCACCACCCGATGGAAAGCCCGGCCCGCGGCATCGTTGGTGGCGAATACCCCGATCGCCTGCTTGACGTAGTGGGTTTGATCGGTGGCGGACGTCTGTGTGGTGGCACCGTTGAACGACGCCAGGTCGGGGTCGTCGTACACCTCGGCCAACCCGATGTCCGCCCAGTTGTTGCATACCGGCAGATCAACCCAGAACCCCTGGAACGGCTGGGCGAACACCGACTCCCACCCCATCGGTCCGCCGACGATATTGCCGACCGACCCCTTGCCGAGGACCGCGTAGGACACCACCCCCGGCTCCGACGGGTTGGCAACCGCGACCGGGGCCGACAGCGCTCCCCCAAGAGCCAGACCGACGCTCACCGCCGCGGCGGAGATCCGCATCGCTTCCGACCGCGCTAGACCTTGGCCGAGAGGTCGACGTCGATGTTGCCCCGGGTGGCTTTCGAGTACGGGCACACCTGATGAGCCTGCTCCACCAGGTCCTCGGCGGCACTTTCTTCCAGGCCCGGCAGGTAGCCGACGATCTTGCCGGTGATCCCGAATCCGCCCTCGGAGTCCTTACCGAATCCGATCTCGACGGTGACGCTGGTGGCGTCGTCGAGCTTGACCTTCGACATGCCCGCCACCAGGCGCAGCGCACCCAGGAAACAGGCGGCGTAACCGGCGGAGAACAGCTGCTCGGGATTGGTGCCCTCACCGCTGCCACCCATCACCTTCGGCGGCCGGGTCTCGAGGTCGATGCGGCCATCCGCCGACTTCACGTGGCCGTCGCGGCCGCCGCCGGTCGCCGTGGATTCCGTGGTGTAAACGACTTCAATGGTCATGGGCTCGATCATGCCAGGCCCGGCGCCCGCCTCCTACTGCCCCAGGTTGGCCCGGACCCCCTCCTCGACCTTCTTGCCTAGATCGACGTCCACGTTGCGCCAATAGTCGAACACCCGTGACAGCACCGGCTCCTTGACGCCCTTGGACACGTGCCCAATGATGTTGTGCGCCAACCGGTCCCGCGCGGCGTCGTCGAGCACCTCGCGCACCATGGTGCCGGGCTGTCCCCAGTCGTCGTCATCGGGACGCAATGTGTAGGCGGCGCGGACCATCTCGCCGTCGGCCATCCACCGCACCTCCGCAGCACGCGCCGGGTCGGCCTTCGGCCCACCGTAGGAATTGGGCGCATACACCGGATCCGACGCGTTGTGCATCCGCATCGCCCCGTCCTTGGAGTAGCTGTTCACCTCCACCTTCGGCGAATTGACCGGGATGTGCTTGTAATTGGTGCCCAGCCTTGCCCGGTGCGCGTCGGAGTAGGAGAAGCCGCGAGCGAGCAGCATCTTGTCCGGGCTCAGCCCGGTGCCGGGCACGATGTTGTTCGGCTCGAAGGCGGCCTGCTCGATCTCGGTGTGGTAGTCGGTGACGTTACGGTCCAGCGTCATCTTGCCGACGTCGATCAACGGGTAGTCGCCGTGCGGCCACACCTTCGTCAGGTCGAACGGGTTGAACCGGTAGGTCTTGGCCTCCTCGAACGGCATGACCTGCATCTTGAGCGTCCAGCGCGGGAAGTCGCCGCGCTCGATCGCCTCGTACAGGTCGCGCTGGTGGTAGTCGCCGTCCTCGCCGGCCAACTGGTCGGCGTCCTGCTGGGTCAGGAAGTCGATGCCCTGATCGGTGATGAAGTGGTACTTCACCCAGAAGATTTCGCCGGCGGCGTTGATCCAGCTGTAGGTGTGGCTGCTGTAGCCGTTCATGTTCCGCCAGGTCTTGGGGATACCGCGATCCCCCATCAGCCAGGTCACCTGGTGCGCCGACTCCGGCGAGAGGCTCCAGAAGTCCCACTGCATGTTGTTGTCGCGCACGTTGCTGGCCTGCAGGCGCTTTTGGGAGCGGATGAAGTGCTGGAACTTCAGCGGGTCGCGCATGAAGAAGATCGGCGTGTTGTTCCCGACCATGTCGAAGTTGCCCTCGGTCGTGTAGAACTTCAACGCGAACCCACGCGGATCCCGCCAGGTGTCTGGGCTGCCCCGCTCACCGGCGACGGTGGAGAACCTGGCCAGCATGTCCGTCTTGGTGCCCGGCTGAAACACCGCGGCCCTGGTGTATTTGCTGACGTCGTTGGTCACCTCGAAGTGGCCGAACGCGCCGCCGCCTTTGGCGTGCGGTTGGCGCTCCGGAATGCGTTCCCGATTGAACATGGCCATCTGTTCGATCAGGTAGTGGTCCTGCAGCAGGATCGGACCGTCGGGGCCGATCGTCAACGACTGGTCATCACTGGGTGCGGGGCTGCCGCCGTCAGTGGTGGTGTAGGAGTCGGTCATTCGCTATCTCCTCGCTAACTGGGGCTGATTTGACTGGCTGAGTTCACGGAAAGCCCGGGGCGGCATGCCGATTCGGCTATGCGCACGCCACCTAATTACACGGACACCGCCGTTTGCGACCGAAAGCGTATGGGCGTCAAGCACTTTCAGCCTGACACCCCGCGGCCCGGCGCCCCCCAGCAGGGCACCGGACTGGTAGTCGCGCGACCCAAAGGTCACACAACTCAGTATGCTCCTTTACTGGAACCAGTCAAAGATATGTATGGCGTTACGCCCGGCTACCGGTTAGGGCCGCGGCGACGGGCTGCTGGGAGCCGGAGGGGCGGTCGTCGGCAACTGGCTGGGACCACCCGGACCACCGGGTCCGCCGAAAGGCGGAGGAGCCATGCCGGGGCCACCAGGTCCGCCCGGGACACCGGGCTGCCACGGTCCGTACCCCATCGGCGGGCCCCACGGGCCTCCCGGATCGCCGGGTCTGAACATGCCGTGGTGCGGGTGATGACAGCGGTAGTTGTGCCCGAGAATTATGGCGCCGGAAAAGAATATGACCGACAAGATGAAAATGATCCCGGCGACAATCACAACCCACGCTGCGGCTGCGTAGAGCCTGGGCGGCTTCGCCTGCGGCGGTGGCGGCGGTGGCGGTGGTGGCGGAGCTGCGGCGACGGAAGTCGGCTGGGGTTCGGGTGTTTCGCTCATGCTTTGAATATTGCCCAGGCCCGTCTGCGCCGTAACAGGTTCCGGCAACAAAGTTGCTGTGAATTGAGATGCGGCAGTTAGGTGCCGGTCACTTCATGATGCGTGGCCCGGCGCTCGGGCGAGCGCCGGGCCACTAGTGGTGGGTTACTGACCCCCCGGGGTCCTCCTATCACCCCTGTGAGCACGTTTTCTATTGGGATCGCTCTACGGCGTGGCCGTTCGGGATGGAGCCACCGACGACGGGATCTGACCGGGTCCGCCGGGCCCGGGGGTCACGGACGGTGCTCCACCCGGCGGGGTCGCCGCAGGTCCACCAGGTCCACCTGGACCACCCGGGTGGAACCTCGGGTGCATCATCATCGCGTGGTGCTTGTGGTGACCGTGGTGGAAGCCACCGTGACCCGCATGTCTTCCGAGGCCGTAGCCGGTGAAGAAGATGACCGCGACGATGAACACGATGCCGGCGACGATGGCGACCCACGCCGCGAATTGAAAGACCCTGGGGGTCCGGTATGGCGCCACCTCTGCTGGCGGTGGCGCCGGCGCTGTTGCGGTCGAGGACCGCACGGTTGGGGTTTCCGATGTTTCACTCATGAGACGCATGATGCATGGGTAAACAATAGTTACGGCTATGCGCTACTTAAGTAGCAGCTGTGAGCTAAAAACCGGCCCTAACGTGGCAGTATCGCCAGGCTGGCTGGAACGGGTTGGCGGCGAGCTGAGCCACGGCGTTTAGATCGGTTCACGCCGGTATGACTCCACGAGTGACGAGAATCTCGCGTATCTCCGAAAACCTCGATTGGCTTTCGTCGTACTCGTAACCCTTGATAACGGCGACCCAGTCATCGCCTCGATTGATCGCAAACTCGGCGGCCGCGGCGAGTGCTGCGAAGAACGCCGTTGCGACATCATCGGACCAGACGACCCATACCCCGGCTGGGGTTTCGGCCAGCGCGCCGATTGACGCGAAGAAGCTGTCAAGCGCACCACTCTCCCGATCTGGATTCAAAAAGTACAAGAGATAGGGGAACTCTGAATACACATTTTGTAAGAAGGCAGCAATCTCCGGATTCAGGTACGGATAACTCTCCGGTGCCTCTGCGAAGCTCAGGACAACCGATCCGCGCCAGGCTCGGGCCAGCTCCGGATCAGTGTCAACATTGGCCAAAGCATCGCGCACTGCAGTGATGTCTTGAACGCGCCACTGACTCGCCGGGATATCGAGCTGCCGGAGGGTCATTGTGCGGCCCGTGGCTGGTACACGCACTCACGCGTCATTAACCTGCGAGCACTCTTCCACGCGTATTGGGCAAGGCTTTCCCTCACGTCCTCGGTGCGAGCTCTCGCATCGGCGTCGATGCGCGCGAGTTCGAGCTCGGAGACATCCAAAGGTATGAATGACGCGCCGTTTGCGGGGTCTGCAAACGATGTGGCTGTCTGCATACGTCCCCCAACATCCAACATCCCGCGGCGCTGGCAATTCGTGTTCTCGCGGCGTCTTCTTGATCCACCGGCTGAATGGCCGCGGCTACACGGCATCTTTTCATGTTGCTAGCGCCTTCATCACTAGTTCGCAGAGATGGGTCCGTGGATGGACCCGAGCGTGGGCGGGAGCCATGGGGGATCTTCTCCTTTCCGTCCAGCGGCAGCGCAGATCGATCAACTCCATGCGGCCGCAAGCGCCAAGGGCTCACCGCTTAGTGCCGCGGCAGTCACCGCCCGAACAGATTGCGGGCGCCCGTGCGAAATACTCAAAGTTTATTAGATGCTTATAGAACATGCGTTAAGTACGTAATAGTATTAAACCATGGGCTATCGGTTTGCTCACCGAGCACACGCCTGGATATCGGGCGCGGGCACACTGCCTCAACCGCCAGCAGCAGTTCCGGTCGATCTGTCGCGTGAGGACAAGCACATGTTGTCCGTGACCACTGCGGGGCGCCACACCACAACGACAGAAAGAACAAGTCAAATGGCAACGCACATTGGGAAAACGGCTGCCCGCAGGATCTTGCCGCTGGCCGCAGGCGGCCCGCTCGTCCTAGCAAGCGCGGTGGCTCTAGCTACGCCGGCACACGCCGCGGCCACATGGATGGCGGGAGCGGTGAACTCCGGCTCGATGAGCGCCAAGACCGAGCCATTCTTTTACACCAACGCCTACACCGAGTCTGATGCCGAGCAGCATGCGATGGCGGACTGCCAGGCGAAGTTCCCGACCGGCTGCCAACTCGCCGGAAGCACCAAGACTTGCATGGCTGTCGCCGTCGGCCAAGGCAATGAGTACGCCGTCGCCTACGGCCCGACTGTGCAGACGGCGCAGGTGCTGGCCGCGACGAAGATCCACGGCCGCGTCAGCCCACTTGGTGGCGGGCATTGCAGTTGGGAATGAAGAACTTCCGGGACCGCTACCGCGACATGGCGAGAACGCTTGGCTCCGACGGACCTATTGCTTGGGCCGAAAATTAGGCCCCGGATCAGGGTTTGAACGGGTTGACGGCGAACTGGATCACCCGGTAGGGCGCGCTGACCCTGGCCCGCGTGTCCCACTGGCTGACGAAAATCCGCAGCTCACCAAGGGTAGAACCGGGCGAGACGTACCCACCGTACGGTTGCGCGAGCCGATTGTCGTATGACGGCGGCAGGCTTTCCGCCGGATCGGGCCACTCGTCGTGCTGCACCACGGTGGTCACCGGCGCATCGCCCAGCAACGTCGGGTCGTTCGCGACGCGGACCTCCATGTTGCCCGTGCTGGCGTTGAAATAAGACAGCACCGTCGCGCCGTCGATCTGGCGAATGCACATCTCGCCTACCATGTCGGGCCACAGCGGCGTCGGCCGCTTGTTCCAACCGCCGCTGGGTCCGGCCGCCCAGCCCTGCCACCGGGACCGGTCGGTGAACGTCTGCGGGGTGGCCCGGTACAGCACCACCGGATCTCTGCGGGTGAAACTGTTGGCCACGATGTACACCCAGCCGCTCGGCGAATCGGGGGTGGGGATCGGGTCGTAGTACCCACTGATCTGCGTCTGCGAGCCGTTCTGGTAAGAGGCGTCGCGCCGGGACCCGGCAACGGTCTGCCAGCCGCCGCGCGCCGGTTCCGCCATGACCAGCCGTGAGTTCTGCGGCGTGAGGTTCTTTGTCGTGGTCACCATCAGATAGTTGCGACGGTTGATCTGCACCACCCCGGCCGGCAGCTGCGAGTCCCCCGGCGGCGTGGGATCGGCCAGCAGCGGTTTGCTGATCCCGGTGACGCCGGTGTAGCGCACCCCAGCGGAATCGTCGATCGACGAAGTGTCGACGTGCAGCGCGATTGGCGAGTGCCAGCCACCGAACCCAACACCCTGGCCGGCGAAGCTGTCACCACAGACCTGGAGCAGCTCGCTGGGGAACGCGACAAACTCACACAGGTCGGTGGCGCCGATGCCGTAGTCACCGGTGGGGGTTCCGGTGCCAGCCGTCGGACCGATCCGCAACACCTGACCCGGCGCCAGGGGCGGCAGGATTGGCTGGGGGATTGGCGCAGGCGGATCGGCGTGTGCGGCGCCAAGCGCACCCCAAACAGACTGCGCGACAAGCAAACACAACACCGGCGCGAGCAGCGAGCACCACGAGACCCGGGCGCAGCTCACCTACGGGTCACAATTCAGAGGCCAGCAACTCGGCGATCTGGATGGTGTTCAGCGCCGCCCCCTTGCGCAGGTTGTCGCCCGAGACGAACAGCGCCAGGCCACGCCCGTCCGGTACCCCAGGGTCACGACGGATACGGCCTACCAGCGATTCGTCGACACCGGCGGCGGCCAACGGGGTCGGCAGATCGACCAGCTTCACGCCGGGGGCGCCGTCGAGCAGTTCACTGGCTCGCTCGGGCGACAGCGGCCGCGCGAACTCGGCGTTGATCGACAGCGAGTGTCCCGTGTACACCGGAACCCGCACACAGGTGCCACTGACCAGCAGGTCGGGAATGCCGAGGATCTTGCGGCTTTCGGAGCGCAGCTTCTGGTCCTCGTCGGTCTCCCCCGAGCCGTCGTCCATCAGCGATCCGGCCAGCGGCACCACGTTGAACGCGATGGGCGCGACATAGGCCTTCGGCGCCGGGAACTGCAGCGCGCCGCCATCGTGCACCAGCTGCTCGGCGTCGTCAACGACGGCGCGTGACTGCTCGGCCAACTCCGCCACCCCGGCCACGCCGGTGCCCGATACCGCTTGATAGGTCGAGGCCACCATGCGCACCAGCTGCGCTTCGTCGTGCAGCACCTTGAGCACCGGCATCGCCACCATGGTGGTGCAGTTCGGGTTGGCGATGATGCCTTTCTTGAGAGACCGGGCCCCGACGGCGACATCGCGCGCGAAGTTCACCTCCGACACCACCAACGGCACATCGGGGTCCTTGCGCCACGCCGACGAGTTGTCGATCACGGTCACCCCGGCGGCGGCGAACCGCGGCGCCTGCACCAGCGACATCGTCCTGCCGGCGGAGAACAACGCGATGTCCAGGCCGCTCGGGTCGGCGGTCGCGGCGTCCTCGACTTCGATCTCCTGGCCGCGGAAAGAGAGCTTGCGGCCCTGCGAGCGCGCGGAGGCGAAGAACCGCACGGTCGTCGCCGGGAAGTCACGCTCTTCGAGCAATACGCGCATCACCTGGCCTACCTGACCGGTGGCCCCTACTACACCAATCGCGACCATCTATTACCTACCCGTCCCCGCATACACGGTGGCCTCCTCCTCGCCGCCGAGGCCGAATGCTTCATGTAACGCTACGACGGCCTTGTCTAGTTCGGTGTCGCGGCACAGCACCGAGATGCGGATCTCCGACGTGGAGATCAGCTCGATGTTGACGCCGACGGCGGCCAGCGCTTCACAGAAGGTCGCCGTGACTCCGGGATGGGTGCGCATGCCCGCGCCGATCAGCGACACCTTGCCGATGTGGTCGTCATAGAGCAGCTGGGTGAAGCCGATCTCGTCTTTGAGCGCGTCCAGCTTGGCCACCGCGGTGGGGCCGCTGTCGCGGGAGCAGGTGAAGGTGATGTCGGTCCTGCCGTCCTCGACCTTGGATACGTTCTGCAGCACCATGTCGATGTTCACGTCGGCGTCGGCGACGGCCCGGAACACCTTGGCCGCGTAGCCCGGGATGTCGGGGATCCCGACGATGGTCACCTTGGCCTCGCTGCGGTCGTGTGCGACACCGGTCAGAAGGGGGCTTTCCATGGGTATGTCCTTGATCGATCCGACAACGACGGTGCCCATTTTGTCCGAATACGACGACCGGACGTGCACCGGCATGTCGTAGCGGCGGGCGTATTCCACGCAGCGCAGCATCAATACCTTGGCGCCGCAGGCCGCCAGCTCAAGCATCTCCTCGAAGGTGACCGTGTCGAGCTTGCGGGCGTTGCGCACGATCCGTGGGTCCGCGCTGAAGATGCCGTCGACGTCGGTGTAGATCTCACAGACGTCGGCACCGAGTGCCGCGGCCAACGCGACCGCGGTGGTGTCGGAGCCGCCGCGGCCCAACGTGGTGACGTCCCGGGTGTCCTGGCTGACACCTTGGAAGCCGGCGACCAGAACGATCCGCCCTTCCTCGAGCGCGGTTTGTAGCCGCCCCGGCGTCACGTCGATGATCTTCGCGTTGCCGTGGGTACCGGTGGTGATCACGCCGGCTTGCGAACCGGTGAACGACCGGGCGTGCGCGCCCAGCGATTCAATTGCCATGGCCACCAACGCATTGGAAATGCGTTCACCGGCAGTCAGCAGCATGTCGAGTTCCCGGGGCGGCGGGACTGGGCATACCTGCTGAGCCAGGTCCAGCAGGTCGTCTGTGGTGTCGCCCATCGCCGACACCACCACGACGACGTCATTTCCCTGCTTTTTGGTCTCGACGATGCGCTCGGCGACGCGACGGATCCGGTCGGCGTCGGCGACCGAAGAGCCGCCGTACTTCTGCACGACGAGTGCCACTGTTGCTCTTCCTGCCTGGGATTGGCTCACTGGTTGCGGAGTAAGTCCACAACAGGATACGTGGCTGCGCATCTCAATTAATCTCGCGATGCTGGAGGCGGCGACCGGGCTTTGGCGCCTGGTGTGCGCCCCGCACACACCGGCCACGTCCGCGCGCTATAGAGGGCTGGGATTGTGAACCAGCATGAAGGTGGCCGTCGTCCGGACCAGAACGCGATCTTCAGCGTCAACGACCGAACAGTCGGTGCTCAGCAACCTTTTACCGCCGTGCACTAATTTGGCCTCCGCGACGAGCGGGCCACCTTTGGGCTGCCGGTAATAACGGACGTGAATATCTGTCGTCACGGGGAAATCAGAATTGAAGTCGTAGGCACCGTCGAGGCAGGAGGCAGAAGCAGCATCCGCCAACGTGGCCAACATCCCGCCGTGGACGCTGCCTTCAAAATACCCACGCAGATCTTCGGTGAGCGGCATCGACAAGATCGCCAGGCCCGGTTCCACGCGGACCACGCTCATCTGCATGCTCTTGTGGACCGGAGACATGTGAAGCCGCTCGTTGTTCATCCAGGCCAAGGGTCCTCCTCCCGCCAAAACTGCGGGGATTGAAGTCTACGTCGGCTCGAACCCTCAGAGGCGCGATCTGCTACTTCGCCGACCCGGCCGCGAAGGAACGGATCATCGCCGATCATGCGGAGCAGCGACTCGACTTCGCGGTACGCAAGCAAGTCCTCGCAATGGAGCGGAAGCTGATCGTCGAGGCAGGGCTCACGGGCGTCCTCTTTAACTGTACTTAGCGCAGTCGTTGCCACTATCGGCAATACCTGCGGGAGGCGTCGCCATGCCTCTAGCATCCCTTTGCATGCTTTCCAAGAGATCTGCGATGCGAAATCTGGTGGGCAGGTTGGCGGCAGTCGTCATGCTGGCGGCAGCCGCGATGGCAGTCACGGCGATCGGGACGCCGGCGGTGAGCTCGGCGTGCGAGCCCGGGCAGTATTGGGAGCCGTTCAGCAAGGCCTGCTTGCCACTGGGCGTCGGACCTCAACCGCTGGCCTGCGAGCCCGGGCAGTGGTGGGACCCGAGCGGCAACATCTGCCGGCCGCTCGGCGTCGGGCCGCAGCCTCTGGCTTGCGATCCCGGGCAGTGGTGGGACCCGACGACCAATGTCTGCCGGCCACTGGGCGTCGGACCGCCGGCCGGGTGACGGTCACCGGCCGTCATCGCTAAACGGTAGTTCGACTAATCGGTACCACCACCTGGTGAAAACGTTTTGGGGATGGGGCGAGAAGCGGCTGCCCGACGGGACACTGATCCTGACCTCGCCCGCCGGTCACACCTACGTCACCCCCCGGGCAGCGCGCTGCTGTTCTCCAGCCTGTGCCTGTCCACCGGGGGATCCCGGCGCCCGAAGCCGACCCACCACCCGACTCCTGCGCCGAGCGCACCGCGATGATGCCCAAACGCCGCCGCACCCGCGCCCAAACCGCGCCGACAGCATCGCCACCGAACGCCGCCAAAACCACACCGCCCGCACCGCCCAGCGGACCGAGAGCATGAGCTACGCCGGGCCCGCACACCCGACAACGACGAGGAATCACCACCGTTCTGATCCTGAATGGGCGCTTTTTGTTCGAAAGGCCGATCGCGGTAGAGTTCAGAACGTGCAGCGGGTGCTCCTCCTCGGACGCCGCGACGGGGTCTGATCCAGACCGGCTTCCCGTCGCGGGCGTTCGCGATGCGCCGGTCTGAGGTCCCTTCTGACATTCCCGGAGTAACTACCGTGACTAATTCTGATTCACCCGACGCCTACAGATCCGCGCGTACCGTCGCCAAACCCGTGGGCCCACCCGCGCCCGACCAGCCCGCCTGGAATCCCCAGCGGGGTTCGTCGATGCCGGTCAATCGGTACCGACCATTCGCCGAAGAAGTCGAGCCCATCCGGCTCGCCGATCGCACCTGGCCCGACCGTGTCATCAGCCGCGCTCCCCTGTGGTGCGCGGTCGATCTGCGCGACGGCAACCAGGCGCTGATCGACCCGATGAGCCCGGCCCGCAAGCGCCGCATGTTCGACCTGCTGGTCCGCATGGGCTACAAGGAGATCGAGGTCGGCTTCCCGGCGGCCAGCCAGACCGACTTCGACTTCGTCCGCGAGATCATCACCGACGGCGCCATTCCCGACGACGTCACCATCCAGGTGCTGACGCAGTGCCGACCGGAACTGATCGAGCGCACGTTCGAGGCATGTGAAGGCGCCTCGCGGGCCATCGTGCACTTCTACAACTCGACGTCAATTCTGCAGCGCCGCGTCGTCTTTCGTGCCGACCGGGCCGCGGTGCAGGCCATCGCGACCGACGGCGCCCGCAAGTGCGTCGAGGAGGCCGCCAAGTATCCCGGAACACGGTGGCGGTTCGAGTATTCGCCGGAGTCCTACACCGGCACCGAGCTGGAGTACGCCAAGCAGGTGTGTGACGCCGTCGGCGAGATCATCGCCCCGACGCCGGACAACCCGATCATCTT
>DATMMZ010000227.1:0-16459 GCA_035569455.1 Mycobacterium sp. | reverse complement strand
GCCATGTCGTTCTACGAACCCGC
Organism: Mycobacterium sp.; assembly: GCA_035569455.1. Taxonomy (GTDB): domain Bacteria; phylum Actinomycetota; class Actinomycetes; order Mycobacteriales; family Mycobacteriaceae; genus Mycobacterium. The sequence continues at coordinate 16,436 of DATMMZ010000227.1, read as the reverse complement.
CACAATCCACGATGACCCAATTCACGGGAGGGGTCTCACGTGCGCCTTCCTGCTGCACTGTTGGCAGTACTGATCGCGTGCGCTGCGACCCTATTGCCCACGCACGCGAGGGCGGCGGCCGCGTTCGGGCCGTTGGCGGCGCCCAACCCATTCATGGCGCCGCGGGGCCTCGCGTCCCTGCACAACGACGCTGAATCATCGGATGCGGGGCCGCTTCCCGGGCCCGGCGACCATCCGGCGGCGATCGTCGCATACCCGCTGTTGGCGGCCTGCCCGACGATCATGCAGGGCACCGACACCCTGGTGCTGGCCCTCTGCACCACCGACGTCAATCAGACGCCGGCCATCTACCTGATCGATCCCAGCGGCATCGCCCCGCGCGTCGTCCCGCTAGCCAGCGTGAAGGTAGCCAAGGGCAGCCTGCTCGGCGGTGTCTACGCCTACCTGGACAACGAGAACCGAGTGGTGATGATCGACGGAAGCAACCACCTGCTGCGCATCACCCATGGCAAGGACGGGCCGCTGGGGCGTTGGAAACTGACCGTCACCGAGTCCACCGACCTGTCCAGCGTGATACCGTCCGGCGACAGCTCCATCGGCCTGGTCCCCGACTATGCGGGCAACGTCTGGTTCGCTACCGGCAACGGCGTGGTGGGGGTGGTCAAGCTGGGCGGCGGCGTCGCCAGCCTGCAGCTGCCCGAGGGTGAGCAAATAGCGAACAGCATCTCGTCGGCGCCAAGCGGTCGCGTCACGGTCGCCACCACGTTTGCCCTCTACGAACTCAACCTCGACGGCGCCGGCAACCCGCAAATCCTTTGGCGCGCAGCCTATGACCGCGGCCCCAGCCGCAAGCCCGGACAACTGAGCTGGGGCACCGGCTCCACCCCCGTCTATTTCGGCCCGATCACCGGGGCCGATTATCTGACCATCGTCGACAACGCCAGCCCTCAGGTGCACGTGCTGGTCTACCAGTCCGGCACGGGCCAATTGATGTGCGAGCAAACGGTTTTGACCGAGGGCGGGCCAGGCAGCGAGAACGCACCGATCGGCATCGGGAACTCGGTGTTCGTTACCAGCACCTACGGCTACCCGTACCCGACGGTTCCGGCGGGCGCCCCTCCGGCCATGCCGCCGACGGCGCCGTTCGTCGGCGGGATGACCAGGGTCGACGTCGATAGCCCCGGCTGTCATACCGTGTGGGAGAACAAGGTTCGCAGCGCGGCGTTGCCGCACCTGTCCATCGCGGACAGCCTGATCTACACCATCACCAGGATCGGACCCGACAAAACCACACCGCTGGACCTCTTCGCCTACGGCGTCGTCGACCCCAACTCGGGGGGACTCTTGCTGCGGCAACCGAAATCGGCGACCATCCTCAGCGACCCGCTCGAAACCCCCACCATGGTCCTGATGGACAACAAGATCATGCAGGGCAACATCACCGGGCTCGGGCGTATCGGCCTGGGTCTATGACTCGGCTGATTCCTCTTTGCCGAATTTCATGACGTCGAGGTTCCAATACCCGCGCATGTTGGTGATCAGCCCGGCGTCATTGACGCGATAGGTGAACACCCCGCGGACCTCGCTGGTGAAACCACCCTCAAACTTGAACTGCAGCACCAGGATATGAGCGATCTCGTCGGGCGAGCTCGACGGGAAGGTCTCCTCGCAGGTGATGGTCAGCCGAATGGGCGCGATGTTCTTGTCGAAGAAGGCGCCGGCGGCCTCCTTTCCCTTGACACCGTCACCATCGGGGTTGGTGACTGACTTGCCGATCGGGTCCTCGATGACGACGTCGTCGGCCATCAGCGCCAGCCAGCCGTCCCGGTCGTGGGCTTGCGAGGAGCGCCACGACGACTGCGACGCGGTCAGTGCCGGGGTTTGGACTGTTTGGGTCATGCCATCTCTCATGTGTTCTGCCGAAAGCTGGTCACCCAGGACCACGCGCCTCGTAACCGATCGGCTTACCGATCAGCGTCGGTGTACCGGATTACGCCGCGAATGTTCTTGCCGTCCAGCATGTCCTGGTAACCCTCGTTGATCTGCTCAAGCGTGTACTGAGTGGTGACCATGTCGTCGAGGTTGAGCTTGCCGGCCTTGTACATCGCCAACAGTTGTGGGATGTCGTACTGCGGATTGCCGCCGCCGAAGATGGTGCCCTGCAGGTTCTTTTGCATGAGGGTCAACAACGCGAGGTTCAGGGTCACCTCGGTGTCCAGCATGCTGCCGATGGCGGTCAGCACGCAGGTGCCGCCCTTGGCGGTGATGTTCATGTAGCTGTCGACGTCGGCGCCCTTGAGCTCGCCGACGGTGACCACCACCTTGTGGGCCATCAGACCGTAGGTGACTTCGGCGATGCCCATCAGTGCGGCGTTGATGTCGGGGTAGACGTGGGTGGCGCCGAATTTCAGGGCCTGATCGCGCTTCCATTCCGACGGGTCGATCGCGAAGATATAGCGGGCGCCGGCGTTGGCGGCACCCTGCAGCGCCGACATGCCGACGCCGCCGACACCGACGATGGCGACGTCGTTACCCGGCCGGATGTCGGCGGTGCGGACCGCGGAACCGTAGCCGGTGGTGACGCCGCAGCCGACCAGGCAGGCGACCTCGAACGGGATCGAGGGGTCGATCTTCACTACCGAGCTGCGGTGCACCACCATGTACGGCGCGAACGTGCCCAGCAGCGTCATCGGAAAGACGTGCTGGCCGCGGGCCTGGATGCGGAACGTGCCGTCGCTTAGCGCAGCGCCGCCCAGCAGTCCGGCGCCCAGATCGCACAGGTTGCGCATGCCCGCCTGACATGTCTGACAAGTCCCGCAGGACGGGATGAACGACAAGACCACATGGTCGCCCGGGGCGATATCTTCCACGCCAGGTCCGACTTCGGTGACAATGCCCGCGCCCTCGTGCCCACCGAGCACAGGGAAGCCCGCCATTGGGATCCCGCCGGTGACCAGGTGATGATCGGAGTGGCACATGCCCGCCGCTTCCATCTGGATCTTGACCTCGTCCTTAACGGGGTCGCCGATTTCAATCTCCTCGATGGACCACGGCTGGTTGAACTCCCAGATCAGTGCGCCTTTTGTCTTCACGTTGGACCTGACCCCATTTCACCTTTGAAATATGAGAACTGCCTGACCCCATCATGCCTGGCAGCGATGGTGGCGAGTGCCACAGGGCACTGCTGTCGCGTCAGCATAGCGCGTGCGACAAAACAAGTGCTTGGTTGGCTGGGTCCGACCGACTCACCAGATTGGAACCGGTGCCTTTCCGAGCGGGTAATAGCCGGGCAGCTTCTCGCCGGCGAGGCTGCGCTCAATGCGCTTCTGCATGCCTTTGGATAGCTTGCCGGCCTTCATGAGGTCCAGGTACAGCGCCTGAACGTGACCGAAGTCGAAGAAGTCTCGTTGCCACTCGATGAGCTTGTCCGCGTTGAGCCGGAACCAGCTGCCGCCGATCCCATAGATCTCCTGCTGGCCGCCGTCCCCGTCCCTAACGATCTGTTTCCAGAAACCGACGATCTCACCCTGCTGGTCGTCGATGATCACCTTCTGATACGGGTACTGCCAGTTCTCGAGACCCTCCATTTCCAGGCCGAGCGCGACGTCGCGGATCTCGTCGATCCCGACGCACATCACGTCTTCCTTGGGTCCGATGTTCCAGCCATACGTTGCCTCGGGGGCGTAGAAGTCCGCCAGCGGCTTCCAGTCGCCCGCCTTTTCGCAGTCCTTATTGGCCTGAAGCCAGGACTGCACCCACTCGTCGAGCTCTGATCGCGTGAATGACGCCTTGGATGACATTTTCCTCAGTCTTCTTTCTCTTTGATGAATAGTGCTCGGGTAGGACATGATTCGACGGCCCGCTCGACCTCGTCGCGGGCGTCTCCTGGCGGTTCGGAGTCGATGACCTCGACCTTGCCCCGCTTGGGCACGCGGAAGTAGTCCGGTGCCTCCAGTTCGCACATGGCATGGCCCTGGCACAAATCCAGATCCGCTTCGATCCTGAATGAGCCCATGCGCCTTTACTCCTTACGCACTGCGTTTCCGGTAGCGCGCTCTGGCTGGCCGGGCCAGCTGCACGACCATCTTGGAATGGTCGTTGTGGTAGCTATCGGCGGGCTGGGCCATCTCGAACTCGTACTCGCGCAACAGGACCGAGAAGATCGCTTTGATCTGCATGGTCGCGAACGCGGCCCCTACACAACGGTGTCGGCCCGCGCCGAAGGGGATCCAGGTCCACCGGTTGGCGACGTCTGCCTGCTCGGGCTTGTTGTAGCGGTCAGGGTTGAACGTGTCGGGGTCGGGAAAGTCTTCGGGAATTCGGTTCGAGATCGCAGGCGAGGCCGCGACGAAGTCACCGTTGTGGATGGGAAAGCCCTCGACCTCGAACTCGCCCTTGGCTACCCGCATCAGGATGATTAGCGGCGGATGCAGTCGCAGCGTCTCCTTGACCACGTTGTCCAACTTCGGAATCTGGCGCAGCGCATGGAAACTCACCTCCTGGCCGTCGGCGTAGAGCTCCTCGAGTTCGGCGAGCACTTCGGCGTAGACCTCGGGGTGGCGGATGAGCTCGATCATCGTCCAGGCCGACGTCCCGGAACTGGTGTGGTGCCCGGCGAACATCAGCGAGATGAACATCCCGGTGACCTCGTCGGCGGAGAACCGTGGATTGGCCTCATCGTCGCGGATCGATACCAGCACATCGAGCATGTCGCGGTCGCCCTTGTCCTTGGGCGGGTTGGCGATTCGCTGGCTCATGATGTCCTGCACCAGCGCCACCAGATCCTTGCGGGCCTGGTCGCGGCGCTGGAAGCTCTCGATCGGCAGGTACGGGTCGACGTAGCACAGCGGGTCGGTGCCGCGCTCCAACTCGTGGTAGTAATGCGCGAAACGGGAATCCAGCTGGTTGCGGAATTTCAGGCCGATGAGGCAGGCCGTCGAGGTGTAAATGGTCAACTCGGCGAAGAAGTCGAGGAGGTCGATCTCGCCTTCGTCGCCCCAGTTGGCGACCATCCGCTTCACTTCGCCTTCGATGGTGGCCGCGTGGCCCTTCATCTGCTCGCCGCGCAGTGCCGAGTTGTGCAGCATCTCCTTGCGTCGCTCCGGGCTGGCATCGAACACCACGCCCTTGCCGAAGATCGGCGTCATGAAGGGGTAGGCCTCGGCCTGGTCGAGATCCTCGTCAGCGGAACGGAAGAAGAACTCGTTCGCGCCGGCGCCGGACAGAAAGATGACGTGCTTGTCCGCCAACTGGAACATGCCCACGTCGCCGCACTCGTCGCGGGTCCGCCGCATCAGGCCGATGGGATCGGTCCGGAATTCCTCGAGATGCCCGTGTTCTTCCTCGCCGCCGGAGACCCGCGGCACGATCGCTGTCGTCATGAATCCAACGCTTTCTCATCAACTTTGAGTTGCTGCCGGTCTTTTGTCGCGGCCAAGGGCGCCTCCGGCTGAAGCTCGATATTGACCACGAAGCCTCCCCTGGGCGTCTCAGCGACGAACGTGATCGCCCGGGCCAGGTCGGATGCCCGCAGAAAGTAGTTGTGGCGCGCCTGACCCCACTTGGCCCAGTCCTCCAGCGCCGGGCCGATCGACTCGACGGGCAGGCTCCAGCCCATTCCGGTCATTGTCGGGCCCGGGTGCACGATCGACGCGCGCACACCAGTGCCCTCGAGTTCCATCTGCAGGTTGGTGACCATCGCCACCAGTCCCGCCTTGGCCGCACCGTAGGCGCCCATGTGCGGACGCTGGCGAAGCGCGACATCGGAACCGACGAAGATCAGGTCCCCGCGCTGACGCTCGATCATGCCTGGAAGCACTGCTGTGGCCAGCCGGTTCGCCCCGATCAGATGGATCTGAACCTGCGATTCGAAAGTCTCGGTGTCGATTTCGTGCAGTTTCCCGAAATAGGTATCGCCCGCGCCGGTGACGAGAACCTCGATGTTGCCGAGCTGCTCGGCGGCCTGGTGGACGAACCCCTTGACCGAGTCGGGGTCGGTGACGTCGAGGTGCAGCGCAATGGCCTCACCCCCGTCGGCGCGGATCTTGTCGACGATCTCCTCGCACTTCTCGACGCGGCGGGCGCCCAGCGCCACCGGAAAGCCATGGGCGGCAAGCTCGACCGCGGTGGCCGCTCCGATGCCCGACGACGCACCGGCGACGATCGCGGGTCTGCGGGCCGGATGTGGTTCGAAGCGTGGCATTTAGCAAACCTCCACGGTGATCGGTAGGTAGGCGAACCCGCGGACGTTGCTGGAGTGCACCCGCACCGAGTTAGCCTCGTCGACCTGGTAGCCGCGGATTCGTTTGAACAGTTCGGTGAGCGCCACCTGAGCCTCCATCCGGGCCAGATGCGCGCCCAGGCAGAAGTGCGCGCCGCTACCGAAACTCAATAATTTTGGCCCGATTTCGCGCCCGATCAGGTAGTCGTCCGGGTTGTCGAACACCCGCTCGTCGCGGTGGGCTGAGCCGGGTAGCAGCAGCAGGACGTCGCCCTCGGGAATGGTGGTGTCGTAGAGGTTGAGCTCTCCGGACACGGTGCGGGCCAAAATCTGGCTGGACGTGTCGTAGCGCAATGTTTCCTCGACCCACAGCGGAATCCGCGACAGGTCGGCGTAGACCGGGGTCAGTTGGTCCGGGTTCTTATGGCCCCAGAACGCCGCGTTGGCAAGGAGTTTGGTGGTGGTCTCGTTGCCGGCGATCACCATCAGGAACATGAACCCGAGGACTTCGTCGTCGGCGAGCCGGTCGCCGTCGATCTCGGCCCCCAGCAACGCCGAGGTCAGATCCTCCCTCGGGCTCTTGCGGCGCTCGGCGATCATCTGCTGGTAGTAGACGATGAGGTTGATCGACGCCTTGACCGCCGAGGCCGGTACATCGGTGACGCCTTCCTCGCGATGCATGACGCCGTCCGCCCAGGCGCGCACCTGGGCCCGATCCGGCTCGGGGACCCCCATCAGCTCGGAGATGACGTCCATGGGCAGCTTGCCGGCAAACTCGTCGACGTAGTCGACTGTTCCGCCGGCTGCCTTCTCCAGCATGGCGTCGAGGTGCTGGTGAGCGATCTCGGTGATACGCGGCTCGAGTTCGCGAATCCGTCTGGGCGTGAACCCTTTTGACACCAGAGTGCGCAGGCGCAAGTGCCCCGGATCGTCCATCGCCAGAAACGACATGGTCTTGGCGGCATGGGGTCCCCGCGACGCCGGGTCCAGTGAGACGCCGTCGCGGTTGGACAGCGTGGTGCTGTTGCGGAACCCCTGATGCACGTCGCCGTGCCGCGACACGGCCCAGAAGCCCAGTTCCTCGTTGTGGTACAGCGGGGCTTCCTCGCGCAGCCGCCTGTAGTACGGGTACGGATCTTCGTGGAAGTCGTAATCGTAAGGATCAAGGACCAATTCGTGGTCGCCAACGTGCACGGTCATCGCTTGGGGCCCATCTCTTGAGTCTCTCCGGTCTCTCCGGCACCGGCCAGGAGGAGCCGCACCACGTCGGCCAACCGGTCGGCGATCTCGCGATACGTGAACTGCCCGCTGGCGGCCTGCACCAGCGCGCCGAAGAACGCCATCTCGAGGGCGGACACGGTTCCGGGGTGCGCGCCGGGCCCGATGGCCGATGTGATTCGGCGGTGGATCTCCGCACCGATGCGGTCGCGTGCGGCGCGCACCGCAGGGTCGGCGCCGCCACCGAGCAACGCCGTCGTACACGCAGCGCCAACCTCGGGTTCATCGGCGACCACCAGGGCCAGGTGCCGCAGCGCATTGTCCACCCGGGTGGGCATGGGGTCGTTGACGTCGGTGAAGTAGGGGACGTGCCGGACCAGGTCGAGGTAGACCTCGGCGATCAGGTGGTTCTTTGACGAGAAGTAGGTGTAGGCGGTAGCCGGGGCCACTTTCGCGCGGGCTGCCACGGCACGCACCGTCAACTCGGCGTATGACTTTTCTCGCAGGGTTTCCATGCCGGCGGCGAGCACCTTGCGGAATGTCTCCTCCTGGCGGCGGTTCCGCGGCGCTTGTCCGGTCTGGCGTTCGGCCTGAGTGATCGCAACCAGTGCATCGCTGGACACATGTCCAAACTATCGGATGGGCGCGACACGAAGCAAGCCCGGTTAGCAAATACGCAGTTAAACGTGCACCCCGGGGCGGCTATCGAGATCGGCTCTTGCACCCTCGACAACCCGGCGGCTATGGTTCGAGAGGGCAATATCGGACAAGTGTCCACTCGATTGGAGCGAGAGATGGCGTTGTTGGCCGACGGCGTTAGCGCACTGTTCATCGACGGCAAACCGTGCCCCGGTAGCGCGGGCACGTTCCCGACGATCAATCCGGCGACCGAGGAAGTGCTGGGAGTCGCCGCCGACGCTGACGCCGACGACATGAGCCGCGCCATCGATGCCGCGCGGCGGGCCTTCGACGAGACAGACTGGTCCCGCAACACCGAGCTGCGAGTGGGATGCGTGCGGCAGCTGCGCGATGCAATGCGAGAACACCTCGAAGAGCTGCGCGAGATCACCATCAGCGAGGTCGGCGCGCCGCGGATGCTCACCGCCGGCGCGCAGCTGGAGGGCCCCGTCGGTGACCTGAGCTTCGCGGCCGACACGGCCGAGTCGTACGTGTGGAACCAGGATCTCCGTGAGGCGTCGCCGATGGGAATTCCCACCCGGCGCACCATCGCGCGGGAAGCGGTCGGCGTCGTCGGCGCCATCACCCCGTGGAACTTCCCGCACCAGATCAACCTGGCCAAGCTGGGGCCCGCGCTGGCCGCGGGTAACACCGTGGTGTTAAAGCCCGCGCCGGACACGCCGTGGTGTGCGGCGGTGCTCGGGGAAATCATCGCCGATCACACCGACTTTCCGCCCGGTGTCGTCAACATCGTCACCTCCAGCGACCACGGCCTGGGGGCACTGTTGGCCAAAGACCCTCGGGTAGACATGGTTTCGTTTACCGGCTCGACGGCCACCGGCCGTAGCGTGATGACCGACGCCGCCGCCACGATCAAGAAGGTGTTCTTGGAGCTGGGTGGCAAGTCGGCGTTCGTCGTGCTCGACGACGCCGATCTGGCTGAGGCGTGCTCGGTTTCGGCGTTCACCGCGTCCATGCACGCGGGTCAGGGCTGCGCGATCACGACCCGGCTGCTGGTGCCACGGGCCCGCTACGACGAAGCCGTCTCCATCGCGGCCGGCACCATGGGCTCGATCAAGCCCGGCGATCCCACCCAACCCGGAACCGTTTGCGGGCCGCTGATTTCGGCGCGGCAGCGGGATCGGGTGCAGGGCTATCTCGACCTGGCGATCGCCGAAGGCGGGACGTTCGCGTGCGGCGGCGGCCGGCCGGCGGACAGGAAGGCCGGCTTCTTCATCGAGCCCACCGTGATCGCGGGTCTGAGCAACGACGCCCGGCCCGCCCGGGAGGAGATCTTCGGGCCGGTGCTCACGATGATTCCGCACGACGGCGACGACGACGCGGTGCGCGTCGCCAACGATTCGCTATACGGCTTGTCGGGCACGGTGTTCGGCGCCGACCCGGGAAGGGCGGCGCGGGTCGCGTCGCGGCTGCGGGTGGGCACCGTCAACGTGAACGGTGGTGTTTGGTATTCCGCCGACGCGCCGTTCGGCGGGTACAAGCAATCCGGAAACGGCCGGGAAATGGGGCTCCTCGGCTTTGAGGAGTACCTGGAAGCCAAACTCATTGCCACGGCAGCAAATTAGCGGAGTCAGAGGAGCAGGGTGTGGGACAGTTCGAAAGTAAGGTAGCCATCGTCACCGGGGCTGCCCGGGGCATCGGGCAGGCGTACGCCGAAGCCTTGGCCCGCGAAGGTGCGTCGGTGGTCGTCGCCGACCTCAATCTCGATGGCGCCGAGGGGGTAGCCAAGCAGATCGTCGCCGACGGCGGCGCCGCAATCGCTGTGCCCGTTGACGTTTCCGACGAGGATTCGGCCAAGGCCATGGCCGACCGCGCCGTCGGCGAATTCGGCGGCATCGACTACCTGGTCAACAACGCCGCGATCTACGGCGACATGAAACTCGACCTGCTGCTGACCGTGCCGCTGGACTACTACAAGAAGTTCATGAGCGTCAACCACGACGGGGCGCTGGTGTGTACCCGTGCGGTGTACAAGAAGATGGCCAAACGGGGCGGCGGCGCGATCGTCAACCAGTCGTCGACCGCGGCATGGCTGTACTCGAACTTCTACGGACTGGCCAAAGTCGGCGTTAATGGGTTGACCCAGCAGCTTTCCCGTGAGCTGGGCGGAATGAAGATCCGGATCAACGCGATCGCGCCCGGGCCGATCGACACCGAGGCCACCAGAACCGTCACCCCGGGCGAGCTCGTCACGGATATGGTCAAGCAGATCCCGCTGTCTAGGATGGGCACGCCCGAGGATCTGGTGGGCATGTGCCTGTTCCTGTTGAGCGATCAGGCCTCCTGGGTGACCGGCCAGATCTTCAACGTCGACGGCGGACAGATCATCCGATCATAGAGGAGTAACGCGTGTCCGAAAATCATCTCAAGCTGGGATATATCGGCCTCGGCAAGATGGGCGCGCCGATGGCTAAGCGCCTGGTCGACTGGCCGGGCGGTCTCATCGTATTCGACATCCGCACCGAGGTGATGACGCCGTTCGCTGAGGACGGCGCACAGCTGGCCGACAGCGTCGCCGACGTCGCGGATGCCGACATCATCAGCATCACCGTCCTCGACGACGAACAGGTGCGCGAGGTGGTCGGCGCACTGGTCCAGAAAGCTAAGCCCGGCACCGTGGTCGCGATTCACTCCACGATCAGCGACACTACTGCGGCCGAGTTGGCTAAAGAGCTTGAACCACAAGGTATTTACATCGTCGATGCCCCTGTCAGCGGTGGTGGACGAGCCGCCAAGAAAGGCGAGCTGGCGACAATGGTTGGTGCCACCGACGAGGCGTTCGCAATAGTCGAGAGGCCGTTCTCGCTGTGGGCTTCCCTTGTGATCCACGCGGGTCGACCGGGCGCCGGAACGCGGATGAAGCTGGCCCGCAACATGTTGCACTACATTTCCTTCGCCGCGGCATGTGAAGCATCGAAGTTGGCCGAAAAGTGCGGCCTAAATCTGCAAGATCTCGGGCAAGTGGTGCGTCACACCGACGCCATCACGGGTGGCGCCGGCTCGATCATGTACCGCGATGACATGAAACCTATTCCACCGGACAGCTTCCTCTATCAGCCGTTCTTGCATGCGCGCATACTGGGCGAGAAGGATCTGAGCTTGGCGCTGACACTAGGCCAGGCGGTATCAGTAGAACTGCCCTTAGCGGAGGTCGCGCTCGAACGGCTGGCGGAGGGCCTCGGCGTGCCGCAGACGGCGTCGACCACGGAGGAGTGAACATGGACGAACTGCGCCGCAAGGGCCTGGCAAAAATGAACGAAGTCTACGCGTGGGAGATGCCGGACGTGCCCGGCGAGTTCTTCGCGTTGACCGTTGAGCATCTGTTCGGCCGAATCTGGACGCGGCCGGGTCTGTCGATGCGCGACCGGCGGATGATGCTGATCGCAGTGCTGACCACACTGAACCAGGAGGAGCTCCTGGAGGTTCAGGTCAACGCCGTCCTGCAGAACGAGGAGTTGACCAGAGAAGAACTGCGCGAGATGGCGATCTTCCTGACGCACTATGTCGGCTTCCCGCTGGGCTCGAAGCTGGACGGCGTGATTAAGCGAATAACGGCCAAACGCAAGAAGGCTGCTGCTGAGGGCGCCGCCAATGACAAGAAAGCCAACGTCAACGACGCGGTGAAGATGCACACCGGTACCGTCCCCGAGTAACACCTATTGCGGTTGGAGACGTCGACCGCCCGCTGCCTGCCCCACCGGCCCGCTAGAGTGGCGTGTCGTGCGCGTCCTGGTAATCGGTTCCGGTGCCCGTGAACATGCCCTGCTGCTGGCTCTCCGCAGAGACCCACAGGTCACGGGGCTAATCATCGCTCCCGGCAACGCCGGCACCGCCCGGCTGGCCGAGCAGCACGACGTCGACATCGCCTCCGGCGACGACGTCGTCGCCCTGGCTCGCGATGTCCGGGCCGACATGGTGGTCATCGGTCCCGAGGTGCCGCTGGTGCTTGGGGTGGCCGACGCGGTACGCGCCGCCGGAATCGCCTGCTTCGGGCCCAGCAAGGACGCTGCCCGGATCGAAGGTTCCAAGGCATTCGCCAAGGAGGTCATGGCGGCCGCCGGCGTGCGTACCGCGGCGAGCGAAATCATCGACAACCCAGCGAATTTGGATGCTGCGCTGGACCGGTTCGGGCCGAACGCCGGTGACCCGGCGTGGGTGGTGAAAGACGATCAACTGGCCGCCGGTAAGGGCGTGGTGGTGACGCCGGACCGCGATGCCGCGCGCGCGCATGCCGCCGGACTGCTCGAGGCCGGGCACCCGGTGCTGCTGGAATCCTTCCTGGACGGCCCGGAGGTATCGCTGTTCTGCGTCGTCGACGGCCGAACCGTGCTTCCGCTGCTGCCGGCTCAGGACTTCAAGAGGGTAGGCGAGGGCGACACCGGGCCTAACACCGGCGGCATGGGCGCCTATGCGCCGCTGCCGTGGCTTCCCGACGACGTCTACCGGAAGGTGGTCAGCGGGATCGTCGAACCCGTTGCGGCCGAACTGGTTCGGCGCGGTAGTCCGTTCTGCGGCTTACTGTATGTCGGACTCGCGATCACCGCGAACGGGCCGGCGGTCGTCGAATTCAACTGCCGCTTCGGCGATCCGGAAACGCAGGCCGTGCTGGCCCTGCTGGATTCGCCGCTGGGGCAGCTACTGTACGCGGCAGGTACCGGTAAGCTGTCCGACTTCGGCGAGGTGCGCTGGCGTGACGGTGTCGCGGTGACGGTGGTGCTGGCGGCCGAAAACTATCCGGGACGCCCACGAGTTGGAGACGTCGTTGTTGGCTCCGAAGCCGAGGGGGTACTGCACGCCGGGACGGCGCGGCGCGACGACGGCACGATCGTCTCGTCGGGCGGCCGGGTGCTGTCGGTGGTGGGCACCGGCGCCGACCTGTCGGCCGCGCGCACGCACGCTTACGACATTCTGCGTTCAATCCGGTTGCCTGGTAGTCATTTCCGACGCGATATCGGTTTGCGGGCGGCGGAGGGCGAGATTCGCATCTAACCCTGCTCGACGGTGTGGACGTGTTCGCGGCGAAAACCTAGCCCTACCGTGCGGCCCAGTAGCCGTTTGACGGGCGGGGAGTGGCTCAGTAGCCGGAAAATCCACCGGGGTGGGTCTGACTGGCTCATTCTGGCGAGTTCGCGGTCTGCGCACGCTGCAGCCACTGCGCTATCTTTGTCGGGGCCTGTCGGCGCTTCTGCACCGCACATAGGTCGTCGTCACCTACCCGGCCGTTTTTCAACGGTGCGGCAAGCGAGTTGGCGGCGGCTACTGCGTCGGCGATGGCGTAATTGACGCCGATTCCGCCGACCGGGGACATCGCGTGTGCGGCGTCGCCGACACACAACAAGCCTGGTAGCCACCACTTCCGCAACCGGTTGGCACGTACCGACAGCAGTTTGACTTGGTCCCAGTCGGTCAGCGCCGTCAGTCCCGTGGTCAGGAATGGGGCTGCCGCGGCAACCCTGGACCGGAATGCCGGTAGCCCCTCGGCTTTCATCCGTTCGAAGCTGCCCTTGTCGATGATCGTGCCGCACTGCCAGTACTCGCCACGGTTGATCGCGATGACTATCTGGCCTTCGCCGAGATATCCGAGAGTTTCGGGGGCAGGTTCGGCACGCGGAAGGCGGAACCACAGCACGTCGACGGGCATTGGAAATTCATTGAGTGGCAATCCGGACTGTTCCCGGATGACCGACCATCGTCCGTCGCACCCGACCCGGCTGGCCGAGATTGCCGCGCAGCGGCCCGGGATCGCCCCGGCCGACGCGACCCACGGCCGAACTATCGCTGCACGGTGTGACGCGCGTAGGTTGGAGGGTGGGGAGACAGTCAACGCGACGGGTCCTGGCTCGCGTCGCGTGTTCCCCACCGTGCAGGCGACTCGCCTGTTCGGCACCGGCAGGCTCGATCCGCGCTCGGGAGCGCCCAGCGGAGCAGTCCCCTCATGAAGATCGGTGCGGCCCTGGCCGCCGATTTGGGCATCCTCACCGCCGCCCTGGATGAGCCCGGCGCCGATGTGCTGCACAGTCTGCACCAATTGGGCGTCGACGCCCGAGCGGCGGTGCCCACCTATCTGGGTCTAAGCGTGACCGTCAACGGCAGTGATCGGCCGTTCACGTTCACCACCGTTGCGGACGGCGCGGCCGACGATGTTCGCACCTCGCTCCGCCTGGCGCTGCCACATGTTGGTGTCAGCTCGTCGGACGGGCACAGCTTCCGAGTTGGGTGCCTGAGGGACGAGTCAACGGTCGCCATCGAGATTTAGCAGCAAGGAGTTCGAAATGTCTGGAACCACAGAAAAATACGGAATATTGGTTTGCGTCGATGGATCGGCGGCTTCTGACGATGCCGTAGCCTGGGCAACCCGCGAGACCATCATGCGCCAGCTGCCTATCACGCTGATGCACTCTGTTCCCCCGGTGATAGTCGACTGGTCGGTGCTTCAACTGGACATACCCGGGTGGCAGAGGGAAAATGGACAGCACGTTATTGATCAGGCCCGCAAGACACTTAGCGCTAACCTGGGTGAGTCTGAGCCGCCTGAAATACACACCGAGATGGTGTATTCCAGCGTTGTTCCGACACTGATTGATGCTTCCAAGGGTGCTTGGATGATCGTCGCCGGCAGCCGGGGACTGGGTGCGTTGGGCCGCCTGCTGCTCGGCTCGGTCACTACGGCATTGATGCACCATGCCCACTGCCCGGTCGCGGTTATTCATTGCGATGGGAGCGCGGCTCCTGCCTCCACTGCGCCTGTGCTGCTGGGCATCGACGGATCGCTAGCCTCGGAAGCGGCGACCGCCCTGGCCTTTGATGAAGCCTCCCGCCGAGGGGTTGGTCTGGTGGCGTTGCACGCGTGGAGCGACGTAGGGGTGTTTCCGATGCTCGGAATGGACTGGCGGGACAGCGAGCGTAAAGCGCAAGAGATCCTCGCCGAACGTCTCGCCGGCTGGCAAGAGCAGTATCCAGATGTGCTTATCGAGCGATTGCTGTTCTGCGATCAGCCTTCCCGGTGGCTGGTTAAGGAGTCTGAACGTGCCCAGCTGGTGGTCGTCGGTAGCCGTGGGCGCGGGGGGTTTCCGAGCATGCTTTTGGGGTCGGTCAGCTCCGCTGTGGCTCAAACGGCAACAGTTCCAGTGATCGTGGTCCGCGGTAGTTAGCGCCACTTGTGGGCGTTTGGCCGGCAACATCCTCGTTGGCCCGAGTGCCTATGTGCTTGTGCGCCTCGGCTTCTTCGTGTTGGCACTAGTCGATCTCTATCTGACGTGCATCGGCTGGAACGCCCCCACTCAGCCGACCGGAATCAGCGGCAGTCCGCTCCGCCGATAGCTCAGGGGCGGACGGCGAGCCTGCGCACGTCGATCAGTCGAGTGATATCGCGTGCAGTGACGATACCTACTACATGACCGCCATTTACGACGAGCACACGGTCGCCGGTATGCGGCGTTAGCCGAGCGAGCAGAGTCGTCAGCGGCTCGTCGGGGGTGGCGGTTGGTACCCGGTCCATCGGTATGACAGAGTTCTGCAGGCACTGTCATGGTGATTGAAAAGTGTAGTGCCGCAGTGAGTGTTGAAGCAGTCGCGACGGAACACCGTTGGGTCGTTCACATTTCAGGCGGCAGCGTCGGGCGCGGTGACCTGACGCCAGACCGCGAAGCGGTCGGCCATCTCGGTTCGCCATTGGGTCGCGCTGAGCAGATGCCGTCGCGGCCGCAAGTGTGCCGAGATGCCGCTGAAGGCGGACAAGAACCGTTGCGCATGCCGCGACGATTTAAACCGTTTCATCGCCCGTTCGCGTTCTCGGGTGCGCTGATGAGAGTTCTCGGCGCGGTTGTTCAGATACCGCGACCGCCGGTGCTCCACCGACGACATGAGCGCGCGGTGGGCGACCCGGTAGCTGCCCAGCTTGTCGGTGACCAGCACCCGCGGCACCTACCGCAGGCCCTTGAGCAGCTTACCGAAGAATCGCTTGGCCGCCACCGCGTTTCGGCGTGACTGGACAACAACGTCGAGCACCTTGCCGTGCTGGTCGACCGCGCGCCACAGGTACCGCAGCCTGCCGGTGATCCCGACGAACACCTCCTCGAGGTGCCACTTGTCGCCGGGGCGCGGGCGCCGCCGGCGCAGCTGGTTGGCGTAGGCCTGCCCGAACCTGGCGCACCACCGCCGGATCGTCTCCTACCTCACCGCGACACCGCCTACGAGCATCAGCTCCTCGACCTCACCGAAGCTGAGCGGGAACCTGACGTAGCCCCACACGCGGTGGTTGATGATCTCGACCGGGTAGCGGTGGCCCTTCTACGACGGC
>DATMMZ010000226.1:0-11280 GCA_035569455.1 Mycobacterium sp. | reverse complement strand
CGCCGGGCGTGACCCGATGGACATCACGCCCGCGTTGATCCGTTTCATCGTCACCGGGCGGTCTCGCGACGAGGTCGACGAAGTCGTGGAGTCCGATATCGCGAAAGTATTCACCCTTAACTGCGACGGTGAAGCATGGGCACGGCACGGCGCCGAACATCCGCTTGGCGCCGGCTTCGCCGGTTCACAGGACCTCATACCGCAATTGATCGACGAACAGACCGCACTTGGGTACGCCGCCAAGGCCCCCCGCTCGCTGGTGGAAGAGTTGTTCGCGGTGGGAACACCGGACGAGGTCATCGAACAGATGGCGGAGTTCCGCGACCACGGCATGCGCTATCTCGTGGTGGGCAATGCCGGCGCGATTCAACCGAGTCTGCGCAAGAGCGCGGCGACCACCGCGCCCTACATCAAGCTGGTGCGAGGATTGAGAAAGCTGTGATCCCCCAATGCCAATGATCGATCTGACGTTCGTGCCTGGCTCGTTGGATGACGAGGCCCTGACCAAGTTGACCGACGAGCTGGTCACCGCACTGCTGCGTGCCGAACGCGCCCCCGACACTCCGTTCCTGCGTGACAACACGGTGGTCTACCTTCATCCGTTGGAGCCTGCGGCGCAGTTGGTGGGCGGCCGGCAACCCGGCGAGCCCCGATTTCGGGCCGACATGACGGTGTTTGAGGGGGCGCTTTCGAAAGACCGCAAGGAACAACTCGCCGCCGATGTGCACGTGGCGATCTGTGCCGCGGCGCGCATCGACCCGTCGGGCCCGCGCGCCTATCACGTCTGGACGCTGATTCATGAGATACCCGAAGGCAATTGGGCCGGCGCAGGCAAGGTCATTTACTACCAGCAGGTGAAGGGACTCGTCGCAGACGATTAGGAGGCGACCGGGTTGACGCAGATGCAACGCCGTGTGGCGGTGGTGACCGGCGGCGCGTCGGGCATGGGTGAAGCCACGTGCCGTGAGCTCGGCCGGCGCGGCCTCAAGGTCGCCGCGCTGGATATCAACGGTGAGGCCGCAGACCAGGTCGCCGAAGAGCTGCGCGCGGCGGGTGTCACCGCACTGGGTGTCGAGGTCGACGTCACCAACCGGGCGGCCGTCGAGGAGGCGTTCGCCAAGGTGCGAGCCGAACTGGGGCCGGTCGCCGTCCTGGTGACAAGCGCTGGGAAGGCGGGCTTCTCGCGGTTCGCCGACATCACCGTCGAAGCCTGGTCAGAGATCATCGATATCAACTTGACCGGAACATTTCACTGTTGTCAGGTGGCGCTGCCCGACATGGTCGCCGCGCGGTGGGGCCGCATTGTGATGATCTCGTCCTCGAGTGCACAACGCGGATCGCCCTATATGGCGCATTACGCGGCATCCAAGGGGGCGGTCATCACGCTGACCAAATCGCTTGCCAGCGAGTACGCGTCGAAAGGGATCACGGTCAATAACATCCCGCCCTCGAGCATCGATACGCCGATGTCGCGGCAGTCGCAGGCCGAAGGCAAGTTGGGCTCACCGGAGCAATTGGCGAAGCGTATCCCGATGGGACACATGGGTTCTGTCGACGACATCGCGGCTGCGGTGGGCTTCCTGTGCTCGGAAGAGGCGGGATTCATCACCGGCCAGGTGCTCGGGGTCAACGGCGGATCCGTGATGTGACTACCGCGACATGGCACTGTCGACGGGTAGCGGTGCGTTGTCGCTGTCGAGGTGCTCCACGGTGGTGAATACCAGTTCGGTGTCGCCGATGTTTTCGATGTCGTGCAGCAGGTATTCGCCGGGGCCGAAGTGGAAGTGCCGGGTCTCACCCGCCTGGTAGGTGACATCACGGGTAGTGCCGTCGAACGTGTGCTGACGGCTGCGGCCGGGATTGACCGCCGTCCAGAAGTAATCGAGCACATGGCGATGCGCATGCCAGCGCTGTCCCGGCGCGAGCCGGATCTCCCACACCCGAACTCGCGAATCCTCACTCAACAGCCGCGACCCGACGTGTCCGTCATCAGCATGCTCGGCAAACTCGGCCTTGAGCCAATCCGGCCAGCCGTCAAAGTCGTCCGCGACGAGTTCCCCGGCTAGCGGCAGATCCGTTAAGAATTTGTAGTCGGCCATTAGGCATCCTTTCCTGGTGTTGGTTTCTACTGTCCTGGCCCGTACAGGCCAAACCGCAGATCGGGGTCGCCGGGCGTCCAACTGTTGGTGAACTGGGATCGGTTCCCCATCGCGATGACCCGACGCGTCAGTGAGTCACTCAGTTCGAGCTGGCCCGGCTCCCACGTTGCCAGTGCGGCAGGCACATCGCCTGCGGCATTACTGAGCGCCCGGGCCAGAGTCCACGCGTCAGCGGCCGCCTTGGCAGTTCCGGCGGCCGCGTGTGGTCGTACGCCGCAGGCGGCGTCGCCGATCAGTGCGACCCGTCCCTGGGCCATCCTGGCCGATCGGACATCGGAGACGACCTGAAGGTACGGCATTTCGGTGGCGACCACCACTTCGGCGACCGCGGGCGACAACTGTTGCGCAGCAGCGGCTTTCAGCTCGTCGATGTAGTGGTCTTGAACTTGGCCCGGATGCACGGACACCGGCCCCGCCGTGCCCCGCTTGTCCAGCAGCAACTTGTTGAGTTCGGGGCCTTCGGCCACATTGCGATACCAGACGTAGTTCGCCAGCTGGTGTTCGGGCCCGGTGCCGTCCTCTCCCGGTATCGGGTAGACGATGGCGTGTGAGTTTGTGACGACGTCGAATGTGAGCGCGTCACTCAACACCTCGCGGGCTTGCCTGCTCAATGAACTCTGCGGATGTGTCCCCCGCCATCCAACATAGCCGGAGTAGCGCAGCGTGGCGTCGGGATCGAACTGTTGCCGCGTGATCGAAGTGATGCCGTCTGCGAAGACCACGAGATCAGCCGAAACTGTTCGGCCACCGGCGAATCGAACCGCGGCGGTTTGGGTGGTCTGGCTGAATCCGGTCGCGTGCTGGCCGAGGTGATAGTGCGCGGAGCCGAAATCGGCGAGTAATGCGCGGTAAATGGTTCCCCACGCGGTGTAGTGGTATGTGCGCTCTTCCCGGTGGTCGACGCCGCGGTCGCGGTTGAGGTACTGCACATAGTGTGTCGAGGTAGACAGGTCACGCAGCGATTGACCGCTGCGCTCGGTGAACCACCGCACCGTGTCGGGTTGCAGGACGATGCCGCTGCCGCGATCGCTCAGGGCGGCCGATGAACGTTCGTAGACCTCGACGGTGAATTCGAGGTCACGCAGTAGCAGCGCAGCGGTCAAACCGCCGATCGAACCGCCGATGACGACGGCGCGGGCATCGGTGTACTGGGTCATGACGCGGTTCCGTACACGACGGCGTGAACGGGCTGGACCCGAAATAGGGCCCGTATTTCCGTGGTGTGCGGATCCCGTAGCGGGTAGACGTCCTGACCGAGGTACTTGGTGCTCATCCTGTTGATGGATTCCGTTGCGGCACGGCCATGTTGCGGATCGTCTTCGTCGATGACATCGACCACCCGGCCCCGGATCGACATCCACCGAAAGGGATCGGTCGGGTCGGTCAACATCAGTGACAAGTCGGGGCGTGCCCGCAGGTTGCGGTCCTTGGCGCGACCACGCACGGTGTTGAGCAGGATGTATTGGCCGTCGGTGTCTACCCAGACCGGACTCTGGTGGATGGTGCCGTTCGCGTTGAGACAAGCCAACGTGGCAGCGACGGGGTCGCTGAGCAGCGCCTGGGCGCCGTTGGGCAGGTCGGCCAGGGTGGCGTGCTGCTCGCGGTGGCCGATGGTGAACGCACCGCGTTCGCCGGCGGGCACCGTGGTGCTGATCTTCATGGGAACTCCAAAGTATGTGTTGAGCGGTTTTTCAGCGCTACCGGACTAATCCTGCGGGAGGGTCTGTTCGAGCCAGTCGAAGATGACTTGGTGCAGCCGTGACAGCGCGCCCATGTGGCAGTGTTCGCCTGACCCTTCGCTTTCTGGCAGCGCGACCAGGGTGGTGGCCGAGCTGGTCATGGCCTCGGCGGCGCGGCGGGGTTCGTCTTTGAAGAACTGGTCGTTGTCTGCGTCCAGGACCAACGCGGGCGCGGTGATGCGGTCAGCGATGCCGGCCAGGGTGTAGTCCTGGAACGCGCGCGGCAGTTCGGCTATTGACTTCACTCCCATCGTCCACATCCCGTTACGGACCGCCCACCGGAGTTTCGTGTTGGCGGCCATGAGCAGTTGCACGACGGGAACAGCGGCCTCGTCGTTCTTTTCGGCGATCCAGGTGTTCAGGAACGGCGGCAAAGCGCCCGTCATCGCGGAGTGAAAGTCGTAGATGCCGTCGTCGAGAATTAGCGCGGCGACGCGAGAGTCGAACGCCGCCGCACGGGCCACGAGGTAGCCGCCCATGCTGTACCCGAACAAACTGATCCGATCCGGCTTGATCTCGGCTCGCGTCAGGGCGAAGTCGATCACTGGCGAGATGACCGCTTCCCAGTCCGGCCGGAAGACCAGTCGTTGCTCACGCAAAGCGGCACCCTGGCCGGGTCCGTCGAAGGCAAGCACGTTGTAGCCACGCGCCAACGCGGCGGCGGCGATCACAAAGTAGGACTCTTCACTGGTGGAGTCGTAGCCGTTGTTGTAAACGATGGTCGGTCGCGGTGCTCCTGACCGATCGACTAAATACAGATAGCCAGGCAGGGTCGTCCCCTCGTAGGGGATCAGCACCTGTTCGAAGCCGAAGTCGAAGAGGCCCATGGCCGCCAGGAAGGTCTCGCGGCTGCGTGCGAACAGCAAGGCTGCTTCGGGATCGTTCCACGGATCTTCCCGGCAGAAGAACTCCGCACACCGGTAGTAATTGGATGCGCGTAGCAGCGCTTCGCGGGCGCTGACGCGGTGCCCACCCGCCAGCGACTTACGCCCCAACTCCTCTACCCGCTCCGCGGTGGCCTTCCATTGCCGTTGCCAGGCAACGTCGTCGCCGTCGGGAATCGCCCGCGCGGTCACCAGAACCTCGCCGAGGTCGGCGCCGCCGTACGCACCGTGGCCGGCAGCGCGCAATGCCTCGAAAGAGAACACCTCGTCGTCGAACAGAAACTTCATCGCCACTCCCCAACCAGTCGAAACGGAACGGACTCGTATCGATTACAAAGCTACCCCGTCGATGCCCGAAACGCAACTGTTCCGTCTTGTTAAGATAAAGCCATGCAGACAAGCACCCGTCCGAGCCGGACGTCAGGCGGCCCCGTTCTTCAGGCCGAGGTGACCGATGCGATCAGGAACGCGTATTTCGAAGAACTCGCCGAGGTTGGCTATGGGCGACTCTCAATCGACGCCGTGGCCCGTCGCGCCGGTGTTGGCAAGGCGGCCATCTATCGCCGCTGGAAATCCAAGCTGGAAATCATGGTCGCGCTGGCCTCGGATGTCGCCGTTGCGGCGGTCGACGTTCCCGATACGGGCAACCTGCACGACGATATCCGCGAGTACTTGGCCAGCGGTCAGGCCGCGCTCACCCACCCGCTTGCCCAAAAGATCATCCCGGATCTGCTCGCCGAAGCGGCCCGCAATCCCACCCTGACCGACGCGCTGCTTTCGATGGTGCAAAATCCGCGCCGCGCCAAGGCCGCTCAACTCGTCGAACGGGCGATCGCCCGCGGCGAACTGCCCGCCGACACCGACATCGGGATGTGCCTGGACTTACTTGCCGGCCCGCTGTACTGGCGGCTGATCGTCGTCCAGGACGGGCCCGAAGGCGACTACCTCGACCGGCTGGCGGGCAAAGTCGCCGCCGCCATGAAGGCCTAGGGACATTACGTGCCGCGGCAAATCGCGGTTTAACGCGATACACCGTGGGCTGCTATCGTCGCTTGCTTATGCCAGAGATGGATCGTCGCAGCATGATGTTGATGACGGGTATCGGGGCGCTGGCAGCCGCGATCCCCTTCCCCGAGGCGCGGGCTAACCCGTCCCGACCGGAGGCGCCGGCGGGTCCGGTGCCGCCGCCCACCGCGCCGTCCGGTCAGGCCGGGGCCTACATCTTCCAGGACGAGTTCGACGGCCCGGCCGGCTCAGCCCCCGATGGCGCGAAGTGGCACGTGGCGCGAGCCCGCGAGCCGATGAAAGATCCGACGTATTGGGAGTTGCCTGAGCATGTCGGGCAGTACCGGGACGATCGCCAAAACGTATTCGTGGATGGCAACTCCAACCTTGTCATCCGCGCGGCGAAGGACGGTCCCACCTTCTACAGCGGCAGGCTGACCAGCAACTGGCGCGGAGGCGTCGGCCACACCTGGGAGGCCCGGGTCAAACTCGACTGCCTGACCCCCGGCGCCTGGCCCGCCTGGTGGCTGGGAAATGACGATCCCGGTGGCGAAATCGACATCCTCGAGTGGTACGGCAACGGCAGCTGGCCTTCGGCCACCACCGTCCACGCGAAGTCAAACGGCGCCGAATGGAAGACCCACAACATCGCGGTGGACAGCGGATGGCACACGTGGCGATGCCAATGGGACGAGTCCGGAATCCGCTTCTGGCAGGACTACTCCGACGGCGCTCAGCCGTATTTCAACGTTCCGGCGAACTCACTGCCGGACTGGCCGTTCAACAACCCCGGCTACACCGTGTATCCGGTCCTGAACCTCGCGGTCGCCGGTTCCGGCGGCGGCGACCCCGGGCCGGGGACCTACCCGGCGCAGATGCTCGTCGACTACGTGCGCGTCTGGTAGCAGCGGCTTTCTAGGCGCCGACCAGCTCCGGGTGGAACTTGGCGGCCATCCGTCGCAGTCCGTCGCGCCAGTCGACGGTGGTTCCGCCTATGAGCTCGTGCATGCGGGTCACGGAGGTGGGACCACCGCGCAGCGCCTGTTCGCTCTCCTGGAAGACCGGTTCCTTGCCGACGAGCGAGCCGAGGTAGCCGCACCACTCCTGCAGGCTGACGGTCTGGTCGCCGCACCAGTTGACCGTGGTCGCCGGGACCGACGCCACCTCGAGCAGCTTCGGGAGGGTCGCGATGATGTCGTCCTCGTGGATGGGGTTGTAGCGGGCCGGGCCGCCTGGCGGGACCGGGATCGGGATGCCGGCCAGGATCATCTCCATGTGGTAGAACGGCCACCCGCCGTTGTCGCCGTATGGGGTGTTGAGGCGGGCGATGGTGGTGGGCACGCGGAGCACGCGCGCCATGGTCCGGGCGACGACCTCGCCCGCGATCTTGGAGATCGAGTAGGTGGGGAACAAACACTTGTGGTTGTCGCCGAGGGCGGCACGCTCGGTGCGGGGCTCGTCGTCGGGCGGGTCATAGACCGCCGCCGACGAGCAGTGCAGGAAGGCCTTGGCGCCGCGGCAGTGGGCCATCAACAGGCCGACCGACTCCGCGTTGGCCCCGAGGTCTTTGTCCCAGTTGCCGCTCTTGGCCACCGCCAGGTTGAGCACGTAGTCGAAGTCGGACGGGGTCCCGGTGAAGTCGCCGGCCGCCAGGTTGACCGTCTGGCAACGCACGCCCGCCTTCTCCAGGTCTTCACGAACGGCGGTGTTGGTGAACCGGGCGATGCCCCACACTTCGTTGTCGGCAGCCAGGGCCTTGGCGATGGGAGTGGCAACCTGGCCGGTCGGACCGGTGATCAGGATCTTGGAGCCGCGCATGGGGCTGATGTTAGGCGACTTCCAGTTGGCCACTCGCCAGCCCCATGGCTTATTATCTGCGTATGCATGCAGATAGTTGTAGGGCCCATGCTCATGCAGACGGCCACGATCACCCCCGCGGTCTGCGGGGAGCGATCAAGGAGATCACAGAGACTTTGGCGCCGCACTCCCACGATGCCGCTGACAGCGTCGACGATGTCCTGGAATCGAGCACTGCGGGAATCCGTGCGGTCAAGCTCAGCCTGTTGGTCCTCGGGTTGACCGCCGTCGCCCAGATCGTCGTCGTCATCACCTCCGGGTCGGTGGCGTTGGCTGCCGATACCATCCACAACTTCTCCGACGCCCTCACCGCGGTGCCGTTGGGGATCGCGTTCGCGTTGGGCACCAAGACCGCCACGCGCCGATACACCTACGGGTTGGGCCGTGCCGAGGACTTGGCCGGGTTGTTCGTGGTCGCGATGATCACCATGTCGGCGATCATCGCGGGATACGAAGCGATCTTGCGGCTAACCAATCCCGAACCGATTGAGCACATCGGCTGGGTCGCAGTGGCCGGGCTGATCGGGTTCATCGGCAACGAATGGGTGGCCCTGTACCGAATCAGGGTGGGGCGGCGCATCGGCTCGGCGGCCCTGGTCGCCGACGGACTGCATGCCCGCACCGACGGGCTCACCTCATTGGCGGTGGTGTTGGCCGCCGGCGGTGTCGCGCTTGGGTTCCCATTGGCCGACCCGATCATCGGCCTGGTTATCACCGTGGCGATTCTGGCCGTGCTGCGCACCGCGGTGCGTGATGTGTTCCGCCGCTTGCTCGACGGAGTGGACCCGGCGATGGTCGACGCCGCCGAACAAGCGTTGGCGGCTCAACCCGGGGTACGGGCGGTGCGTAGTGTGCGGATGCGCTGGATCGGGCACCGCTTGCACGCCGACGCCGAACTCGACGTCGACCCCACCCTCAATCTGGCGCAGGCCCACCGCATCGCTCACGAAGCCGAACACGAACTCACCCACGCCGTCCCCAAACTCACCACCGCATTGATCCACGCCTACCCCGCCCACCATGACCTCGCGGTGCAGCGAGAATCGGCGTAATGTCCCCAAGCCATGGCCGATTCGATCAATTTCGTCGACGCGAACGGGCTGAGATTCGCCTATCTCGAGGAGGGCTCTGGGCCTCTGGTGCTCATGCTGCACGGGTTCCCGGACACGGCGCATTCCTGGGACGATCTTCGCCCGCGAATCGCCGCCAAGGGGTATCGGGCTGTCAGCCCGTTCATGCGCGGGTACTCCCCCAGCGGTATCCCGGATCGCGACCCCGATCAAGAGACGTTGGCGAGCGATCCGCTTGCGTTGATCGAAGCGCTCGGCGCCCGTGACGCCATTGTCATCGGGCACGATTGGGGAGCCTCGGCCGCGTACGGCGCCGCCGCGCTCGGCCCGGATCGAGTGAAAAAGCTCTTCGCTATTGGGATTCCGCACCCAGCGGCCCTCAAACCGTCGCTGAAGAAGCTTTGGGGTGTCCGCCACTTCGCGGTGTACAAGTTGCCGGGGGCGCCGGACCGCTTCGCGCGCAACGACTTCGCCGCGCTCCCCGCGATCTATCGGCGATGGTCCCCGGCGTGGAACCCCGATCCAAGCGAGTTCGACGCCGTCCGCGCAAGCTTTTCAAACGCGGCGAGCTTGAACGCGGCGTTCGGCTATTACCGAAAGCTCTCCCCGATACCCAGCGCGTCACTGAAGGCGCGAATAAAAGTGCCGGTGGTCGTCTTTGCCGGGCTGGATGATCCAATTGTGGAGCCATCGGACTATCGGTACGCCGCCCGGATGTTCGAGAACGAGTACGTCGTCGAGGAGGTCCCCGGCGGGCATTTCATGCATCGGGAGCATCCCGAAGCGTTCGCCGAGCGGCTCTTGAATCATCTGTGATTCGAGGCGTCCGATGACGGCATCGGACTTTTGCGCATTTTGCTCTCGCAAGCGGTAGGGTCCCTTCATGGCCTCCAAGGGTCGCATCGACTTGCGGCTCGGCACCCAGGTACTGCTGCTGCAGCTCGTCGTCGTGACGTTGACATTGATCATCGCGTTCGCGTTGTTTGCCGTGTTCAATCGCCAACGTCTGGACGCCCAGTACCACATCCACGCGTTGGATATCGCTCGCGTGGTGGCCTCATCCCCGACGGTAATCAACAACATCTCCCGCTACGACGATGCTGCGTTGACGGCAAGCCCCGCACTGGTAGACGAACTCGCGGCCGGTCCAATACAGAGCGTTGCGTCACGCGTTGAGCAGCGCACGCATGTGCGGTTCGTGGTCGTCGCCAACACGCACGGTATCAGGGTCGCGGATCCCGAGCGCAATAGGCTGGGTTTCCCTGTCCAAGCCGATATCTCGCAGGCGACCGCCGGACACGAGGGGGTGTTTCACGACTCCACCGTTTTCGGGCGGGCGATAGTCGCCAAAGTCCCAGTGCTGGAGCCCGGTTCTAATCGCGTGCTGGGGGTGGTGATCGTTGGCCTCTCCACGAAGGCGTTTGATGACCAGTTTTCCAACAACTTGCGCGTGTTGGGCGCAATGGGTGGTGTTCTCCTGCTGATCGCTGTGGCCGGGTCGGTGGTGCTGGCCCGGCGATGGCGAGGGCTGACACTGGGTCTGCGGCCGGCCGAGATCACCGAGCTGGTGCGCAGTCAGGCGGCGGTGCTGCAAGGAATCGGCGAGGGCGTGCTAGCGGCCGACACCTCCGGGAAGACCACCTTCGTCAACGACGAGGCGTGCCGACTGCTCGAGATCGAGAATGAACCGGGCCGGCACGTGGACGAGATCGGGTTGACACCGCGCGTGCTCGACGTGTTCAAGGCCGCCGATTCGACACCCGCTTTGGCAACGGTCGGAGAACGCATCGTCGTGGTCTCGGCACGGCACGTATCGCGCGACGGACGCGAGCTGGGAACCGTGCTGGTGGCGCGCGATCGCACCGATGTCGAGTCACTGACCCGGCAACTCGACGCGGTACAGGTGATGAGCACCGTGCTGCGCGCACAACGCCATGAGTTCGCCAACCGTCTGCACCTACTGAACGGGTTGTTGCACGGCGGTCACGTCGATGAGGGATTGGAGTATCTGGAAGAGCTCCTCGGCACGGGCCCGCTGGGATCCGCGCTACCCGGTATCGGCTCCATCAATGACGCCTACCTGCAGGCGTTCCTGGCCGCCAAGGCCGCGTCCGCCCGCGAAGCCGGGGTGACGCTCAAGATCGGTGAGAACACCTGGGTGCCTGGCCGGCTCGTCTTGCCGGTCGACGTCACCACCATCGTCGGCAACTTGCTCGACAACGCCATCGACGCGGCCCGGATGAGCGGCAACGCGACGAAAGAGGTGGAAGTCGAGCTGTTGCAAGATGGTACGACGCTGCATATCACGGTGGCCGACAGCGGCGACGGTGTCGCGCCCGACTTCGTCGAGCATCTATTCACCGAGGGCAGGACTACCAAGCCGGACTCCGGCATACCGGGCGGCCGGGGTATCGGGCTTGCGTTGTCGCGCCAGATCAGCCGCGCGCTCAGTGGCGACGTCTGGCTTGCCAGCCCCGGCAACACGGAGCTGCGGCTGCAGGGCGCGGAGTTCATCGCCCGGCTGCCGGGCGTGATGGTTGAGGAGGCGCAATGGGTGACGCAGACC
>DATMMZ010000225.1:0-23156 GCA_035569455.1 Mycobacterium sp. | reverse complement strand
GCATGATGGCAACGAACCGCCGGACGATGTTCTCGCGCTGCACCCCCACGGCGGCTGCGGTGCTGAAAGCCACCTCCTGTGTGGTGATCAGAACCTCGGTGGATGGCGCCTCAATCGAGGGTGCATCGGATTGCGGTTGAGGCATGGGCTCGTCGACGAGATCGGTTGTGCTGGCCACTCTCGTTGGTGAATTCAACATTTTGGTTACCTCCAATGCCGTATGGCATCTGACCGGCCGAGTCCGCCGTTGGTGCAGTCACCGTACGGTCGGCGATCACCGCTAGGCACGCGTAGTCGACTACCTGTTTCTGCGCCGCATCTACTTCGCTCGGCGCCCCACTACGACCTGATGAGCTCGTCGCCAGCCCGATTTGAGCGAGCCATTCCGGTACGCGGCCCGTTTGTTCGACCCGGCCTAAGCGTATGGACGAGCGATCAAGGCTCCTGAGCGCCAACCGACCTAGCAGCCGGCGACGTCAGGGCGTCCCATTGCCTCTGCACCTTCCGTTCGCTGGCCGTAGGCACCAGACCCGCCGGCGCGAACAACTTCGACGGCACCGGGTCATCCTCGGTCAGCGGCCTGCCACCACCGCGAATTGCCTTGAATGCGACGACAAGTCCAACGATGACCACGATGACGACAACCAACGCGAAGAGAATCGACAGGGTGCCCTGGATGAAGGTGTTCCTGATGACCTCATCGAGCTGATGGGCGTTCTTGGCCGCCCCGAACGACGTCTTACCTGCGTTCTTTGCCGCCAAATACTGGGAATGCTGAGTCCAGTAGCCGACCGCGGGATCCCCGGAGAAGATCTTCTGCCACGACGCTGTCAGCGTGACCACCAGATCCCACAGCAGTGGAATCCCTGGGATCCATGCCCACTTCAGTAGGCCCTTCTTGATAACCACCACGGTGACCACGGTCAGCGCGATAGCCGCGAGCAGCTGATTGGCAATACCGAACAGCGGAAACAGCGTATTGATGCCACCCAGCGGATCGGTCACGCCCATCAGCAGGACGCTGCCCCACCCGGCGACCACGGCCACGCTGCAGATCCACACGCCGGGGCGCCAGCTCGGATTCCTCAGCTTGGCCAGCGGACCGCCCAAATTGCCCAGCGCGTCGGAGAGCATGAAACGCGCGACCCGGGTGCCCGCATCGACGGTGGTCAGGATGAACAGCGCCTCGAACATGATCGCGAAGTGGTACCAGAACGCCTTGAGGCCCTCGCCGCCGAACACCCGGTGCAGCACGTCGGACATGCCGAACGCCAGCGTCGGTGCTCCGCCGGTGCGCGACACGATCGAGTGCTCACCGACACTGCTGGCCGCCTCGTTGATTTGCGCGGCGGTCGCTGGGGCGCCTGACAACCCGAGTTTGTTGACATAGTCCGCGGCGGTGGCCGCGGTGCCGCCGGTCTGCGCGGCCGGCGCGTTGAGGGTGAAATACAGGTGCTGATTGATGATCGACGCGGTAATCAGCGCCATGATCGCGACGAACGACTCGGTGATCATGCCGCCGTAGCCGATCACCCGCATCTGGCTTTCCTTCTCCAGCAGCTTCGGCGTCGTCCCCGATGAGATCAGCGAGTGGAATCCGGATAGCGCGCCGCACGCGATGGTGATGAACAGGAACGGGAACAGCGAGCCGGCGAACACGGGTCCATCGCCTCGGGTGGCGAAATGCGAGATCGCGGGCGCCTGCAAGATCGGGTGCGCAATGCAGATACCGATCGCGAGCAGGACGATGGTACCGACCTTCATGAACGTCGACAGGTAGTCGCGGGGCGCGAGCAGCAACCACACCGGCAGCACCGACGCCGCGAACCCATAGATGATGATCAACCACGACACCGTTCCTGCGGACAAGTTCAACCAGGATGCGCCCCATGACGTTTGGGCGACCCAATTGCCGGAGGCGACGCAGAGCAGCAGCAGCCCGGCGCCGATCACCGATACTTCCCCGACCCGCCCGGGGCGCAGAAACCGCAGGTAGCAGCCCATGAAGAGGGCGATGGGGATGGTCATGGCAATCGAGAACACGCCCCACGGGCTTTGGGCCAGTGCCTTCACCACGATCAGTGCCAGCACCGCGATCAGGATCACCATGATGACGAGGACCCCGACGAGGGCCACCGCCCCGGCCGTGGCGCCGAGTTCTTCGCGGACCATCTGGCCCAGGGAACGGCCCCGTCGCCGGGTGGATATCCACAACACCAGGTAGTCCTGTACACAACCACCGAACACGGCTCCGATGACGATCCAGATGCTGCAGGGCAGATAGCCCATCTGGGCGGCCAGCACCGGTCCGACGAGTGGCCCTGCTCCGGCGATGGCGGCGAAATGGTGGCCGAACAGCACCCGCCGGTCGGTGGGGACGTAGTCTGTGCCGTTGTCGAAGATCTCCGCCGGTGTGGCGTGGTCGTCACGCGGGCGCACGATCTTCATTTCGACCAGCCGCGCATAGAACCGGAATCCGATGATGTACGTGCAGATCGCCGCGACCACCAACCACACCGCGTTCACCGTCTCGCCCCGGGCGAACGCGATGATCGCCCAAGCCACGGCACCGATCACGGCGATGATCCCAAAGACGATTCTGTGTCGGACGGTGATAGGTGAGCGGTCGACGATCGCGACGGGTGGCAAGTCGTCGTCGGTGCGGATAAAGCTGACTTCGCTGTCGTGTTCCGCGATGTGCTTCGTCACGCTCAAACCCTACGACGGCTGTGCAGCCCCCGCCGAGTGTCTTTAATACAGCGCGCGCACGGCGTCGATGGTGTCGGCTTCGGCCGGGCTCTTGTCATCGCGGTAACGCACCACCCGGGCGAACCGCAACGCCAGGCCGCCGGGGTAGCGCGACGAGGCTTGTACGCCGTCCAGCGCGATCTCGACCACCTGCTCGGGTCGCAATTGCACGACGTAACCGTCCGTCCCGCCGTCCGCCAGTTCGCTGAACCGGACGGTCTGCCAGTCCAGCATGGCGTCGGTCATGCCCTTGAATGTCTTGCCCACCATGATGAATTCGCCGGTGGCCGGATCACGCGCGCCGAGGTGGATATTGGAGAGTTTGCCGCGGCGGCGGCCCGAACCCCACTCCACTGCGAGTACCACCAGGTCGAGGGTGTGCACCGGCTTTACCTTCAGCCAGCCGGCTCCGCGGCGGCCCGCCTGATACGGCGCGTCTGGTGACTTGGCCATCACCCCTTCGTGGCCGGCGGCCAGCGTCGCCCGCAGGAAGTCGGCGGCCTCCGAAGGGTCGGACGTGGCCAGCCGGTCCACCCGGTGCTGCGGCGGCACCAACCCGTCAAGGGCGGCCAGCCGCTCGCTGGTCGGCGCATCGAGCAGGTCGGCGCCGTCGCGGTGCAGGATGTCGAAGAAGAACACCGAAAGTGGTTGTGCCGCACGGGCTGCGGCCACATCAACCGATCGGCCGAAGCGTGACGCGGTGACCTGGAAGCGGTGCGGCCGGTCGTCGGGCCGCAGCGCGATCGCCTCACCATCGGCAATGAGGTCGTGCACCGGCAGTGCCAGCGTCGCCTCCACCACCTCGGGTAGCCGGGCGGTCACGTCGTCAAGGCTGCGGGTGTAGACGGTGACCTCGTCGCCGGCGCGGTGGATCTGCACTCGCGCGCCGTCCAGCTTTGCCTCGAAAATCGCGGTGCCGCCATGCCGTTCGAGCGCGTCGCCCACGCCCGTGGCGGTCTGCGCCAGCATCGGGCCCACCGGCCGGCCCACCCGCAGAGTGAACGCGCCCAGCGCCGCAGCCCCGCCGGAAAGACCGGCGGCGGCCACCGCCGGCAGATCGCCGCCCAGCATCGCGGCGCGCTGCACCGCGGCGGCGGGGATGCCGGCGGCCTTGGCGACGGCGTCGGCCATGATCCCGGCCAGCGCGCCCTGGCGCAGTTCGCCGCTGAGCAGCCGCAGCAGGAAGGTCTGCTCGGTCTCGGTCGCGGCACCGAACAACCCCGCGACGAGTTCGGCCCGGCGGGCCTGCGAACCCTTGCCCGATACCGCGCCGATCTCGGAGAAGGTGGAGTCGACGGCGGAGACCGTCAACGTCGAATCCGGCGCCGGGGGCGGCCGCGACCGCAGCGATGCCCAACCCACGCCGATCTGCCGCTGCGGCAGCTCGCCGGAGAGCCACGACACGACGATCGCGACCAGTTTGGGCTCGGCCGCCGCACGGCGGAGCAGGTCGGCGATGTGCGCGACTTTGCTCAGCCGCGACGAGGTGCCGCCCACGTCCAGCGATGTGGTGGCGACGTCGAGAAGGAGCACGTTTGCGAGCTTGGCACGGCTCGCCGACAACCCTGCGGGGCGGACACGCTAGCGTGCCTAGATAACGTTACAAATTGCAGTGAATCTGACAAGTCTCGCAAGGAGGGTCCGGATGGAGATCAACGGGAAGAAGGTCGTCGTCATCGGCGGCGCGTCGGGAATGGGTCGGGCGAGCGCCGAGCTGCTGGCCGAACGCGGCGCGCAGGTCGCGATCCTCGACCGTGAGGGATCCGACGGCAAAGAGGTGGCCGAGGGCCTCAATGGGGGGGCCGGCAAGTTCTATCCCGTCGACGTCACCGACTTCACCGGCACCGAGGAGCAGCTGGAGATGGCGGTCCACAACCTCGGCGGCCTGCACGTCGTGGTGACCACCGCCGGTGGGGGCATCGCCAAGCGGACGATGACGAAGTCCGGTCCCCACGACCTCGAATCTTTCCGCGCGGTGGTCGATCTCAACCTCATCGCGACCTTCAACATCAGCCGGCTGGCGGCCGCGCACATGAGCCAGAACGAGCCCGAAGACGACGAGCGCGGCGTCATCATCAACACCGCATCGATCGCCGCGTTCGAAGGCCAGATCGGGCAGGTGGCCTACACCGCCGCCAAGGCGGGGATCGCGGGCATGTGCCTGACGATGGCGCGCGACCTGGGGTCGATGGGGATCCGGGTGCTGGCAATCGCCCCGAGCCTGTTTCTGACCGGGTTGACCTCGATGGTTCCCGACGAGATGGCGGCCGCGCTGACCCGCGACGCGGCCTTCCCCAAGCGGATGGGCCGGCCCATCGAGTACGCCAAGCTGGTGGCGGCGATCGTGGACAACCCGATGCTCAACGGCCAATGCCTGCGACTGGACGCCGGACAGCGGTTCGCCCCCAAGTAGGGATTAAGTACACTCTTTAGGCGGTGCCCCGCGGTGTCGCGGGGTCGCTGTCTCGCCCCGAGGAGGGCCCTGATGGGTATCGCACTGACAGACGACCACCGCGAACTCGCCGACGTCGCGCGCGCGTTCTTGACCTCGCAGAAGGCGCGTTGGGCGGCCCGGTCGCTGCTGGACGCGCCCGACGAATCCCGGCCGCCCTTCTGGCATGACCTGGTCGAGCTCGGCTGGCTCGGCCTGCACATCGACGAGGAGTACGGCGGATCCGGCTACGGGTTGCCCGAACTCGTGGTGGTGATCGACGAGCTCGGGCGCGCGGTGGCGCCCGGACCCTTCGTGCCGACCGTGATCGCGTCGGCGGTGATCGCCAAGGACGGTACCGCGGACCAAAGGGCGCGGCTGCTGCCGGGCCTGATCGACGGAACCGTCACCGCCGGAATCGGTCTGGACAGTCAGGTGCAGGTCAAGGACGGGCCAAAAAATGGGATAGCCAGCGGCGAGGCCGGGATTGTGCTGGGTGCCGGGCTCGCCGAGCTGCTACTGATCGCCGCCGGCGACGACGTGCTGGTCTTGGAACGTGACCGTGCAGGCGTCTCGGTCGAGGTGCCCGACAACCTCGATCCCACCCGGCGCTCAGGACGCGTCCGCTTGGACAGCGTGAGCGTCACCGCCGACGACACCTTGCCGGGAGCGCGGGAATCGGCATTGGCCCGCGCGCGCACGCTGCTGGCCGCCGAGGCGGTCGGCGGCGCGGCCGACTGCGTCGATGCCGCCGTCGACTATGCCAAGGTTCGCCAGCAATTCGGCCGCACCATCGCCACATTCCAGGCGGTCAAGCATCACTGCGCCAACATGCTGGTGGCCGCCGAGTCGGCGATCGCCGCGGTGTGGGACGCGTCGCGGGCGGCAGCAGAGGACTCGTCAGAAGACGAAGCGCAGTTCCGCCTGATCGCCGCAGCCGCGGCGGCGCTGGCGTTCCCCGCCTACGCGCGCAACGCCGAACTCAATATTCAGGTGCACGGCGGCATCGGCTTCACCTGGGAGCACGACGCGCATCTGCATCTGCGCCGGGCGCTGGTGACCGCGGCGCTGCTCGGCGGTGACGCACCCGCCCGGGACGTCTTTGATCGCACCGCATCCGGCGCCGTCCGGGCGAACAGCCTGGACCTGCCGCCCGAGGCCG
The DNA here is from genome assembly GCA_035569455.1 of Mycobacterium sp. Lineage (GTDB taxonomy): Bacteria > Actinomycetota > Actinomycetes > Mycobacteriales > Mycobacteriaceae > Mycobacterium. The sequence continues at coordinate 16,815 of DATMMZ010000225.1, read as the reverse complement.
AGGAACTGCGCACCCGGGTCCGCGCCGACGCCGCCGAGATCGCCGCCCTGGACAATAATGCGCAGCGCGACACGCTGATCGCGACCGGGTATGTGATGCCGCACTGGCCCAAACCGTGGGGCCGCGCCGCCGATGCGGTGGAGCAGCTGGTGACCGAGGAGGAGTTCCGCGCTGCCGGCATCAGGCGCCCGCAGTACTCCATCACCGCTTGGGTGATCCTGACCCTCATCCAGCACGGAACTCCTTGGCAGATCGAGAGATTCGTCGAGAAGGCGCTGCGCCACGAAGAGGTGTGGTGCCAGCTGTTCTCCGAGCCCGACGCCGGCTCGGATGCGGCGTCGGTCAAGACCCGCGCCACCCGAGTGGAGGGCGGCTGGAAGATCAACGGGCAAAAGGTGTGGACCAGCGAGGCGCAGCAAGCCCGCCGCGGCCTGGCTACGGTGCGCACCGACCCTGATGCCCCGAAGCACTTGGGCATCACGACGGTGATCATCGACATGAAGGCACCGGAAGTCGAGGTGCGGCCACTGCGGCAGATCACCGGCAGCTCGGAATTCAACGAGGTGTTCTTCAACGACGTGTTCGTGCCCGATGAGGATGTCGTCGGGACGCCCAACTCCGGCTGGACGGTCGCGCGGGCGACGTTGGGCAACGAGCGGGTCAGTATCGGGGGTGCTGGGTCGTCCTACGGGGGTCTGACAGCCAGGCTGGTGGAGCTGACCCAGCAGCGCCCAGATCGGTTGGCTGGCGCCGAAGTTCGCATCGGCACCTTCCTGGCCGAGGAGCACGCACTGCGGCTGCTGAACCTGCGTCGTGCCGTGCGGAGCATCGAGGGGGCGGGCCCGGGTCCGGAGGGCAACGTGACCAAACTCAAGCTGGCGGAGCACATGATTGAAGGCGCCGCCATCTTCGCGGGCCTGTTGGGGCCGGAGGTTGCGCTGACTGACGGGCCGGGCGCACTGGTCGGCCGGATGATCATGAGCGCCCGCAGCATGGCCATTGCCGGTGGCACCTCGGAGGTCACCCGCAACCAGATCGCCGAGCGGATTCTGGGCATGCCGCGCGACCCACTGATCAAATAGCGCTTCAAATAGCGCTCGCGCCTATTAGGCGGGGCGAGGAACCGCGGCCATCCGTGACTGGCCGAGCCAACTGGGCACCGCGCGGCGAGCATCGGCGGCTCCCTGGATTGCCACAGCCCCGTTGAGCGTTGCGCGGGACCACGACAGGTCCCCGCGCCAGAGCTCGGTTAGCGTGCGCAGACTGGTCTCGACTGTCGCGGCCACCTCGTAGCCCGGGTCGAAATCGCAGACGTCGGCGGCTCCCTCGGACACCATCAGCCACCAGCGGGCAGCCTTGGGTGCCACGCCGGTCAACTGGAACGCCACCACCGTGCGAGCCCGTGGCCAGCTATCGACGGAAACTGTGCGACGCATATCCCACATCAGCAGGTGCGGATCCAGGTCCTCATCGCCGAACTCGGGGATCCAGCGAACTCCCCACTCGCCCAGCGCATCCACCACTGGCGCGAGTTCCTGACCGCAGGGGGTCAGCGAATACGAGGTGCGACCGTCGACGTCGACGCGCTCGACAACTCCGGCCCGGGTCAACGACTTCAACCGCTTGGACAACAGCGCCGGCGACATCTTCGGCACCCCGCGCCGCAGGTCGTTGAAATGCTGGCTGCCCCGCAGCAACTCACGCACGACGAGAAGCGTCCACCGCTCATCGAGCAACTCCATCGCCTTGGCCACCGGACAAAACTGGCCATACGTCGACATTGCAGCACCCCTCACTTCGACTGTGTCCAGTAGACGCTGCGCCAGCGGAATTGACTAGTACAGATCCTGTACTTCCGCTGATTCATATCTGGCACTGGAATTGGTTCATCGGCAGGACCGACGATCGTGGGTAACGACCGGCGGGGACCAGAAGGGGTAACTGACAATGACCGCAGCAACCGAATCCGATCGCGGCTACGAGCGCAAGCATCGCGCCCTGTGGGCGCTGGGCGACTACACGAGTGTGGCGACCGAAGTGGTGGCGCGGCTGGGTCCGGTGTTGGTGCAGGCGAGCCGTATCGGCGCGGGTGATCGTGTGCTCGACGTGGCGGCAGGGGCCGGCAATGTGGCGATACCCGCCGCGCTCACCGGCGCCGACGTGGTGGCCAGCGACCTGTGCCCGGAGCTGCTGGACCGGGGCCGAGCCATCGCCCGCACCCGCGGCGTCACTCTGAGTTGGCTCGAGGCCAACGCCGAAGCGCTGCCGTGTGACAGCGATGAGTTCGACGCGGTGCTCTCCTGCATTGGCGTGATGTTCGCCCCGCACCACCAGCTCGCGGCCGACGAGCTGGTTCGGGTCTGCCGGCCCAGTGGCGTGATCGGCCTGATCAGCTGGACGCCGGAAGGCTTCATCGGCCAGATGTTCGCCACGATGAAGCCGTACGCGGCGGCGCCCCCACCCGGCGCACAACCGGCGCCGATGTGGGGCAACCCCGATCACGTGCGTGGACTGCTTTCCGATCGAATCACCGATTTCACCGCGCAACGCCGCGTGCTGCGGGTGGACCGGTTCGGCGACGGAGCAGCCTTCCGCGACTACTTCAAGGTCAATTACGGTCCGACAATCGCGACGTACCGGGGTATCGCAGACCAGCCGGACCGGGTTGAGGCGCTGGACGCCCAGTTGGCCGAGCTCGGCGACCGACACTTGGCCGGATCGTCGGCAATGGAGTGGGAGTACCTGCTGGTAACCGCGCGCAAGCGCTGATCAGCTCGCAGCCGGTGCGAACAGCGGCGCACCGCCGGTGCTGCGCTGCCCGGGACGGAGGTCGACGGGCATCCCGCACGCCACTGAATCCGGTTCGCAGTCAATGATATTCGCGGCCACCCGCAGCCCGCTCTGTTCGGCCAGCTCAACGATGGCGATCACGTACGGTGTCGGGACATCCGGGTTATACGGGTGGTAATTGACGGTGTAGGTGAACACCGTGCCGTGTCCGGACACTGGCCGTGCGACCAGGGTGGCGCCACAGTCACGGCAGTCGCCGGCGGAAGGATGCACCCAGCGCGCGCAATCGTCGCAGTGCTCGATGAGCAGCTGGGACGCCAGCTCGTCTGACACGACCAATACAGTACACTCTATTGGTTCTCGGTCGATTAACGGGCGGTGCAGATGACGTATTTCGAGAAAGACGCGATTTTGTCCGGCATCGGCATCTCACGGATCGGCCGTCGCACCGGCATTCCGGGATTCGAGCTGACGATGGAGGCGGTGCGGGCCGCCATCGAGGATGCCGGCCTGGTCGCCGCGGACATCGACGGCATCGCGACCCTGGGCGACACGCCGGCCGAAGAGGTCAACGCCGCGCTCCAGATCGAAGCGGCGGACTGCGGAACCGGGTTCGGCACCGGGGGCCTGCTGAGTCCGGTGATGTCGGCGTGCCGCGCGGTCGCCGAGCGGCGCGCCCACCATGTGGTCGTGTACCGGACGATACAAATGCTCGGTGGCACGGTCCCGGTAAAACCGCAAGAAGAGAATGCACCGGCCCCGCCACTGGCGCGCATGCTGGATCGACCCGAGGGCGCCCCGCGTCCCGCCGTCGGGCCGATGGACGATGTCGTCGATCTGGTTGCGGCCCACGCGTACTCAGCCGCGAACTGGCTGGCGCTGAACTGCCGTCTCCACATGGAGCTGTACGGAACCACCAAAGAGCAGCTGGGCTGGCTGGCCCTCAATGGCAGGCGCAACGCGGCGTTGAATCCCCTTGCGGTCTACCGCGAACCGATGACGATGGCCGATTATCTGGGCGCGCGGTTGGTTTCGACACCGTTTGGCCTGCTGGACTGCGATGTCCCCATCGACGGCTCGATCGCGGTGGTGGTGTCGCACGTGGAGTACGCCGGCGACTGCCCGCACCGGGCGGTCGCGGTGCAGGCGATCGGCGGATCCGACGGCGCCGGTGGCTGGTTCCACCGCGACGATTACCCGAAGATGGCGATGTCGGATGCGGCGGCGCAGATGTGGTCGCGCACGGAACTCAAGCCCGCTGATCTCGAGCTCGCCGAGTTGTACGACGGCTTCACGTTTCTCACCATGGCGTGGCTGGAAGCCCTTGGGATATGCGGGGACGGTGAGGCCGGCCCGTTCGTCGAGGGCGGCGCGCGGATCGCCCGCGACGGCGAGTTGCCGTTGAACACGTATGGCGGCCAACTCTCGGCCGGGCGCATGCACGGCTACTGGGCGCTGCACGAGGGGTGCTTGCAGTTACGCGGCGAGGCGGGGGAGCGGCAGGTGTCGCGGCGCCCGGAAGTCGCCGTGGTCTCCGTCGGCGGTGGTCCCGTCGCGGGATGCATGTTGCTCACATGCTGAGAGAGGACAAACGAGCATCGAAGATCGCCCGCCAGATCGAGGCGGACATCGTTCGCCGCGGCTGGACCATCGGAGAGTCGCTGGGTTCCGAACACGCCCTGCAGCAACGCTATGAGGTGAGCCGATCGGTGCTGCGGGAGGCCGTTCGCCTCGTTGAGCACCACCAGGTTGCCCGGATGCGCCGGGGACCCAACGGCGGGCTGCTGATCTGCGAGCCCGATGCGGGCCCCGCGACCCGCGCGGTCGTCATCTATCTCGAGTACCTGGGCACGACGCTTCCTGACTTGCTCAACGCGCGCCTGGTGCTCGAGCCGTTGGCAGCCTCGCTGGCCGCGGAACGGATCGACGAAGCCGGGATCGACAGGCTGCGGGCGGTTTTGCGCGCAGAGGAACAGTGGAAACCCGGCATGCCGGTGCCGCGCGATGAATTCCACATCGCGCTGGCGCAGCAATCGAAAAACCCTGTTCTACAGCTCTTCATCGATGTGTTGATGCGCCTGACCGCGCGATACGCCCTGAAGTCGCGGGCAGACTCCGCCGGCGAAGCCGTCGAGGCGGTCGACCAGATGCACAACGACCATTCCGAAATCGTTGCCGCGGTCACTGCGGGCGATTCGGCGCGGGCCAGGACGCTCAGCGAGCGACATGTGGAAGCGGTGACCGCTTGGTTGCAGGAGCATCAGTGCCGCGACGATGCGCCCCGAGTCGGTGTCATAAGAAGCGCACGCGGGCTGTCCCGGCTCAACCTTGAAGCGCCCCGCGGCAAGCTGGGTGAGGTGGTGGCGGCCACCATCGGAGACGATATCGCCGCCAGCGGCTGGCGGGTCGGTTCGGTCTTCGGCACCGAGACAGAGTTGCTGGAACGCTACCGGGTGAGCCGCGCGGTGCTGCGGGAAGCGGTGCGGCTGCTCGAATATCACGCGATCGCGCATATGCGCCGGGGACCCGGCGGAGGGCTGGTCGTCACAAAACCGGAGGCGCAGGCCAGCATCGACACCATCGCGCTCTACCTGCAGTACCGCCAGCCGAGTCGCGAAGACTTCCGCTGCGTCCGGGATGCCATCGAGATCGACAACGTCGCCAAAGTCGTCAAGCGGCGCAGCGAATCCGAGGTGACGGCCTTCTTGAACACCCACGGGGCGCCTCATCCAGCCACCCATCGGTCCGAGCTGGACAAAGACTGTCACGAAACTGGCCACGATGTGCGCAAGGCGGCTGTCGAGGAGTTCCGATTCCATGTCGGACTGGCGCAACTCGCCGGCAATGCACTGCTGGACCTGTTCCTTCGGATAATCGTCGAGCTGTTCCGCCGGCACTGGTCCAGCACCGGCCAGGGCCTGCCGACCTGGAGCGACGTCGTCGCCGTTGAGCGCGCCCACCAGCGGATTCTCGAGGCAATCAGGGACGGCGACGACAGCTTGGCCCGCTACCGGATCCGCCGTCATCTGGACGCTGCCGCCTCGTGGTGGCTTTGACAGCACCCGAGTTTGTTTTTGTCGGCGTGTCGTCAGCCCATACACGCATAGCGAAGGCCCGTCTGGGGTATGGGAATAGTGATTGACGGCCGGTCCAGCAGGGGGTTGGCACAGTGACACAAAAAAGCGGGAGCGCTTACATGACCACGGCCACGGATGCCGAGCAACGAGGCTTCGTTCACTCCGCGCTGCTTTACCACTCGCAAGGCGAGTACATGGACTTCGTGCGGCGCTTCGTGGTCGACGGTTTGGCGGCCAAAGAGCCGGTGCTGGTCGCGGCACCGGGCGACAACCTGGCGCTGCTGCGTAACGCGCTATGCCGCGAATGCGACGGAATACCGGCCGAATTGCACTTGGCCGACATCAGTAAGGCCGCCCGCAACCCGAGCCGCTTTCTGGCCATGGAGAGCTTCTTCGTCGAGCAACACCCCGATCGACGGGTGCGGATCGTCAGCCAACTCGTCTGGCCGGGCCGCACCGATGATGAACTCCTCGCCTGCGCACAGCATGAGGCGCTGGTCAACGGAGCGCTCGCAGGCCACCAGGTGACGGGATTGTGCCTCTACGAGGCAAGTCGGCTGGATGATGATGTGCTGGCGGGTGCCCGTGCGACCCACCCCCTGCTGTGGAGATGCGGATCGCTGCATCGCAGCGCAGAATATGCGCCGGATGACGCGCTGGCACGTTGCAACCAACCGCTGTGCGCTAATCCGGGGGCCGTCACGTACACGGTCAGCAAGACCGCGGATCTGCGTCCGGCGCGGTCGTTCGCTGTCGACTATGCCAGCTGGGTTGGACTGTCCAAGGACGGCACCGAGGATCTGCAACTGATCGCCACCGAGCTGGCCACCAACAGCTTGATGTACACAAGCGGAGCTTGTCGACTGGCGTTCTGGCGGGACAACCAGCACCTGGTCTGTGAGGCGCGCGACACTGGACGGCTCGACGACCCGCTGGCCGGACGCCGGCACCCGGGCGCCAGCGGCGCCGCCAGCCGCGGACTGTTCCTGGTCAATGCCATGGCCGACCTGGTGCGTACTCATACGACGACAAACGGCACGACGATCCAGGCATACCTCCGGTTGGACCCCTCGCCGGGGCCGACCGGGTGACTGGCGAAATGAACTTGCACCGCCGGCGCTAGGCGTCTAACGTCAGCGCTCGTGCGTCTTCTTGAGCGTGCCGTAGTAGCCAGCACCCGCAGCGGGGTCTGATCCAGACCGACCCCCCGCTGTGGGTCGGAAGCTACTACCGTCGGTCGCTCCTGCTGACCCGAGAAGACCGGCACCATGACAACTCTTTCCAGGGATCGCTCTCCGATCCCAAACGTTTCCACCGATTCGACGCGCCAGTGCTTCGGCGACCATTTCGGTGCCGCGTTGCCGCGCGGTCTACGCGAGCAGGCCGACGCGATGTCCTGGGACAGCTTCGTCGCGACCTATGGTCACACCGCCGGACCGCTGCGACTGGGGCACTGGGCGTGCACCGACGCCGAGCGGCCCGCCGCGCGGCTGGGACCGCAGGCCCGCAACTTCCGCGCCACGATCGCCGTCGGCGACCGCATCAGCACCTCGACGGCCGCCGCGAGCGGGCCGATCGCCGCTCTCACCGCGATGCTGCACGACCGGGGGATCGCCATCGAGACACTGAAGTTCCATCAGATGCGATCGGGCGGGTGTATCGCCACCTTCATCTGCGGCAGCAATGGGATCCGCGCCGAGTGGGCGATGGGTTGGGCGGACGATCCGACACAGTCCGCGCTGCGCGCGGTGATCGCGTGCGCTAACCGGCTGATCGCCTGATCCGCCAGCAGACGCAAAATCGCCCAATTTCGGCCGAAAATGGGCGATTTTGCGTCTGCTCGAGGGGGTTACAGCGGGCGCAGCACGATCGGCATGCCGTCCATCGGTATCGGAATCGTGCGATAGTCCCACTTCGCCTCGTACCCCGGCCGCGGCAGCTCGAGTCGGTAGCGCCGCAGCAGCCGGTGCAGGATCGTCTTAATCTCCAGCTGCCCGAACGTCATGCCGATGCATTTGTGCGCGCCGCCGCCGAACGGCGTGAACGCGTAGCGGTGCCGCTTTTGCTCGGTGCGCGGCTCGGTGAACCGCTCCGGGTCGAACTTCAGCGGGTCCGTCCAGAGTTCGGGCAGACGATGATTCAATCCGGGAAACGCGGTGACGTTCGTGCCCGCGGGTAGGTAGTGGCCGAGCAGTTCGGTGTCGCGCACCGTCCGCCGCATCGCCCATTGCACCGGCGACACCAGCCGGATTGCCTCGTTCATCACCAGGTCGAGCGACTCCAGTTTCTCCAGCGACTCGATGTCGAGCGGCCCGTCGCCGAGGCGATCGGACTCGTCGCGACACCGCTGTTGCCAGTGCGGGTTCGCGGCCAGCTGGTAGGCCATGTGCGTCGCCGTCGTGGTGGACGTGTCGTGAGCGGCCATCATCAAGAAGATCATGTGGCTGACGATGTCCTCGTCAGAGAACCGGTTGCCGTCCTCGTCCTCTGTCTGGCACAACACCGTCAGCAGGTCGTTGCCGTCCTTGCCGCGTCGCTCCTTGACCCGCTCCGCGAAGTAGTCCTCCAGCAGCTTGCGGGCCTTGAGGCCACGCCACCACGTGAGCGGGGGCACGGGGTTGCGGATGATCGCATTGCCGGCGCGCACGGTCATGGTGAAGGCGCCGTTCACCTTGGTCACCAACGCCCGGTCGGTGCCGGGCTCGTGGCCCATGAACACCATCGATGCGATGTCGAGGGTGAGCTCCTTCATCGCCGGATAGAGAAGGAAGCGCGCGTCGTTGACCACCCAGTCGTTGGCGATCACTTGCGAGACCACCTTGTCCATCTGCTCGACGTAGCCGACCAGCCGGGAGCGGACGAATGCCTCCTGCATGATCCGGCGGTGGAACATGTGCTCCTCGAAGTCGAGCAGCATCAGCCCGCGATGGAAGAACGGCCCGATGACCGGCGTCCAGCCCTGCTGCGAGTAGTCCTTGTTGCGGTTGGAGTAGATGACCTGTGCGGCGTCCGGGCCCAGCGCCACGACGAACGGCAGGACTGGCGAGTCCCCGTAGAAGAGCGGTCCCTTGTTCTCGTAGAGGAACATCAGATAGTCCGGTCCGCCGCGCAACATCTCGATGATGTGCCCGAAGATAGGCATCCCAGCGTCGCCGAGAACCGGCTTGAGCTCACTGCCCGGTGGCGGATCGGCGAGCTTCTTCTCCGGGAACCGGGTGTTCCGCAGTCGCTCTTCCAGCAGGCCCATTCCGGGGAAGTTGTTGACCGACGGGGTGAGCCGGCGCCGCGCCTGGTCAAGCACGTAGTGCGGCGTGCTAACGGTGGCGGCCATAGACGCTCCTTTGCGGGGCCGGCGACGCGTGACAGCTGTCACTTAACAACTATCCTTCGGGACAAACTTGACGGCTGTCAAGTTTGCTTTTCGAGCGGCGTGGTGCAAGGTCGAGGGGGTGAGCACCCACGCCGCCGATCCCGAGCCGGGCGAACCGGCCGTGCGCCGGCGTGGCGACAAGCACCGGCAAGCGATCCTGCAGGCGGTGCGTGAACTGCTGAAGGAGCGACCCTTCGCGGAGCTGTCGGTCAGCACCATCAGCCTCAGAGCCGGGGTTGCCCGATCCGGTTTCTACTTCTACTTCGACTCCAAGTACTCGGTGCTCGCCCAGATCCTGGCCGAGGCCGCCGAAGAACTCGAAGAACTCACGCAGTATTTCGCCCCCCGTCAGCCCGGCGAGTCACCAGAGCAGTTCGCTAAGCGGATGGTGGGCAGCGCCGCCGCTGTCTGCGCGCACAACGACCCGGTGATGACGGCCTGTAATGCCGCCCGCCACACCGATATTGAGATTCGCGACATTCTCCAGCAGCAGTTCGACGTGGTGCTGCGCCAGATCGTTGGCGTCGTCGAGGCCGAGATGAAGGCCGGCACCGCGCACCCGATCAGCGACGACATCCCGACACTGGTCCGCACCCTGGCGGGCACCACCGAGTTGATGCTGACCGGCGACCCGATCCTGGTCGGCCGAGACGGTGACGTGGATCGCCGCGTGCGGGTGCTCGAACAGTTGTGGCTCCACGCGCTTTGGGGTGGTGCGCAGAAGTAGCGGGGCTGGGTCGGATTGCCCGGCTTGTTACCGGCGGTATCGTCACGGCCATGGCGCAGACGGCATCCGGGCGGTACTTCGCGGGAAAACGGTGTTTTGTCACCGGTGCGGCCAGCGGCATCGGCCGCGCCACCGCATTGCAGCTGGCCGCGCAGGGTGCCGAGCTATTCCTGACGGATCGCGACGCCGACGGTTTGGCGCAGACCGCGGCCGATGCGCGCGCGCTGGGTGCGCAGGTGCCCGAGCATCGGGCTCTGGATGTGTCCGACTACGACGAGGTGGCCGCGTTCGCGGCTGACATCCACGCCAGGCATCCCAGCATGGACGTCGTGCTGAACATCGCCGGCGTCGCGGCGTGGGGCACCGTCGACCAGCTCACCCACGCGCAGTGGAGCAAGATGGTTGCGATCAACCTGATGGGTCCGATCCACGTCATCGAGACATTCGTCCCGCCGATGGTGGCGGCCGGTCGGGGTGGGCGTTTGGTCAACGTATCCTCCGCGGCCGGGTTGGTTGCGCTGCCCTGGCACGCTGCCTACAGCGCCAGCAAGTTCGGACTGCGCGGACTTTCCGAGGTGCTGCGCTTCGACCTGGCGCGGCACCGCATCGGGGTGTCGGTCGTGGTGCCGGGCGCGGTGCGGACCCCGCTGGTCAACACGGTGGAAATCGCCGGTGTCGACCGCGAGGACCCCAGGGTCAGCCGCTGGGTCGACCGCTTCAGTGGCCATGCCGTGTCGCCGGAAAGAGCGGCCGAGAAGATCCTGGCCGGGGTCGCCAAGAACAGATACTTGATCTACACGTCGCCCGACATCTGGGCGCTGTACGCGTTCAAACGGTTTGCGTGGTGGCCCTACAGCCTGGCGATGCGCCAGGTCAACGTGTTCTTCACGCGGGCCCTGAGGTCCGGCCGGTGACGCACCGAAGCTAGCTCGGCATCTCGAGTTCCAGCCGCACCCCGAGTAACCGGACCGGCCGGTCCAACTCGAACAGGTCCAGGACGCGCAGGGCGGCAGCGGTGATGACGTCGCGTTCGGTTGTGGGTGTCGGCAGCTTGCGGATCTTGGTGCGGGTATAAAACGTCGCGGTCCGCACGGTCACCGCGACCCGGGTGACGACCCGCGCCGACACCAGCACGTCGTCCAGCGCACGTTGCGCCAATTCCGTTACCGCCAAGTCCATTTCGGCGCGGTCGGTGAGGTCGCGGGGAAAGGTGACTACGTGGCTGCGGGAGCGCGGAACCCACGGCTCGGCGCTGACTTCGGTGTCACCGCCACCCTTGGCGAGCAGCAACAGCCACAGACCGGTTCGCGGACCGAATGTGGACGTCAGCAGCTCGGCATCGCCGTGCGCAAGCTGCCACACCGTCGTTATATCAAGGGCTGCAAGCTTTTTCGCGGTCTTGGGACCCACGCCCCACAGTGCGTCGACCGGACGGTCGGCCATCACGGTCATCCAGTTCGCGTCGGTGAGTGCAAAGATGCCGGCTGGTTTCGCGAAGCCGGTGGCGACCTTGGCGCGCTGTTTGTTGTCGCTGATGCCGACAGAGCAGGACAACCCGGTTTCCGACTGGATGACGGTGCGGATCTGTTCGGCGACTTCGGCGGGATCGTTGTTGTCAGTGGCGGCCACCCCGACATACGCCTCGTCCCAGCCCCACACCTCGACCGGGTGCCCCAGGTCGCGCAACAGTCCCATCACCTCGCCGGACGCCGCGTCGTAGGCGGCTGGATCCGACGGCAGGAACGTGGCGTCCGGGCAGCGGCGTGCGGCGGTGCGCAGTGGCATGCCCGCGTGCACCCCGAACTCTCGGGCCTCATACGAGGCGCAGGTGACGACCTTGCGCGGTTCGGTCGGATCGCCGCTGCCGCCGACGATGACGGGCAGCCCCACCAGTTCGGGGTGGCGGCGCAGTTCGACCGATGCCAGAAACTGATCGAGGTCGACATGCAGGACCCAGCGCGGTGTTGGCTCAACCATTGCGGGGTTGATCACCGCCCGCACAGCTTGCGCGCCAGACTCTCCCATGCATCGCCCAAGGTTTCTAGGGTGTGGCCGCCGTAGTTGAGTTGATGCTCCACATAATCTGCGTCGAGCAGGGCCAGCAGGGCGTCGGTCTGGACATCGAGGTCGCCGGTGGTGTGCGCCGACTGTAAGAGCACCCGCACATGGATGCGCTGCACCGCAGCCGCCCCAACGTGGCGGGTCTGCGGATCACGGTTGGCCGCCGACAGCAGCGCGTGGTGGGTATGGACGAAGCGGATCCGCGCCCGCCCGAATGCGATCAGTCGACCCATCGGCGGCGCATCGGGTCCCAGCGGCGGTGGGCCGAACAGAAACGCCTGCTGGTTGGCCCGTTCGTCCTCGTCGAGCAGCACCATCATCAGACCGGCCCGGCTGCCGAACCGGCGGAACAGCGTCCCCTTGCCGACGCCGGCGGCCGCGGCGACGTCGTCCATGGTGACGGCGTCCGCGCCGCGTTGGGCGACCAGGCGGCGGGCGGCCTCCAGTAACAGCGCCCGGTTGCGGGCCGCATCACCTCGTTCGTTGGGAGGCTCCCGTGGAGCGGATACGGGCAACTCACCCAACCGCTCGAGACCGCTCATACCTGCACCTTAACGCGACCGGAATAAAACGGACTATAGTCCGGTTGGCTCGTGCAAGGATGTGGGTGAACAACTGAAGGGAACGGGAACAGTGTCAGGGAACTCCAACATCGAAATCTTGGCGTTAGTGGGCAGTCTGCGCGCGGCGTCGATCAATCGACAGATCGCCGAGCTGGCGGCACAGGTCGCTCCGGACGGAGTCACCGTCACCGTGTTTGAGGGGTTGGGGGAGCTGCCGTTCTACAACGAGGAGATCGACGATGCGGTCAACGACGCCGTCGAGCATGCGCCCGCCCCGGTAGCGGCGCTACGGGCCGCGGCGGCCGATGCCGATGCCGCGCTGGTGGTCACGCCGGAGTACAACGGCAGCATTCCCGCGGTCGTCAAGAACGCAATCGACTGGTTATCCCGCCCCTTCGGGAACGGCGCGTTGAAGGACAAGCCATTGGTCGTTATCGGTGGGTCCTTCGGTCAGTACGGGGGAGTGTGGGCTCACGACGAGACCCGCAAGTCGTTCGGCATTGCCGGCGCGCGCGTGATCGACGCGATCAAACTCTCGGTGCCGTTCAAAACGCTGGAGGGCAAGGCTCCCGCGGAGAACGCCGAGCTATCGGCGAATGTGCGTGACGTCGTCGGCAAGCTCGCCGCCGAGGTCGGCTGACCGAACGCAGCCACTCTAATAATTAGTGAGCAGTAGGAGCCGCCAGGGGCACTTGGCGGCTTTGCTGGCTTGGGACCGGTGGAGCAAGTGGCGCCGGTGATGTCGGTGGCCGGTGATATACCAGTGAGTGGCGGTGCCCCCGGCAGGATTTGTGATCTGCGACACGCCGGGCGCCGTCGCACGACAGGGCGCACGACCAGGGAATTTCAGAAATGTTATTCAGAACATCTTGTATCTAGAGAACTTGTCACCCACTAGGTGTAGTGTTTCGGAAGCCGGCAGATCTCAGGATCACCAAGCCAGCCGGGCCTGGTGAACCTCCCGAAATCGGCTTGAAGGTTGGAAGCCAGGGCTTTCGACCTGGCAGCCGTACGACGGGAATCCGGGGGCTTGGCGGACCGCTGAACATAGTGCAGAAGCAGTATCCAAGTAGTTGCCAGTCCGTGATCAAGTTCCCCACCTTCCGCAAAGGAGCGGTATCTCAGATGAGCATCACCGTCTACACCAAGCCCGCATGCGTGCAGTGCACCGCCACCTACAAGGCGCTGGACAAGCAGGGCATCGCGTACCAGAAGGTCGACATCACCCTGGATTCCGAGGCGCGGGACTACGTGATGGCGTTGGGCTATCTGCAGGCCCCCGTGGTGGTGGCAGAACACGACCACTGGTCGGGCTTCCGGCCCGATCGCATCAAGGCGCTCGCCGGGGCCGCGCTGACGGCGTAGCGGGCGAACGATAGGTAAGGAGGTTGCGGTGCAGTCGCGCAACCTGGTGTATTTCTCCAGCGTGTCGGAGAACACCCACCGTTTCGTGCAGAAGCTGGGTGTTCCCGCCACACGGATACCGCTGCATGGCCGCATCGAGGTGGACGAGCCGTATGTGCTGGTGCTGCCCACCTACGGGGGCGGCCGGGCGACCCCGGACATCAATGATGGTGGCTATGTTCCCAAGCAGGTCATCGCCTTCTTGAACAACGAGCACAACCGGTCGCTGATCCGCGGCGTCATCGCCGCGGGCAACAACAACTTCGGTGCCGAATTCGCCTATGCGGGCAACGTGGTCTCCCGCAAGTGCGGCGTTCCGTACCTGTACCGATTCGAACTGATGGGCACCCCGGACGACGTGGACGCCGTTCGCGCGGGCCTGGCTGAATTCTGGAAGGAACAGACGTGCCACCAACCGTCACTGCAGAGCCTGTAACCGCCGGCGCGCACCCCTCCCTTCCGGCGAGCCCGCCGGAAACGGACTACCACGCGCTGAACGCGATGCTGAATCTGTACGACGCGGACGGCAAGATCCAGTTCGACAAGGACCGGGAAGCCGCCCACCAGTACTTCCTGCAGCACGTCAACCAAAACACGGTTTTCTTCCACAACCAGGACGAGAAGCTCGACTACCTGATCCGCGAGAACTACTACGAGCGTGAGGTCCTCGACCAGTACTCACGTAACTTCGTCAAGACGCTGCTGGACCGCGCCTACGCCAAGAAGTTCCGATTCCCGACGTTTCTCGGCGCATTCAAGTACTACACCTCCTACACGCTGAAGACGTTCGACGGCAAGCGCTATCTAGAGCGCTTCGAGGACCGGGTCTGCACGGTTGCGCTCACGTTGGCGGCCGGCGACACCGCACTGGCCGAGAAGCTGGTCGATGAGATCATCGACGGCCGGTTCCAACCGGCCACCCCGACGTTTTTGAACTCGGGCAAAAAGCAACGCGGCGAACCGGTGAGCTGCTTTTTGCTGCGCATCGAGGACAACATGGAGTCGATCGGGCGATCGATCAACTCCGCGCTGCAGCTATCCAAGCGCGGCGGGGGAGTTGCGTTGCTGATGAGCAACATTCGCGAGCACGGTGCGCCGATCAAGAACATCGAGAACCAGTCTTCCGGTGTCATCCCGATCATGAAGCTGCTGGAGGACTCGTTCTCCTACGCCAACCAGCTCGGTGCGCGCCAGGGCGCCGGGGCGGTCTACCTAAACGCCCATCACCCCGACATCTACCGCTTCCTGGACACCAAGCGGGAAAACGCCGATGAGAAGATCCGGATCAAGACCCTGAGCCTGGGGGTGGTGATCCCCGACATCACCTTCGAGCTGGCCAAGCGCAACGACGACATGTACCTGTTCTCGCCCTATGACGTTGAACGGGTCTACGGGCTGCCGTTCGCTGACATCTCGGTGACCGAGAAGTACTACGAGATGGTCGACGACGCGCGCATCCGCAAGACCAAGATCAAGGCGCGCGAATTCTTCCAGACGCTGGCCGAGCTGCAGTTCGAATCTGGCTATCCGTACATCATGTTCGAGGACACGGTGAACCGGGCCAATCCCATCGAAGGCAAGATCACGCACTCGAACTTGTGCTCGGAGATCCTGCAGGTGTCCACACCGTCGGTGTTCAATGAGGACTTGTCGTATGCCAGAGTGGGCAAAGACATTTCGTGCAACCTGGGGTCACTGAACATCGCCAAGACGATGGACTCGCCGGACTTCGCCCAGACGATTGAGGTGGCAATCCGTGCGCTGACAGCGGTGAGCGACCAGACGCACATCTGGTCGGTGCCATCGATTGAGCAGGGCAACAACGATTCCCACGCGATAGGGCTGGGACAGATGAACCTGCACGGCTATCTGGCTCGTGAGGGCGTCTTCTACGGTTCCGACGAAGGCATCGACTTCACCAACATCTACTTCTATGCCGTGCTGTACCACGCACTGCGGGCCTCGAACCGCATCGCGATCGAACGCGGCACCCACTTCAAGGGTTTCGAGCGGTCCAAGTACGCGTCCGGGGAGTTCTTCGACAAGTACACCGACCAGGTATGGGAGCCGAAGACAGAGAAGGTCCGTCAGCTTTTCGCCGACGCAGACATCCGCATCCCGAACCAGGACGATTGGCGACGGCTCAAGGAGTCGGTGCAGGCGCACGGCATCTACAACCAGAACCTGCAGGCGGTGCCGCCGACCGGGTCGATCTCCTATATCAACCATTCGACGTCGTCGATCCACCCGATCGTGTCGAAGGTCGAGATCCGCAAGGAAGGCAAGATCGGACGCGTCTACTACCCGGCGCCCTACATGACCAACGACAACCTGGAGTACTACCAGGACGCCTACGAGATCGGTTACGAGAAGATCATCGACACCTACGCTGCGGCCACTCAGCATGTGGATCAAGGACTTTCGCTGACGTTGTTCTTCAAGGACACCGCCACCACCCGCGACGTGAACAAGGCACAGATCTACGCCTGGCGCAAGGGAATCAAGACCCTGTACTACATCCGGCTACGGCAGATGGCGCTCGAAGGCACCGAGGTCGAGGGTTGCGTTTCCTGCATGCTCTAAGCGCTCGGCGAGGAGTCTGCCCAGGTCAGCATCACAACGTTGTAAGGTGCTTTAGGTGGTGAGAATTCCTCGACCCCACCCCAGCGTGAAGCCAGGGGGGAAGGTCGACGCGCGCAGCGAACGCTGGCGCGAGCACCGCAAGAAGGTGCGCGGCGAAATAGTCGAGGCGGCGTTCCGCGCTATCGATCGCCTGGGGCCCGAGCTGAGTGTGCGGGAAATCGCCGAAGAGGCCGGCACCGC
>DATMMZ010000224.1:0-17365 GCA_035569455.1 Mycobacterium sp. | reverse complement strand
CGACATGGCCGATCAGATGCAGACCTTCATGGATCTCTTCCGCGCGATCGAACCGTGGCTGGTCAACGGCCGGGTGCACGCCCCGTTCTGGGAAGTCCACGCCACCCGGGTGGACTAGTCGCCGCGAGACTTAAACCACTGCGATGGTCACCGGCGTGTCGTCTGCGTGGTTTAAGTGTCGGGAACCGCTAAGCCTCGGCCGGGACCAGCTTCAACGAAATCGAGTTGATGCAATAGCGTTGATCCGTCGGTGTCGGATAACCCTCACCGGAGAACACATGGCCCAGGTGGCTGTGGCAGTTGGCGCACAGCACCTCGGTGCGCGTTGTCCCCATCGAATGGTCGGGACGCAGGATCACCGCCTGAGAGCTCGACGGGTCGAAGAACGACGGCCAGCCGCAGTGTGACTCGAATTTCTCCGTGCTGCGGAACAGTTCGGCGCCGCAGGCCCGGCACTGGTAGATGCCCTGGGTTTTGGTGTCGGTGTATTCACCGGTGAAGGGCCGCTCGGTGCCGGCGCGCCGCAACACGTTGAACTCCTGAGGGTTGAGCTTCTTGCGCCACTCGTCGTCGGACAGTTGCACCTTCGGGCGCGACAAGTCAGAGGTCATGCGTTAACGCTAGCGCGCTCCCGTTCGGCCGTCAGCCACGACGGATCGATGCCGCGGTCCAGCCGGTTCTCGGCCTTGGCATCCAGATAGCGGAAATAGAGCACCGTGAACACCACGATCAGGAGCAACGACCAGCCGTAGGTGATCTTGAGGTATTGCAGCGCGCGGCCATACCTCATCCAGTTGAACAGCAGCCAGTTGTCCAGCGTCAGGAAGCCGTAGACCCCTAGCCACGCCGGCCAACTGCGGATCAGCGAGTTCGGCAGCACCACGGTCATCAGGAACGGGAACAGCATCATCGAGTAGTAGCCCTGGGCCAGCGGCAGCACCAGCCACGACCACAGCAGCAGCACGCCCGACGAGCTGGTGAACCAGAACAGCGGGTCGCGGGTGCGGTAGTAGCGGTACAGCAGCCACATCGCGCCGATGGCCAACGCCGTGAACAGCAGCCGCAGGAACACGATCAACCAGGTCGGCAGGCCGAAGTACACGCCGTTGCCCTCGATCGAGCTGTTGAAGTAGTCGCGGACGCCCCCGATGTACGGCAGCGTTTTGGTGACGAAGTCCATCGGATCGCTGACCAATGGCCAGGCGGCGACGTTAATGACCGCGGGCACGATGAACGCGGGCACCAGCGCCCGCCACTGGCGGTTCAGCAGTGGCAGCAACAGCAGCGGTCCGAGCACGGGTTTGAGCGTGAGCGTCAACCCGATCACAAGACCGGCCCACCACTGGTGCCCGACCTTCCCATCTAACAGCCAGCGCAAGAACAACACCTCGGCCAGCAGGACGCAGCCGTTGATATTGGTGAAAACCAGTGTGCTGGTGACGCTTTCCGTGCAGAACATGGCGAGCAGCAGGGCCGGCGCGGCCACCGAGGACAGTGTGAATTTGAACAGCCGCAGCAGCAGGTACCAGGCGATCAGGATCGCCACGGTGTTGATCAGGATGAACAGATACCTCGACGGCGTAAAGGACAGGTATCCGAACGGCGCCATCAGCAGCGTGCCGCCGGGCGGGTACAGGTAGTGCGGGTCGACGTAGTCGAAGTGTTCGTTGTAGATGTCCCAGCCGCGCCGGAAGTTGAGCACCGCACGGTAGACCGGTTTGAAGTCGTCGGTGATATTGCCGTTGAGGGTGAGGATGATGCTGCGGTGCAGCACCGACAGGATGGCCGCCGGCCACAACGCCGACCGCAGTATCGCCGAGGTGCTCGGTGGGCCGGTCAGGGTCGAGTCAGCTGCCGTCACCAGCGCACCGTACACCGGTGCGGCAAGACGAAGGATCAGGCGGGGCAGTAGGTGTCGGTTGCGGGCAGCTTGCCGCTGTCTACGTAGCTGATCAGCGGCGGGACCGCGCAGGGCGAATAAATACTGGCGCCGTGGCCGATTCCCTGCCACATCACCCGCTTGCTGGCTGCGCCGGCGTTGATGATGGTGGCCGCGGTCGCGGCGACCGCTTCCGAGCCCACGATCGGGTCGTTCTGCACCCCCAGCAACAAGGCGTCGATCTTGAGGTCCTTCGGCGATTGCGGCGGCGAACCGGTCGGCCAGTGCACGCATTTGACGAGGTCGAGCGCGGCGACGCTGCCGAACTGGGGATAGAGCTTGCCCCAGGCGACCACCAATTCGCGAACCCGGTCCGGGGTCGGGCGGTTGAGCGCGTCGCTGCACGAATTGACGAATTGGCCGTCGGAGTCTCCGGTGGCGACGGCGCGGTTGATCAAGCTGGACAGCTGGTTGATATCGCCGGAGCGGGCGGCCGCGAGCGCGTTGGCCAGGTCCGTGGTGGCGTTGATGCGGCCGCCGTTGGGGAAGCCCAAAGCGGTGGTGATGGCGTCGGCCACCTGCGCCACCGACGCGGCGCCTGGCCCCCTGCCGGCATGTGCCGCGGCGAGCAGCGCGGTGACGGCGCCCTTGGGATCGGGACCCAGCGCGCAGTTCACCGCAACGCACTGCGCAGCGAACGCGTCGAGGGCGGCCTGCTGACCCTTGACCTTTTGCTCGGCGGCAGCTTCGGCGTTGATCCCCAACGCGATCGGGGAGTCGAGGATCAGTCTGGCGACCTTGTCGGGGCGCGATCCGGCGTAAGCCAGCGCCACCTGGGCGCCGTTGCCGATTCCGACTAGCGCGACCGCGGGTACATCCCACAGGTTGCGCAGTCGCTCGATGTCCGAGGCGGCGTGTGAGTTGTCGTACGCCGAATCACCTGGCGCGATGGCGTCGGTGCAGTTTGTGGTGGCGGTATTCGAAATGTCGGAGAGGTTGGCAACTGGATCGTCGCCGGACTGGAATTGGGCCTGATCGCGCATCGCTTGCCGGTCAAAGTGGTCGCGGCAGTCGATCGGGCTCGACGTGCCCATGCCGCGCCGGTCGACGGCGACGATGGGGTGGCCGCGGAGCACGTCGGCGCCCGCCCGCGACAACCAGACCGGCAACTGCGTCGATGACGGGATGTCGGAGCCGGTGGTCAAGACAAGGGGCCCGGCGTCGTGCGGGGTCTGATCCGAGCGGGCGCGGACCGCGCCAATGCTCAGGGTCCCGGATCCGCCGTTGACCGGGTCGAGGTCGGCGTCGTAGTTTGCGCAATCCAGCTTGACGCCGGGCGCTGCCGCGACCCCGGCATCCCCAAATACCCGCGACGTGCAGTCGTGCCACGACAAGTCGTTCTTGGGTGCGGCGATCGGCGGCGGACCGGTTGGTGGCGGTTTCGGGGTGGCCACGCCCTGCGGTCGGGCGCCGCGGTTGGTGGCGAAGCGCGGGTCTGCGGCCAGGCCCGGGACGCAGCCGGCCAGCACCATGCTCATTGAGAGGGCCGCCGCGATCAGAATCGTGGCGTACGTGATGTGCCGACTCATGCCGACCACAGTAGCCACTCCGCTCGGCCTCAAGCCTTGACGTAGCGGGTGTAGAGGTACCCGGCGTCGTCGGTCAGCACGTGGGCACAACGCATCCGGGTTAGCAGCTGACCCGGGCCCGTGGCGATCCGACGGGCCAGGCCGCCGACGACGACGGGCGCGATCGTCAGACACAGCTCGTCGAGCAGGTCGCGCTGGATGAATGAGCCGAGCAACATCGGGCCGCCTTCGGTCAGGACGCGGCGCACACCGCGAGCACCGAGCGCCGCCAGTAACGCGGCCTCGTCCACTGTGCCCGGATCCTCGCCCGAGCAGTCGACGACCTCGGCCAGGCCAGCGAGCCGATGGCGCGTCGCGTCGCACGCAGCGGTGCAGGTGAGCACCAGTGGCGGCACCTCGGTGCGGGTGAACACCCCCATATCGCGGTCAAGGCGGCCCGACTTGGTCACGATGGCCAGTTGCGGGACTTCGCTTTGCCCCCGGGCCTGCCGCTGCTGGCGCTGGGCGACCGGTAGGTGTGCTCCGGAATAACCCTCCATCCGCACCGTGCCCGCGCCGACCACGACGACATCAGCGAGTTCGCGCAGCATGTTGAAAACGAAGCGGTCGCCCGGGCTGGCCAGGGCGCCGGACTTGCCGTCTGCGGTGGCGCCGCCGTCCACGCTGGTGATGAAATTCGCTCGCACCCAAATGCCGTCCAGTTGCTCCGGATAGCCGTAGAGCCGGGGGAGGTCGTGGTCGTCGACTTTACGTCCCGATTCCAGCAGTCTCAGCGGTGTCTCAACGGCTCCGCCGTCAGAGTCGGCCATGGGTTTGATTGCAGCACGCCGCTACAGTTCCTGCATGCACGGGTCCGCCTCTGCCGACACCTCGGGCCAGGTGGGCCACCTGGTGGATCGGCATCCCACCGTGTCGCCGGAGCGGCTGATCGCGCAGCTGATTCCGCCGCCAACGTTCGCCGAGGTGAGCTTCGCGACGTATCGCCCTGACCCCGCGGAACCGACGCAGTCTGCCGCCGTGGCTGCCTGTCAGGCGTTCTGCCGGCAGGCCGTCGAGCGCCGGGCGGGCCGCAAGAAACTGTTCGGCAAACGGGCGGTGTTGCCCGGCGTTGGGCTGTACCTGGACGGCGGGTTCGGCGTGGGGAAGACCCACCTGCTGGCTTCGGCCTATTACCAGTTGCCCGGGGACGGGCCGGAAGCCCGTCCCAAGGCGTTCGCGACATTTGGGGAGCTGACCCAGCTGGCCGGGGTCTTCGGCTTCGTCGAATGCATTGATCTGCTCGGCGATTACACGGCGGTGTGCATCGACGAGTTCGAACTGGACGATCCGGGCAACACCACGCTGATCTCGCGGATGCTCTCGTCATTGGTCGAGCGCGGTGTGTCGGTGGCCGCTACCTCCAACACGCTGCCCGAGCAGCTCGGCGAGGGCCGCTTCGCCGCCCAGGATTTCTTGCGTGAGATCAACACGCTGGCCAGTATTTTCACCACCGTGCGGATCGAGGGACCGGACTACCGGCACCGCGACCTGCCGCCGGCGCCCCAACCCTGGTCGGACGAGGAAGTGGCGGCGTGCGCGGCGCGTGTTGCCGGAGCGACGCTCGACGACTTCGACGCGCTGTGCGCGCATTTGGCCACGATGCATCCGTCGCGGTATCTGACGTTGATCGAGGGTGTCACGGCGGTGTTCTTGACCGGCGTGCACGGCATCGACGACCAGAGCGTCGCGCTGCGGCTGGTGTCGCTGACCGACCGGCTGTACGACGCCGGCATCCCTGTGATGGCATCCGGGGCGAAGCTGGACACCATATTCAGCGAGGAAATGCTGGCCGGTGGTTACCGAAAGAAGTACCTGCGGGCCACTTCACGGCTTTTGGCGTTGACGGCCGCGGGGGTCAGCGAAGCTCCCGAACCATGACATAGTCGTCTTCGCGACGGGCGCCCACCTGAAACGTTCTGGTGCCGTTGACCTTAAAGCCGCTCTTGATGTAAAAGCTTTGCGCGCGTTTGTTTCCCTGGTTGACACCAAGCCACACGCAGCGGGCGCCCCATTGGGCGGCGATGGCCAGCGTGCGTTCCATCAACGCGGTCGCCACGCCGGCACCGTGATACTCGGCCAGCAGGTACATCTTCGACAGCTCAGCAGCCGGGCGAATCTCCACGGCCCGCTGCACGTCGGTGTCGCCGTCCACGCCGCGAATCAGCATGGTGTAACCAATAATCCGGCCGCCGTGCTGCGCGGTGAGAATTGCACGTTGCGGATCGGCCAGATACTCGGCGAAGCGCGTGGCGGACAGGTTGGCGTCGATGAAGGACGCGATGTTCTCCGCAGCAGTCGAGGGCGGACACGCCAGCGGAAAAGTAAGCGCGGCAACGGCGGCCAGCTTTTCGGCGTCGACAGAATCCGTCGTGCCGATATGGACCGCCATCGTCAGAGGTTCCATTGCGCGAGGTGCTGGCCCGTCTTCTTGTCCAACAGAACGACGTTGGAGACCGGATCGCGGTAGGCGTCCCAATAGACTTCGCCGCGGACGATCGATCCTTGTGACGCATTCACGATGACGTTGTCCAGCGCGTCGGCTGCATCGGAGGTGCGGGGCTTGTAGGCGTCGGCGAACGGTGTCACGCCGTCGAAGCTGAAGTTGGTGGCCATGATGAACGAATTCGGCACTTGGACAGCATGGATCGTCACGTCGGCGCGCTCGACCAAGCTGCCGGGAAAGCTTTTGACCGGGACGCCGCTGCGCGTGTAGCCGAATCCCGGCGGCGGGTCGCACGGCTGCACGCTGCTGACGGTGACGTCTGCGACGTAGTTGCCGGCATCCACCCGCAGCGTGTCACCGATGTGGCCTATCGGCGCATCGCCGGCCCAAGCGCGCGGCCCGGACATCACAGCGATGCCCGCGGTGGTGACGGTCGCGGCGCCGACGAGGAAGATGGACAGGACGACCAGCCAGCGGTGCATCTTTGCCTCCTCGGCTCCCTTCTGGGACCTTCGCATGATTACACACGGGATATCGTGAGGGGGAGGGGCTGCACAGCTGGTCAGGGTATCGGCGAATGAGATCAGTCTTAGCGGCCGGTGTTATTTCGGTGCAGGTTCGATTCGCCTTACGGGGTGCGGGCTCATCGCCACTCTGGGACGATCAGGGCATCGCGAGATTACTGCTGACGCTGACCAGCCTTGCCGCCATGATCGGCCTGGCCGTGCCCGCGCACGCCGATGCCACCGACGACAGATTCCTCGCCACACTTCGAGCCGCCGGTATCACCGCCCCGGAGCCGGACAAGGCAATAGCAGCCGGTAAATGGGTGTGCAACATGGTCCACATGGGCGACCCGATGGTGGATGTCGTGAAGACGGTCCAAAGCGCCAACCCTGGCCTCCGCGAGGACAATGCCGCCAAGTTCACGGCAATCGCGGCCAACGTGTACTGCCCCGCAACGCTGTCAAGCGAATAGTGGCCAATAGTCGGAAGTGCGGCACCGGCTCACAGCGCCCTCATCAAGGCGCTGCGGTGTCTACCAGGGGTTGTGATCGGATTTTTACAGCCCCGCTATCTGGAACCGGTTAACGAAACCTGTCGTCAACATTTCGCCTTTACCATCCTGTGACTAACAGCTGCCCATATGTCCGGGAGAGGAAGTAAATTTGGACTTCCTTCAGGGGCAGTTGATAGATCCGCTCAGCAATGTCCTGAACACCCGCGTCCTCATTTATTTGCTCATCGGGGTTGGCGTCTACTTCACGGTGCGCACCCGATTCATTCAGATCCGCTACTTCGGGCGCATGCTTCGCCAGCTCCGGAGATCCCACCGCCAAGACGGTGGGATCTCATCTTTTCAGGCATTCTGCGTTGGCCTTGCGTCACGGGTGGGCACCGGCAACATCGCCGGGGTCGCTATCGCGCTCACCGTTGGTGGTCCCGGTGCGATCTTTTGGATGTGGGTGGTGGCGGCGGTCGGCATGGCCACCGCGGTGATCGAGGCGACCATTGCCCAGATTTTCAAAGTCCGCTCCGACGACGGCGCCTTTCGGGGTGGCCCCGCGTTCTACATCCAGCGCGGGCTGCGCTCGCGGGTGGGCGGTGTCTTGTTTGCCTTACTGTTGGTGCTCGGATTCTCGACCGCATTCAACATGGTGGAGACCAACGCGATCAGCGACGTCTTGAAGTCATCGCATGGCATCGATGTCGGTTGGACAACAGTGGTTCTGGCCGTGCTGGCGGCGCCGGTCCTGTTCGGCGGAGTGCGCAGGGTCGCCAAGTTTGCTGGATCGGTCCTTCCGGTTGCCACACTGGTGTATGCCTTGATGGCGCTCGCGATTGTGGCGGTCAACATCACCCAGCTGCCGGCCGTAATCGAGGAGATTATCGGCGGCGCATTCGGAATCAAGCAACTGGCAGGCGGATTCGCCGGCGGTTTCGCGACAGCGATGCTTACCGGGGTAAGGCGGGGGCTGTTCGCCTGCGAGGCCGGCATGGGCAGTTCGCCCAACATTGCGGGCGCCGCGACCGTGGCACATCCGGTGGAGCAGGGCCTGATCCAGTCGCTGGCGGTTTTCGTCGACACGGTGGTGATATGCACGGCGACAGCGTTTATCGTGCTGATGTCAGGTCCCCGCGTTTACGATCCGGCTCACACGGGTTCGGCTGCCGGTGCAAGCCTGACCGGGTCCGCGATCGCCGCCGGCCTCGGTTCGTGGACCACCGGAGTGATGACGGCGGTGGTGTTTGTCTTCGCGTTCTCGTCGGTGCTCAGTAATTACGTGTGCGCCGAGGCCAACTTGTTCTTCCTGGGTGGCCGCCGTCGGGCGATCAGCGTCCTGAAAGTTGTGACGCTGCTGTCGATCATGTTCGGCGCCATGTCCAAGTTGACACTGGTTTGGGCGCTGGCCGATCTGGCGATGGCACTGATGGCCATCGCCAACCTGGTCGCGATTAGCTTGCTGGGAAACTGGGCGTTCGCGGCGGTGAGGGATTTTCATCGTCAGTCCGCGCGGGGCAAGGAGCCGGTCTTCATTGCCAGCGAGGCTGACTTGCCGGGCGTGCTCGACGGCGACATCTGGGAAATCCCAGAGCGCCGACAGGTCGGCGCGCTACCCGGCTCGCTGCCGATGCGTCGGGCGCCAATCAGGTCGTCGAGGGTCTCCCGGGCGCCGGCCGCGTAACGGCGTCGCGCTACGCGCAATACGCTGGTGGTCATGCGCGTCGATCCAGGGCCGCTGACATGGGGAGCTGTGGTTCAGACATGGCATCTGGACCTATCCTCCGCGACGGTAATCGTCTTGCTGGCCGGCGCATACGCGTGGTGCTACAGGCGCGCTAGGAACAGCGGGCAACCGGTCGAGCCGGCGCAGGCCTGGTGTTTTGGCGTTGGCATTGTGCTCTGGGCGCTGGCCGCGATCAGCGTCATCGGCGCCTACGCCTACGTCTTGTTCTGGGTGCGGGCGCTGCAGGTGTTGCTGCTGCTTTACGTCGCGCCGTTTTTCCTGGCGCAGGGCAAGCCGGTCACTGTGGTGCGCGATGCGCTGGGTCCGGCCGGCCGCGATCGCATTGATCGGCTGTTGGCGACCCGGTTTGCCCGGGTGCTATTTCACCCGTTGACCACGTCGCTGGCGATGCTGGCCACGCCGTGGCTGCTCTATCTGACGCCCTGGTACACCGCGGCCCTGCAGAGCGAATGGATCGGCGCTCCAACCCGACTTTTGTTGGTAGCGATAGGTTTTAGCTATTTCTATGCCCGACTGCAGGCAGACCCCGTGCCCCGCAGATACTCCCAGTTGATCTCGTTGCTGATCTCCGTCGCCGAGACCCTCGGCGACGGAGTCCTGGGGCTGGTCATCTGGCAGGGCTCTTTGATCGCCACGGCGTATTACTCGGGGCTGCACCGAACCTGGGGGCCGGATCAGCGGCTGGATCAAACGATTGGGGCCGGCGTCTTGTGGATCCTCGGAGACGTGGTTGGGTTGCCGTTTGTGCTGCTGTTGATGCGCGCGTTATCCCATGACGAAAAGGCGCACGCGACGCAGGTCGATGCCGCGCTGGACACGGCGGAAGCGGCCGAGAGCGAAACCGCAGCGCCATCGGCATTGTGGTGGGAGAGCGACCCGCAACTGCGCGAGCGATTCCGCCGACACTAGGTCTCGAGGCCTCTAAGCCACGCGGGCCTATCAGCTCGTGCATCTCCTCTGCGGGGGAGTCTCGCGTGGATTTGTGCTCTACGGGCCGTAGCTCATCCACAGAGGCAGAACGTTGTTGAGGTACTTCATGAACTTGGACAGCCCCACCCGGTGCTCCGTGAGTCCCAACGGGTCGGTGTGGCATTCCGGGAACGCGATGCCGAACCCGAACAGGCCGGGAGCAATGATCCCGTTGGTCGGGTTGTGGTCGAGTCTCCCCCACTGCGGAGTGCCGGGAAGTTGTCGACGCTCGAACCCAACGGTGTAGACAACGTGGTCACATTGGACGATTCGGTCCTGGAATTCCGGACTGTGTATCGAAAGACGGTCGAGCCGCTCCGGGTACACGCCGTCGATGTTCTCCCGAGCCCAGCGCGCCGCCTGGCCCTTGAGACCGACATCGTCGAACAACGTCCAATCTCCAAGGTCGACCGCGTATCTGAGCGGACTGCGGTAGAAGTTGACCACCTTTTCGACGGGTTGGTTCAGAAGGTGAGGGAGCGCGATCATTGTTGAGTGAGATGACCCGAAGACGGCGACGGTGGCACCTTCCAACGACTGCTCGGCTAGCTTTTCGGGGTCAAGGGCGACGTCTACCGGAATCTCCACCAGATCCGGATACGCCAACTTTTTGGCAGTTGCGCCGATCGCGAGGATTACCTTCTCGGAGGTGATGTCACCTTGATCGGTCTGGACTGTCCACTGCCCGTCGTGCAAGTAGAGATCGGTCGCCATGGTGCGAAACTCCCTCACTCGCTGGCGAAGATGCTCTGAGATCCACACCAGGGGATCGGCAACTAAGTCCAGTAGACATGTTTGGCCGGGATCGACGTCTGTCAGCTTGAATGGCGGTGCCTCGTGGAATCGAAAGGACGGTGATGCGTTCAGATAATCCAGGAAAAGCGAAGCGACGGTGTTGCTTGGGACGGCTCGCCACTTGTCGCCCAGATCACCTGCCCTGAAGTTCGGGTCGACCCAGGCGATCTTCTCTGGTGCGATGCCATGGTCGAGGAGCCTGCCCACCGCGGCAATTCCCGCGGGTCCGGCGCCGATCACCGTCCACCTGTATTGAGTCATTGTCGTTTCCTTACCTTCTCGGTGACGCGGGTACCGGGTGGCTCCCGCGGTTCGAGTGGTCACGTCCACAATGATTCGCCGCGCGCACGACCGCGAGTAGGGGCGTCTGCTTTGTGTACCCACAAACTGGTCTTGTGGCTTTGAAGTCGCGGCGCCGAAGTGTTTGACGTGATGGGGATTATCCGGAGATCCCCGGGTCCGGGGGTTCTTATGAAACTCTTGCGTTCGCTCGATAGCGGTCGCGAAGGTGGGACGGCGGCCTTCGCCGATCAGCCAGAGTGCCCGATGAGCGCGGCGTCTAGCGGACGCGGTCCGTCGGCAACGGCGTCGGGGCCAGCGTTGGGGTTGTCCACGATGGCGAGGTGCACCGGTGCCAAGCTTGCGGTTGACAGCGGTTATGTGCTGCGGCGCATACATGGTGCAAGCGCCAGAATCAGGGCTCAGAAAATGCTATTTATCTGCGATAATCCTGGCGCTGGATACCGGGATTGAACCCGTAGCAGTTGGGCCTTCCTGCCATCTTCTGACCAGCGCGGCAACGCCTGCCCGCGATACCCCGTCACGTCAAGCAATTAACCCCGGGGACGTAGGAATTTAAGCAACCCGAGAGTAGGTTGAGCTTGCGCTGGCTCCGTTAACGACGTTGTAGGGGAGGCTCACGTGGACTTGGGCGATTTGGTTGACCGTTTTGTGGGGTTCGTTCGGGCCGGCTACCCGCAGGGCGTCCCTGAAACCGATTACATACCTCTGCTGGCGCTTCTCCAGCGACGGCTGTCGGACGACGAGGTAGCGGAGGTGGCCACACACCTGGCGAGTAGCGGCGATTTGGACATCGACGTCGCCGACGTCGGCGCGGCGATCACGCGAATCACTGACGAACTTCCGTCGGAGGATGATCTCGACCGCGTTCGGCGTCGGCTTGAGGCGATTGGCTGGCCCGTCGCCCCGTCCGGGTAGAAGGCTCCAGGCGTTCCCGGCGGCAGTACCTAAGCATTCCGGGGACAAGTAGACCCTGGGCATTCCGGTCACGTCGTCGCCGAAGCGGCTGTCACACGCCCTTCGCGTCGCGCGCCGAAATCCGTTGCACCGCAAAATGTGCATACAGGTCACCAATCGCGAGCACGCCAGGGACCACCCACGGGCCAGCGCCTAGTGCGGGTCGCGAACGCACCCCATTTAGAGGGGAGAATTTGGTCCAATGGGAAGTTAGTTGTCGGAAGTAAATGCTCTACGATAGTTTCGTGAGCGCAATCAATCCAGTCGCGCGGCGGCGGCTCACGTGAGCCGCTTCGTTCTCCCGGCGCCCCAGTTCGTGGACGCCAGCAGGTACGTCATCGCAGCAGACCCGAGGGATTATTGGCGCGCGCTGCAGACCGGGGGTGTGTTTGTCGATCCAGGCGGTTACTACCTCGTGACCCGCCGCGAAGATGTGGCCGCCGCGCTGCGCGATTACGCCACATTCGCCTCGGCCAGGAAGCCGCTCACCCCGTCAGGCAGGAAATCGCTACCGATCCCAGTCCCGATCGCATATGATCCGCCGGAGCACTCGCGCTTCCGTCGAATTCTGCAGCCCTACTTCAGCTCTCGCGCGGCGGATGAGCTTGTGCCCGTATTGCGGGAGCAGGCGTCAGCGCTCATCAACGCCGTCGCGCCCAATGGTGGGTGTGAGGCGATCAGTGACATCGCCGATCCGTTCCCGTTCGGGGTGTTGATGAGCCTATGCGGGCTTCCGTCGGACGACCGAGACAAGCTGGCCGCGTTGGCGGACGTCAACTGGGACATGACCGGTTCGCAACCAGGATCAGAACTATTCACCTACCTCGCCGCGGCGATTACAAGCGATGAGCGGCCGGCCCTTGCGGCGCGGCTGCTCACCGACGACGACCCCCTCACCGAAGAAGAAGTGATCGGGTTTTATGCCCTTCTTTGTTTAGCCCAGGATGGCATCCAGGCAGCCATCGGGTCGGCGCTACTTCGGTTGGCCCGCAACCCCCAGCTTTGTTCCTTGCTTCGCGACGACCCTGATCAGTTCGGGGCGTTCGTTGAGGAACTCGTGAGACTTGAGACGCCGCTTCCGTTTATCGGACGTTTCACCACGAAAACGGTGACCATCGCCGGCGTCACGATACCGGCGGGCTCTGTGGTGCGCCTATGCCTGGCATCGGCCAATCTTGACGAGAGCGAAAAGCCATCGGTGACCGTGGCCGACGGAAAGATCCGCGCAAGGCCACACTGGGGCTTCGGGGGCGGCGTCCATCGATGCCTGGGTGCTGCGCTGGCCCGCATGGAACTCACCGTGATCGTGGCCGAATGGTTGCGCGTCGTACCGGATTTCGAACTAGAACCTGACTTCGCTCCACGTTTCACCTTCACGCAAGGCGGCGCGATCAAGCCGGGCAGTCTGCCGCTGCGATGGGGGCAAACACGACCTTGAGCTGGTTGTGCAGGGATCCGCACTCCGTTTTGAATGCATGCCAGTACAAAGCAATCACGGGCAATAGGCGGCAAGATTTCCTAGCTGGATGCGTACGGAGCATCGGCTCGGAGGAGGCGGTCCATCGGGCGGCGTGATTGCAAGACTTGTCGGCCGAATTCGATAGCGGGTCCCGTCTGTCGGATTTGTTACGTCGAAGCCTCCCGAGGAGCGCACGACGTCTGCGAGTTCGATGCTCGCGCCATCACTGAGGCGGACGCCGCGATAGTAGAAGTTTCCGGGCTGGATTTGGCATACCACTAACACGGACTGTGTGGTGCGGGCCATGACAGCTGGCTGATTTCCCGAATCGCAGCGCGCACTGGGGTAAGCGGTCCAGCCGAGGTCATCGGTTCCCGGCAGGCTGGTGATGCTTAGCTGCGCAGTTGTGGTTGCCGCCCTCGGTGTCGGCGTCGGGGTGGTCGGCATCCACGCTGGGAGTGGCGCGGCCCACGATGTCGGAGGGTTCGTCACTGGCCGAGTTGCCGTGGCGTCATGGTGCATCCGCAGCATCGCCCAGCCGGCGAAGCCGATCGCCACCGAGACCACACCGGTTTACGCCAAGAGCACCGCGGCGCGGCCCCACGTCCGACCCCACGACTGGCGCAACGGTTCAGTCTCGGGCTCCTCTTTCGACCAAGCGTGGGCGGCGTCGGCGTCGGTGGGCGGCGGGAACAGATCCGTCTCGTCGTTCAGGCCTATGCCAGCGGAAGTGCGGGCGCTGTCGGCGCTGTTGTCGTCGGATTTCACGCCCTGTCTTCTTCGTCGGTAATTTTGCATCGGCATTGTGCGGCTAGGGGGTGACAGGCGGGGCGTTATCGGCAAGATCAGCCGGGATGGATCGGGCCGTCCCCAAGGAGAGTGGGGGCGGCCCGATCAACCACTCAGACGCGGACTAGGACGATCTGGTTTCCCGTGGTCGCAGGTTCAGATGTCTCGGTGAACGTCGAAACAAGACAGGTAGTGGACTACTCGTGTCAGTTGCACTGTTTCGCGGCAGCATCAAACGGGAGCCCGTGGCTCCGACTCCAAGGGGTCATTCAAACTGCACGCTCTGAAGGAAAAGAAATCATGGGACTCACGGGAACAAACATCCTTCCCGGCTTGTCGGTAACTGTCGTCGGCGACGCGGAGGGTATCCGGTTCTCAATGACTAACACCACCGACGAAAACATAATTGTCGACCTGACTGTGACGGGACCTAACTTTCCGAAAGACCAGGAGAATACGGCGTACCAGATCTATGTCCCGCCTGCACGTCGAAGAAATCCGAGTGCATCGGCGTACAACGTCTATGTCCGGCCTAACTCATTCCCCGACAACCCCAGGCCTGTATTTTACTGGTGGGAGCTGCCCCCAGGCGTGTACAACGCATCTGTTCAACCACATCGCGGGCCTAGTTCCGAGGTGGGGACCGGCCTTGTGGTTACTGCGCCAATACGGTCGGTTTCCGGTGGAAACGTGGCATTTCGCATTGGGCACCACGTCGTAGCGCCGGACCACCTCGCGAGTTAAGCAGTGCCAAGCCGCTAGCCGGAGTAATACTCCGACTCAGCGATCACCGGTTCGACCGTCGGAGGCTCGCCGCGCCCTAGCCTCCGCCGCGCCGAGAAAATCGCGCCACGGGCTGCCTGCGTCGGCGCAAAGCGGGCAAAGCCAATCGGTGGCTCGATGTCGTCGTAGATCGCCTCCATGCCGCCGCCTATGAAGTAGGCCTCGTGCCAAAAGCCGGTTCCGCCAGCGTCTTTGAAGAATTGCTGCCACCAAAGCTGTGCGGTTCAGACCTGGTCCACCGTTGCAGGCTGTCAAGGTCGCGCCAGTACTGGCGCATACCGAAGTGCGGCGGTATCAGCGACCAGGTGATGTCCTCGTGCAACAAGAGACCATCTGGCTGCTGCTTCCAAGACTTCTCAATTTGCGATCCTGCCGACGATGCCGCGAACGCCGGTGGGCCGGTGACCTAACGTCATAGCGGTGAACAGCCACCAGGACTACGACACCATTCGCGCTGAGGACATCAAGAAGGGCGACACCATCGAGTTCCCTTGCAACCACCCGGACGTGCAGTGGCACGTCGAAGAGGGCAGGGCATCGAAGCCCCCTTGCAACCAGCGGGGCGTGCTGTGGTACGTCGAGGAGCTGGTGGGCTCTATGCTCGGCAGCCCGTTGGGCGATCTTTACACATTCACCGTGAAAGAGGTCGGGGCGGGAGCTGAAGTCGGCGTCAAAATCAGGGGTCATGTGCCCGTCCGCCGCGATCAGCGAAACCGATGAACCAAGCCGTTGTGCTAGTTGTGTCGCCAGTGGCGGCCGAGATGGCAGGGTTGGCGGAGGCTGAATTGCGACCGGGTTTAGCTGAGATCGCGTTGGCGTTGGCGCACAACGTCTTGGACAACCCGCGGACGGTTTCGAGCCACGCGGCGGTCGCGGGGAAGCTGGCCGACATTGTGGACAGGCTGCATCGGGGGGGTGCGGAAGCGCACCGGCGATCTTCGCTTACCGATGGAAACGACTGGCTAAAACAACACTTCAAAGCCGATGTGTGAGTCGTGTATGAACCGCAAAGCAAAGCTACCCAGGCATCTCGCAGGTGTTCTAATGTGACGCCCCATTGGGGGATTCGTCGAGGCATCGAGGAGGCCCCGTAATGACAGCGGTCGATGACATCACCAGCCTTCGCCAGCGGCGCGAGGAAATCGTCAATCAGCACGCCGAGGCGGAAAACCGGCACGACGTAGAGGCGACAATCGCGACCTTCCACCATCCACGTTACGAGTTCAACGGCGCCCCGAGCGACGGTACCGAGGCCGTTCGAGAGTTGCTGCAAGGCTTGATGCACGGCCTTCCCGATCTGCACATCGATCTTGTCAAGCTGCGCCATGCCGACGACGCCGTAATCATCGAAGGGCTTATCAGAGGAACCCAGGATGGCGAATGGGCCGGTATCCCAGCCACCGGACGCCGCATCGAGGTTCCGGTTGCCGCAATTTTCGAGTTCGACGAGGACCGACTCCTATGCGAGAAGGTCTATATGGACATTGCGACTGTGCTGACTCAAATTGGAGTGCTACCCGGCACTGGCTAAGCAAGGGCAGGCGAACAGGTTCAAGACGTGTTGGGTGCGTTTGGAGGCGCGGATATTTCACGTATCTTCCACGCCGGTTGCACAGCGACCCTAGATATAGCCTCTGACCTGCGTTAATGCTTGGTGCGCGATACTGGGATTGAACCAGTGACCTCTTCCGTGTCAGGGAAGCGCTCTCCCGCTGAGCTAATCGCGCTCGGAGCTCGACTATGGAGGTGGAGACGGGAATCGAACCCGTGTGCACGGCTTTGCAGGCCGTTGCCTCACCACTCGGCCACTCCACCGCAAGGATTGATGCCACTTGCACCTTCGAGCGGACGACGGGATTCGAACCCGCGACCCTCACCTTGGCAAGGTGATGCGCTACCAACTGCGCTACGTCCGCGCGCAACGGACGAGATCGTCGCCCGGTGCGAAGCACGACGATAGTCCACGTGACCCGGCACACACAAATCCCTTGGTACCGTGCGTGTCGAGGCTAACACTCGCCCACGTCACAGCATGCGGCGCGTTCTGCGGACCGCTGTTCGTGCTAGTGTTCGACGTCGTTCGCCCTCTCGGCGCCGGTCCCGTGGCTCAGTGGAAGAGCGTCCGCTTCACACGCGGAAGGTCGCTGGTTCGATCCCAGCCGGGACCACCAGCATCAGCGCAGTTAGTGGGCTCAGATGCATCACTCGACACAACCCGTGGGCCGGCCTTCGGCCCTTTCATGCGGCCAATATGCGGCCAAGTCGCGGATTGGCCGCACGGCGGAAGATCGCTCGCCACGTCGCGCCGAAGAACCTTCCTCAGGCGGCTTTTCAAACGAGCGCCTGTCCAGGCGACGACTGCTCTGGGTTGCGCGCCAACCACATCGCAACAGCCGAGAACACGGTCGTGCGGCCGTTGCCCAACTTTGGCCAAATCGAGGTTTCGGCGCTGTCGGTCGCTGACTCGCCGGGCCAGAGTCGTCGTCGGCGAGACTTTCCTCCGCTAGAAGTCGCTGAGAGAGTCGAGCGCCACGGCGATATTGTCCAGCTCGTCGTCAAAGAGGTCGGCCTAAGTGTGCGCGGTGACGGTAATGGAGGCGTGGCCCATAGCTT
>DATMMZ010000223.1:0-10572 GCA_035569455.1 Mycobacterium sp. | reverse complement strand
AACGAGGTCTTCGCCGAGTGGATCGAGAAGGTCGACGCACTGGTCCAGGACGAGCTGGGTTATTCGGTGCTCGAACTGATCCTGGACGACTCACAGGACTACGGCATCGAGACCACCCAGGTCACCATCTTCGCGATTCAGATCGCGCTGGGCGAGCTGCTCAAGCATCACGGTGCGAAGCCCGCCGCGGTAATCGGCCAGTCGCTGGGTGAAGCCGCGTCGGCCTACTTCGCCGGCGGCTTGTCGCTTCAAGACGCCACCCGGGCGATCTGCTCTCGCTCGCACCTGATGGGCGAGGGCGAGGCGATGCTGTTCGGCGAATACATCCGGTTGATGGCCCTGGTCGAGTATTCCGCCGACGAGATCAAGACGGTGTTCTCCGACTTCCCGGATCTCGAGGTGTGCGTCTACGCCGCACCCACCCAGACCGTCATTGGCGGCCCGCCCGAACAGGTGGACGCGATCATCGCCCGCGCCGAGGCCGAGGGCAAGTTCGCCCGCAAGTTCGAGACCAAGGGCGCCAGCCACACCTCGCAGATGGACCCGCTGCTCGGTGAGCTCACCGCCGAGCTACAGGGCATCAAGCCGATGAGCCCGACGGCCGGGATCTACTCGACCGTGCACGAGGGCAACTACGTCAAGCCCGGCAGCGAGCCGATCCACGATGTCGAGTATTGGAAGAAGGGCCTGCGCCACAGCGTCTACTTCACCCACGGCATCCGCAACGCCGTCGACAGCGGGCACACCACCTTCCTGGAGCTCGCGCCCAATCCGGTGGCGCTGATGCAGGTGGGTCTGACCACGGCGTCCGCCGGGCTGCACGACGCGCAGCTGATCCCGACGCTGGCCCGCAAGCAGGACGAAGTCGAGTCGATGATCTCGACCATGGCGCAGCTCTACGTGTACGGCCACGACCTGGACATCTGGACGCTGTTCACGCGCGCTACCGGACCGGTCGACTACGCGAACATTCCACCGACGCGGTTCAAGCGCAAAGAGCACTGGCTGGACGTGCACTTCTCCGCCGGCACCAGCTTGGTGCTCATGCCGGGGAACCACGTCGCGTTGCCGGATGGCCGCCACGTCTTTGAGTACGCGCCCAAGGGCCTTACGGATCTGCCGGCGTTGGTGAAAGCCGCTGCGGCCGAAGTGCTCCCGGACGCGCAGTTGACGGCGGCGGAGCAGCGCGCGTTGCCCATGGAGGGCTCTCGGCTGGTGACGACCATGACCCGCCACCCCGGCGGCGCCTCGATTCAGGTGCACGCCCGCATCGACGAATCGTTCACGCTGGTCTACGACGCGCTCGTCACCCGGGCCGGTCAACAATCGGTGTTGCCGACGGCGGTTGGCACGGGCGCGGCGATCGCGGCTGCGGATGTTGTCGCGGCTCCGGCGGCGACGGTGCAGGCGGACTCGCCCATCGCTGCGGCCGTCGCCGCGGGCGAGGACCCGGAGGCGCTGTCGGACAGCTTGACCAACCGCTACATGCCGAGCGACTTCGTCAAATGGTCACCGGAATCCGGCGAGACCATCGCCCAGCGGCTCGGCACCATCGTGGCGGCGGCGATGGGTTATGAACCCGAGGACCTGCCCTGGGAGGTGCCGCTGATCGAGCTGGGTCTGGACTCGCTGATGGCGGTGCGGATCAAGAACCGCGTCGAGTACGACTTCGACCTGCCGCCGATCCAGTTGCAGGCCGTGCGCGACGCCAACCTCTACAACGTCGAGAAGCTCATCGAGTACGCGATCGAGCACCGCGACGAGGTCGAGCAGCTGCACGAGCACCAGAAGGCCCAGACGGCCGAGGAAATCGCCAGGGCGCAAGCGGAATTGCTGCACGGCAAGTCCGCTGCTGCCGAGGAAGCCCCGGCTCCGGCACCACCGCCGGCGTCCGACGCGCCAATTCCGCCGCCGCCGACGGATCCATCAGGTCCGTCCGGGCCCGCGGCTAACGGCGCCAAGCCGAACCTGGCTGGGGCGGCGGAAGCGCTCAACCAGGAGGCGGTGGCCAAGGCCCTTAACTCCGACATACCGCCGCGCGACGCCGCCGAGCGGGTCACGTTCGCCACCTGGGCGGTGGTCACG
This sequence comes from Mycobacterium sp., assembly GCA_035569455.1. Classification (GTDB taxonomy): domain Bacteria; phylum Actinomycetota; class Actinomycetes; order Mycobacteriales; family Mycobacteriaceae; genus Mycobacterium. Next base: position 8,487 of record DATMMZ010000223.1, on the reverse strand, counting down.
GGGAAGTCCCCGGGCGGCATCTTTAACGCGCTGCCGAAGCTGGACGGTGACGCCGCCGAGAAGATGGCGCAGCGGCTCTCGGAGCGCGCCGAGGGACCGATCACCGCCGAGGACATTCTGACCTCGGAAAACATCGAGGCGCTGGCCGTGAAGGTGCGCCAGTACCTGGAAGCGGGGCCGATCGACGGGTTCGTCCGCACCCTCCGGCCCCGGGCCGAGGGGAGCGCGGAGGGCGGCTCGAAACCGCCGGTGTTCGTCTTCCATCCGGCCGGCGGCTCGACGGTGGTGTATGAACCATTGCTCAACCGGCTGCCGGCGGACACCCCGATGTACGGCTTCGAGCGGGTTGAAGGCACGATCGAAGAGCGTGCGGCGCAATACGTTCCGAAGCTGATTGCGATGCAGGGCGACGGGCCCTACATTCTGGCCGGCTGGTCGCTGGGCGGGGTGCTGGCCTATGCGTGCGCGATCGGGCTGAAGCAGCTGGGCAAGGACGTCGAGTGGGTGGGGCTGATCGACGCGGTGCGCGCCGGCGAGGAGGTCCCGCAGACGAACGAGGAGGTCCGCAAGCGCTGGGACCGTTACGCCCGGTTCGCTGAGAGGACCTTCAACGTCACCATCCCGGCGATCCCCTACGAACAGCTCGAGGAGCTGGACGACGAGGGTCAGATCCGGTTCGTGCTGGACGCCGTGAGCCAGAGCGGGGTGCAGATCCCGGCGGGGATCATCGAGCACCAGCGCACGTCGTACCTGGACAACCGCGCGATCGACACGGCCGAGATCCAGCCGTACGACGGGCATGTCACCCTCTATATGGCCGATCGCTACCATGACGACGCGATCATGTTCGAGCCGCGCTACGCCGTCCGCAAGCCGGACGGCGGCTGGGGCGAGTATGTTTCCGATCTCGAGGTGGTGCCGATCGGTGGCGAGCACATTCAGGCCATCGACGAGCCGATCATCGCCAAGGTGGGCGCACACATGAGCCAGGCCTTGGACCAGATCGAGGCAGAACGGCAGCCGGAAACGTCCCCAGAAATTGAGGTAGGCAAGTAGTGACAGAGACGGTGCCAGCTCCCGGGCAAGCTCCCGTTGTCCACAGCACAGCCGAGAAGCTGGCCGAGCTGCACGCTCGCCTCGAGTTGGCCAAAGAGCCCGGCGGTGAGAAGGCCATCGCCAAGCGCGACAAGAAGGGCATCCCGAGTGCCCGTTCCCGCGTCCACGCGCTGGTCGACCCGGGCACCTTCCTCGAGGTCGGCGCACTGGCCCGCACCCCCAACGATCCCAACGCCCTGTACGGCGACGGCGTGGTCACCGGGCACGGGATGATCGACGGCCGGCCGGTCGGGGTATTCTCCCACGACCAGACCGTGTTTCAGGGCACGGTCGGCGAGATGTTCGGCCGCAAGGTGGCGCGGCTGATGGAGTGGTGCGCGATGGTCGGGTGCCCGATCATCGGCATTCAGGACTCGGGGGGCGCCCGGATCCAGGACGCGGTCACCTCACTGGCCTGGTACGCCGAGCTGGGCCGGCGCCACGAATTGTTGTCCGGGATTGTGCCGCAGATCTCCCTCATCTTTGGCAAATGCGCCGGGGGAGCGGTCTATTCGCCGATCCAGGACGATCTTCTCGTCGCGGTGCGCGACCAGGGCTATTTCTTTGTCACCGGCCCCGACGTGATCCAAGAAGTCACCGGCGAACAGGTCACCCTCGACGAGTTGGGTGGCGCCGACGCCCAGGCCCGCTACGGCAACATCCATCAGGTCGTCGACTCCGAGGCGGCCGCGTTTCAGTACGTGCGCGATTTCTTGTCGTTCCTGCCGTCCAACAGCTTCGACAAACCGCCGGTCGTCAACCCCGGACTGGAGCCGGAGATCACCCCGACCGACCTGGAACTCGACTCGATCGTGCCGGATTCCGACAACATGGCCTACGACATGCACGAGATCCTGCTGCGGATCTTCGACGATGGCGACTTCCTCGACGTCGCCGCGCAGGGCGGGCCGGCGATCATCACCGGGTTCGCCCGGGTCGACGGGCGTCCGGTCGGCGTGATCGCCAACCAGCCGATGCACCTGTCCGGGTCGATCGATAACGAAGCCTCCGACAAGGCAACCCGGTTCATCCGGTTCTGCGACATGTTCGAGATCCCCTTGGTGTTCGTCGTCGACACACCCGGTTTCTTGCCGGGAGCCGAGCAGGAGAAGAACGGCATCATCAAGCGCGGCGGCCGGTTCCTGTCTGCCGTGGTGGAAGCCGACGTGCCGAAGGTGACGATCACGATCCGCAAGTCCTACGGTGGCGCCTACGCGGTGATGGGCTCCCGGCAGCTGACCGCGGACTTCAACTTCGCCTGGCCCACCGCGCGCATCGCGGTGATCGGCGCCGAGGGGGCCGCGCAGCTGCTGATGAAGCGGTTCCCCGACCCGACCACACCCGAGGCACAAGCGATCAAGAAAGACTTCATCGACGGCTACAACCTCAACATGGCGATCCCGTGGATCGCCGCCGAGCGTGGGTTCATCGACGCAGTGATCGAGCCGCACGACACCCGACTGCTGCTGCGCAAGTCGCTACATCTGTTGCGAGACAAGCAGCTGTGGTGGCGGGTGGGCCGCAAGCACTCGCTGCTTCCGATCTAGCCTCACATCGCGAGCGTGCCCCCGACAAGTTCGTCGAACCGCTCGAGCGCCTCGTCGGAGTCGGCGTCGATCCCCCGTAGTGGCCCGCGGTCCTCGAGATATCGCTGCGCGTACAGCCGCGCGACGAGCGCCTTGCGGTCGGTGCCGCGGGCTTCTCGCTCCCACGCGGCCTGCTCGGTGAGCAGCGCGCCGGCGTAGACGTCGCCCATGAACTGGGCCAGCGGGAACAGCCGCGCCTCGGCGAGGCCTCCCAGAGAGCCATTGTCGAGTTTGGCCCAGGCCGCGATCGCCGCGTCGAGATCCTCGATGCGGCTGGAGACTAGCCGCGTGGTTTCGTCGTCGTCGGAAACCGACACCGCGTCGCGCAGGCGGGCCAACAATGTCTCGTGCGCCTGAGTCTGCTCGATACCGCGCCGCACATCGAGACACAGGATGTTGTCGGGGCCCTCCCAGATGGTGTTAACCTGCGCGTCGCGCAGCAGCCGGGCCACCGGCCAGGTTTCGATGTACCCGTTGCCGCCGTGGATCTCGATGGCGTCCGACGCCGCGGTGATCCCGAGTCGACACGCCTTGAGCTTGGTGACGGGTACCGCGATGCGTTGCCGAATGTTGTGGGGCTGGCGGTGGTTGGTGGCTCCGGTGCCGTCGAACACCATCGCCTGCACGGCTTCGACGTCGACGATCATCTCGGCCAGCTTGCGCCGCATGAGCGGTTTGTCGATGAGTGGTCCGCCGAACGCCCGCCGCTGCCGCGCATAGCACAGCGACTCGACCAGGGCACGGCGCGCGTTACCCAGCGCGAACAAGGCGATCCCGAGACGCGCCGCGTTGGTCAGCTCCATCATCCGGCCGAGACCCTTGCCGTCCGACGGGCCTGCCTCGGCGCTCGGTTCACCGGACAGCAGAAAGGCCTCGGCGTCGACGAACTCGATCTCGCCGGAGGCGACCGAGCGGGTGCCTAGCTTGTCCTTGAGCCGGCGGACCCGGATCCCGTTGCGAGATCCGTCGCGTCGGGTGCGGAGCACGAGGAACGTGGCGACGCCGCGCGTCGAGTCCGGCGCGCCCTCGGGTTTGGCCAGCACGACGAACGCCTCGCCCGCGCAATTCGACGCAAACCACTTGAAGCCGTTGAGCAGCCACGCGTCGCCGTTGGGTCCCGACCTTCGAGCTGTAGTCTCAAGCGCTCCCAGATCGGAGCCGCCGGTGCGTTCCGTCAACAGCTGCGCTGTCTCGCCCGCCCACTCGCCGGAGTCGAACTTGGCCAGGACATGCTCCTTGACATCGGCGGGCGCGTAGGCGGCCACCAGCGACTGGACCATCCCGCCGCCGGTGCCAAGGGCACAGCCCATCCCGATGTCGGCCTGGTTGAGCAGATAGTTGGATGCGAACATCGCCAGCGACGAGCTCATGTTGGCGGCTCGCGCCTCGGTGCGCAGCGTCGTCTGCGCGTCCAGCACCGCGCGCTTGGACTCGGTAAACGACGCCGGCATGACGACCCGGCTGATGTCGTGGCCCCAGCGGTCGTAGCGCTCTAACCGCGGCGGGTTGCGGTCGGTCTCGTCGGCCCACCGCGCCACCGGACCGCCCATCAGTTCGCCGATGCGCGTCAAGTGGGGCTCGGCGAACGCCAGCTCGTCGGGCCGCAGGTAGTACGCCATGGTGGACTGCAGGGTGGGATCGGTGCGGTACCAATTCAGACCCACGGCTCCGCGGTAGTTGTCGGTTTGGTAACGCTGCGATTTCTCCGGAGTCGAGAAGGGCAGTCGGTCCACGGATTCCAAGTCATACCCGGCCGCGTATTCGCTCATGACGTGACGGTATTACAGGCGCCTGCGTAGGCCCATGCGGACGCGACAATCTCGGACGTGTAGTGGACTCGTTTAGCCCCGCAGAACGGACCGCTCGACATAACCGGCGAGCGCATTTCCCACCGCTGCGGCACCAAAAGCATTGGGGTGCAGGGGAACAGCTGAACCGCTGGTCGCAAAGCCCTCGATATACCGATCGCTGGGGGAAGCGCATATGTCGTGGCCCCGCGACAATGGACGCGTGTCGAAATAGTCGATTCCCTTGATGGCGGCGAGTTGTTGCTGCCGGTCGTCGAGTTCATTGAGTTTGGATTGCAAATAGTCGGAGTCGCGCGGTAGGACCGGCTGCCCGGGAAAGCAGCCACCGGGCCGCACGAAGATGCCGTACCCCACGACGATGATTCGGGCGTGTGGTGCCTTGACCCGGACCCCGTCGATCAGCGCGCTCCACGCCGGCAACTGCGCGGCGATTACCTCCGAAATGTGGTCGGCATCGCCGACGACGAACTCATTAGTGCACGGTGGCGGATTGGGTGATATGACCTTGCACTCCTGCGCGTCGGAGGCCAGCCCGACGTCGTTGGCGCCGATGGTGATCGTGATCAGATCGGCGCTCGCGCCGGCGGCGTCGATCTGGCGTGCGATCGACCCGTCCTTTGTCTGCTGGGCTCGGCTGGTGATGTCCTCGGTGGTGGCGCCGCTGCACGTGACATCTGTGAAGGTGGTGGCGGCGAGCCGTCGCGCGAGAACCGACGGATAGTCGTTGGTCGACTTCCGGCACCCGGCAGGCGGTGCCGGGTCCGGCACGCCCGGCGCCGCGGCAAAAGAGTCGCCCATGGCGACATAGTTCAGCCGCTGGACCTGCCCGAGGCTCGCCGCCGGCGGGCCGGCGCAAGAGACCGCCACCGCACCAACCAGCGATGCGATATAGGGGCGCGTCGAGCCCATGCAACCCAGTGTTTCACCCTGTCGCGAAGCGATCTCTGTTTCACAACCACTGCGACATTTCCCTAACTGGGAACATCGCACCAGGTCTAGGGCTTGATCCGGATCTCCCCGGGTGACCACAATCCGCTTCGGGTCGCGGTGCCCAGGTCGAATTGCGCGGGATGGGCGTCTGCGATGGTCTCGAACTTGCGTAATGACCCCCAGTCACGACCCCAGTCGCGGGACAGGTACGTGGACATCACATGGGCCCGCAGCAGCAAGTCGGTGATGCCCAGCAGGCCGCCGTTGACGCCGTCCTCCCAGGTGTCGGTGTCCTGCTTCTTGGCGTTGTAGTCCGGTGTGATACGGAACTTCGGGATCTCGGTGACGCCATTCACATGCAGCATCGGATGCTGGCAGGGGAAGGCCAGCCCGACCGCCCAGTCCAACAGCACCGGCTGCGAGGAGCCGACGTACTCCTGCACGGAACGCAGCTCCGGCACTCGCGGCGGAGTCACCGCGATCCAGTCTTCCGGCGTCAGGGATAGATCCTCGGCCACGACCCGGACCGCAACCGCGTCGGCGGGCATCTGTGACCGGGCGAAGCGCAGGTTGCGCCATGCCTTCGGCTGTTCCCCGTACAGGTCGTAGGGCACCAGCCGCCCAGCCGACACCACATCACCGCCGGGACCAGGCTTGCCGTATTCGAGCACGACGGTCTGCCCGGAGGTGTGGCCGTGCAACACGCTGTTGCCCGCGATCGTGCCCGCGGCGGTCAACACCACAAGCGGATGCCCGTCGTCAGGTTTGGGCAGCTGGTACCACGCCGACGTCAGCCTGCTCTGCTGTTGCGCGCCGGTGGTGTAGCTGCCCGCCAGCGGAACCCGACCGGGGTCCAGGCCGTAGGGCAGCGGCACCACGGACTCGTTGATGCCCGGGGCCGTCAGCTTGGTCGGCGCATCCCAGTCGTAGTCGGTGCCGGGCTGCGGCACGGACGTCTCCTTGACCGCCTCGGCCACGGTACGTTCCGGTACGCCGTTGGGGGTGAACCCTATTGGGTTGACACCACCCAGCGGGCCCAACGGGCCGTAATTGTCGGGCAGCGGCGCCATAAAGCCGGCGTTGCTGTCCGGCTCGACGAGCACGTCGTCGGCCTGCCCGCAGCCGCCAGCGAATTCGCGCAAGTTGGCCCAGCCATTGGAGTAAGTGGGGTACTGGCGCACGATTCCGGCGACCATCGACGCGATGAACACCAGCGCCATGAATCCGGCCGCGATCGGTACCGGCGCTGCTGTCACCACCCGCGCCAGCCGGCCGTCGCCGTGATCCCGCGGCGTGAAGTGTAACCAGATCGCCCAGAGTGCCGCGATCGCGAACAGGACGAAAAAGACTGTGCTGATGGTGATTCCGGCGAGCCGCGGCATGACGCTGTTGAACGGGACGCCGTAGCTCGAGACATACCACCAGCCGTTGGTGGTGGCGAAGCACAGCGCCATCAAGAACAACAGCGCCGCCAAAAACGCCATCCGGTTGCGCGCCCAGCGCAATACCTTGGGTGACACCAGCACCGTGGTCAGCGCGGCCATCGCCGCGCCCACCGCGGCGAACAGCCCGAAGTGATGCACCCACTTAGTCGGGGTGAACATCAGGAAGAACATGGTGCCGAAGATGACACCCATCAGCCGCCACGCCGGCCCACGCGCAACTCCCGGTACTCGTTTGCGCCGCAACATGATGAACACCGCCGTGAACAAACACAGCGCGGTGACCAAGAACCCGAACCGCCGCGACAACGAACCGTCGACGGTCGGCAAAATGAGGTAGTAGTAACGCAGGTTCTCGGTGTACCAGGCCTGGCTGGGCCCGATCGCGGTGCGAATCCTGGTGGCTTCCAACACCGTTGACAGCGTCTGGTCGGCGAACACCACGGTCAGGATGACCGAACCGGCCGCCAGCATCGGGGCCACCAGTGGCCACGTGCCGACCAGGCGATGACGGCGGACCAGAATCCGCAGGATCGGGCGACCGCCGGCAACCAAGGCGGCGACCGCGATCAGGCCGGTGGGTTGGACCCCCAGGGTGAATGCCGCGGTGATCACGGCCAGCGCCGCGGGCGTCAGCCGGGAGGCGCACATGGACCGCTCGATCAACACATAGGTGATCAGTGAACCCAGCGCGATGATCGGTTCGGGACGAAGGCCGTTGTTGAACGGCATCCACGCGGTGAGCAAGACCATCCCGGCCGCCCAGTTGGCGGCCGTGCTCGAGGTCACCGCCGGGCCCAGCCGGGGCAACACCTCACGGGACAGCAGCAGCCAGCAGACCAGCCCTGCGACCAGGTCAGGCAACCGCATCCACAGGCTGGCGTCGCTCACATGAGTCATCAGCGCCAGCAGGTTGTAGTACCAGCCGAACGGGTCCTCCGGGCTGCCAAACCAGCGGAAGTAGTTGGACATGTAGCCGGCATGGTCGGCGACCCGGGCCATGCCGAGGATGTAACCGTCGTCGGAGGAATTCGCGCCGATCAGATGCCACAACAGGAACCCGAAGATCACAGTGGCGTCGATCAGCGTGAACTTGCGCCAGCGGGTCGGAATCAACCGGTGCATGCGGCGCCCGTCCAACTGGTCCAGGCGCCACAGCGCGACCAGCGCGACGATGGTGGACACGATCGCGAGCACCATCGCGACCAGTTTCAGCGTCGTCGGTGTTGTGGAGAACCGGGTGTCGATTGTCGCCGAGAGCCGCAGACCGGGCGGAGCGGGACCGGTTAGATCCGTGAACACCCCGACGATCTGCGGGCGCAGGTTGGGATCGGGGAAACCGCCACGCACCGGCTTGCCCGTCGGATCGGTCAACCCGACGAAGGTGGCGTAGGCGCCGGACTGTGTGGAGGTGATCTCGATGCGCTGGCATTGGGGGGACTCCGCCTGATCCCGAGGCACGCTGGCGATCACCACATTGCGGTCGGTGACGTCGACGCGCTGGCTGCTGGCGACGACGAACAACGCGTTCAGCGCGGCATCCTTGCCCTTCTTGGGCGCCGTACTCAGCACGACCCCGCCGTCGGGTGGCAGGGCGCGCACCACAGAGCACGGCACGGTTACCGT
>DATMMZ010000222.1:0-6321 GCA_035569455.1 Mycobacterium sp. | reverse complement strand
GTAGCGAAGCACCGCAGCGATACCGTCGGCCGGGGCGATCCGCTCATCGGTGCGCACCACGGACGCCCCGACGGAAATCGCCATCAGTGGCAGCGCCTCGTCGGCCCGTAGTGTCTTGGCGGGGGAGGCGCCCTGCTCGGACAGCAGGTCGGCGGTCGGGGCGACCGTTGTGAGGCCTTCGTCGACGACCACGGTGGCATCGTTGATGTCGCCCAGAATCAATGTGGCGACAGAGCCCTGGCGCAGAGCCGAACAGACGGGCCCGAGCCCCTCGGCGGCCAGACCGGATTGCCGGCGGACCTCAGCGGTGAAGCGCTCTGCTGCGCTGTCGATCGCACTTAGCCGTTGTCGCAGCAGCGTGATGTCGATGGCGCGTTGAATCTCCTCGAAGTCGTATCCGCCGCGTTGGACGCCGATCGGCAGCGACGTCGCACGCTCGCGGACCCATTCCGGCAGCGCTGCCAACAAATCCGAGCGTGAACCCGCGTCGCCCACCACAAACACCGCGTCGAACGACGCGTCGTGAACGAGTTCGCTGACACGATCGGCAACGGCACGCGGCTTCCGGTCGCCATAGCCGTCGGTTGCGGCTGCTGGCGCCGCTCGCGCGGGGCGACTGTCAGCCGCGACGGTTTCCGAATGCCGCGTGACATCGGTGTGAGTGGTGATGAAGGCGCCAGCGGGGTCCACCACCACCAGGAGATAATGCGAGTGTTCGAAACCGTGTTCGAGGATTGGGACGATATACGGCAACTCGGACACTCGGACGACCGGCTCGGCAGCCGGCCGGAGCAGGTGCTCGTTCAGTACGACCCCTTTGGGGCCTGCGACCACCGCCCGCCCACCGCGGCCTGTCGGCAGACGCAGGTTCATCACGGCGTACTCGATTTCGGCGGTAACCGATTCTTCCGCTCCCTGCCGCTCGAGTTGTTCGCGCAATGCGAGCCAGTTGAGGCCGCGCTGAGCGCCCATGTCGTCGGTGTCTTCCGACTCCGCGAAATACACCGAGACGAAGGGTCCCGGCGTATCGAGTAGCTGACGGAAGCGGTCGGATTCCATAGTCGTCAGAATTTACCCCGACCAGCAAGGTTAGAAACTCATTTGACGCCGTTCGATACCCCACGCACTCAGCCGGCGGCGCGTGCGCGGGGCATCTCGGCGGCGATCGTGTCCATCAGCGCGGTGTGGCGGCGGGCCTCGGGGTCCCTGCCGGGCTTGCCGCTGCTGATCAAGCCCGCGGCAAGGCCGCGCTCGGGGTCGGCCCAGATCGCGATGTTGACCAGCCCGAGATGTCCGAACGCGGCGGGCGCATTGCGCCCGAACGGCCCGAACCTGTTCGTCCCGAGGATGAACCCTGTACCCCAGCGAGCCGGCATCAGCCCCACCGCGAAATCCGGCCGTAGGCGTCGGCATTCGGTCACCGCACTGCGCAGCGTTTCCGGCTGTATCACCCGCACGCCGTCGAGTTCGCCACCGCGAAGCCAAATTTCAGCGAACCGCGACATCTCGTTTGCGGTCGACACGGTGTTCGACGACGGGACAACGTTGGTGAGAAATCGCGGTTTGTTCGTGTAGGGGATCACCTCGTGCACGGTGCCGCCGATCGCCTTACGGAAGATCGCGGCGATCGCCGGCGGCAACGGCCGTCCGGTGGCATGACTCGGCGCCACCAATGAGAGGTCTTCTTTGGCGACGCCGAAGTTCGTCCACCGGAAACCCAGCGGGTCGAGGATCTCGGTGGCGAGGATGTCGCGAATTTCCTTACCGGTGGCGGCGTAAATGATCTCCCGCATCAGCGGACCCCAGGTCAACGCGTGGTAGATATGCACCGATCCCGGCCGGTACAGCGGCCGTAATTGGCCCAGCATTTCCTGGACGTACTCGTGATCGTCCGCGCGGGTGACGTCCGGTCGCGGTCCGGTGGCGAAGGGGACGCCCGCGCTGTGGGTCATCACGTGCCGGATTGTTGTGCGGTCCTTGCCGTGACTGGTGTAGGTGGGCAGGTATTCGCAGACCCGGTCGTCGAGCGAGAAGTGTCCCCGCTCGACGAGCATGTGCACGACGGTCGCGGTGATGGCTTTGGCCGCGGAGTACACGCAGAACGGCGTGTCCGTCGTGACGGGGACCTTTTCGGCGTCGGGCGGATCGGTCGGCGCACTGCCCCAGCCGTAACCGATCGCGCGGTTGAGCACCACCCGCCCGTGCCGTCGGATGCACAACTGGATCGCGGGGTGCATGCCGGCCTGGTACCAGTGGCGCGCGGCCTGCCAGATGCGCTCGACGGCGGCGCTGTCGATTTCGGCGTGATCTTCTTCACCGATCGCCGTCACGGCGTCCAAGTCGGCCGGGAGGCGGATCTTGCCGTCTCCGGTCGCGCGGGTCAGGTTCGCCACCTCCGCGAGGGTACGTGCCGCGGGGTGGCAGCGCATCGGCCTTGGGCGGGGGTGGATCTACCGTGGTCCTATGACCAGTCGTTCTCGCTATGTCGATGTGATCCTGATCATCTACGGCATCTACTCGGTCGCTCTTGGGGTGTTCATGATGCTGTTGCCGGTGGCCTTCTTCGACACCCTTGGCGCATTCGGTTCCCGCAACAATCACTACATCTTCGATAATGCGTCGTTTGAGTTGCCGCTCGGCCTGCTGCTGCTGGCCGCCATGCGATGGTGGTCCTGGCGCGTGCCGGCGCTGGCCTTCGCCACCGCGCACTGGGGGCTGCACGCGCTCAGCCACATCATCGATACCAATCACCGGGCCGGCGCCTGGGTCGGCTACCTCGAATTCGCCGGGTTGACGTTAGCTACCGTAATGCTCGCAATTGCGTTGCGCTACAGCCTTAAAGAGAGCTCTAGCGGGCAGCAGCCTATTCCCCGGTGAACTTCGGCGGACGCTTGGCGAACGTGGCCGAGATGCCCTCGGTCAGGTCCTTGGACGGCAGGAACGCCGCGTTCCACGCGGCGACGTAGCGCAGGTTTTCCGAGACGGCGGAGATGCGTTGCTGGTCAAGGACATCCTTGACGCCATAGACCGCCAGCGGTGGATTGGCGGCGATCTCGGCGGCGGTCGCATGCGCGGCGGAAAGCGCCTTATCGGCATCGTCGTACACGTCGTTGACCAGTCCGATCTTCTCGGCTCGGGCCGCGTCGATGTCCTTGCCCGTCAACGCCAGTTCCCGCAGGTGCCCGTCGCTCAAGATCAGCGGGAGGCGGGCCAGGCTACCCATATCGGCGACTATGGCGAGTTTGACTTCCCGCACCGAGAACTTGGCGTCGGCGCTGGCATAGCGGATGTCCACCGCGGAGATCAGGTCGACGGCTCCGCCGATGCACCAGCCGTGCACCGACGCGATGGTTGGCGTCCGGCAGTCGGCGACGGCGTTGATCGCTTTCTGCATCCGCAGCACCTCGGTGTGGAAATCGGTGCGGGGGCGGGCCAGCGCGCCTTCGGCCATCAACGGGGCGAACATCCCGCCCATCGCGGGCACGTCAAGGCCGTAGCTGAAATTCTTGCCCGATCCGGTGATGACGATGGCCCGCACCTCGCGATCGGCGTCGAGCTCTGCGAACACCTCCGGCATCTCTGACCAGAAAGCGGGTCCCATCGCGTTGCCCTTGCCCGGTCCGACCAGCGTCACCTGTGCGACCTGGTCCTTGGTCTCGACAGTGACGGATTCGTATATTTCGCCCATGCCCAGACCGTAGCGTGGCGAGTATGTCCGGTGATTTGCGACCCGGACCCAGATTCCCCGCCAACCGACGAGCTGGCCAGCGCCGAAGCCACGCTCGGGGTGCTGCAGCAAGTTCTGCACACGATCGCCAGCGCGGAACGGCAGATCATCAGCGCGGCCCGGCCGACCCTGGATGCGTGGCATCGTCGCGGTCTGGAGGGCAATGTGCAGGCGGGCCCCAACGAGATGCCGGCCAAGGTTGCCTCCGGCGTCTTGTCGGTTGAAATTCCTGGTCCACGCCTGGGACTACGCCGTCACGGTAGGGCGCGACGTCAAAGCCCCGGATTCGCTCGCCGAATACGTGCTGGGGTTAGCGCGCGAGCTGATCAGGCCTGAGGAACGTAGCCGGGCCGGGTTCCACGATCCCGTCGAAGCGCCCGAAGATGCCGGCGCGCTGGACCAGCTGATCGCGTTCTCCGGCCGCAACCCGGCGAGGTAGCTGCACTGCTCGAACGTGAAGCCAGCTGCACGCCCGGGCGCCGCTACACCCGCTCGAGATAGAAGTAGTAATACCGGCCGTCATCCAGCACGCCCTTGCCGTTCATGATCCCCAGCACCGCGTCGTCGTCGATCCTCTTGAAGTGGTCGTGCACGGGTTGGCCGTCGTAGACCATCGTGGCGGTGACCTCCCCGCGGAAGTCCTCGAGCCACAGGCTGGCCTCGCCCTTGCCCATCGCCACGTTGGAGAACTTGTTCCCGTCGGCGTCCACACACACCAGCGGTTGTACGTCGGTGGCGGACTTGAAGGTCTTACCGAACCAGCGGGCCTTCTCCAATTGGCCGTTCATCTTGTGGCCGGTGGCGAACTCGCCGCCCTTCCATTCGCCGAGCATGCCCGCGATGGTGGCCGGCTCAAGGGTCGCCCAGAAATCGTCGAGCTCGGTGTCGGGAACGCCGCCACCGCGTTCCTTGAACTCGGTGAACTTCTTGCGGGCCAGGCTCAATGGTTACTCCTCTGTGCGGGTAATCCAGTCGCGGGCGAACCGCACCATGACGTTGTTTTCTTCCGGCGCGCCGACGGTGACCCGGACACCGTCGGTGCCGTACGGGCGGACCACGATGCGCGCAATCGCGGCCTGCTCCACGAAGTCCAGTGTGCGGGGCCCCAGCGGCAGCCAGACGAAGTTGGCCTGCGAGGGCGGCAGTGTGAAACCGGCATCACGCAACACGCCGCTGACCCGGGCGCGCTCGGCGACCAGGGCGTCGGTACGAGCCAGTAGCTCATCGGCGGCGTTCAGTGAGGCGATCGCGGCGGCCTGCGCAACGCTGGACACGGTGAACGGCACGTACACCTTGTCCAGCGCGGTGATCACGTCGGTGTGGCCGACCGCATAGCCGATTCGCAAGCCCGCCAGCCCGTAGGCTTTCGAAAAGGTCCGCAGCACAACGACATTACTGTGAGCACGGACCAGCTCCAGGCTATCTGGCAGCATGCGGTCGCGGATGTATTCGACGTAGGCCTCGTCGATGGCGATCAGGATGTGCGGCGGAACCGCCTCGACGAAGCGGGTCAGCGCGTCCGGGTCGACGACGGTCGACGTCGGATTGTTGGGGTTGCATACGAAAATCAGTCGGGTGTGTTGGGTGACCGCGGCGAGCATGGCATACAGGTCGAAGGTGTGGTCGATCAATGGCACCCGGATGGCGGTTGCACCGGCGATCTGGACCTGGGGCGGGTAGAGCTCAAAGCTGCGCCACCCGAAGATAACCTCGTCGCCCGCCGCGGCGGTGATCTGAACGAGCTGCTGGCACAGGCTGACTGAGCCACAACCGACGGCCACCTGCTCGGGGGCGAAGTCTGCAGAACCCATCGAACTGAGGTGCGCAGCCAGCGCCGCCTTCAGTTCCACGCAGCCGTTGTCGGGGTAGCGGTTGGCCACATCGGTGGCTCGCTCGATGGCCCCGCGGACGCTGGGCAGCGGACCGAACACCGTCTCGTTGCTGGCCAGTTTGATGGCGCCAGGCACCGTCTTGCCTGGCACATAAACTGGGAGCCCGTCCAGCTCAGGTCGCAGGCGGGCGCTCACTTCGACAGCATATGTCGGAGCTGTGTACGCTATGCCTCCGGCGGTTCGGGGATACCTGGGACAGGGTCGGGTACCCTCAGGAAGTCCAAGGAGGCGTGCCAGAGAGGCCGAATGGGGCTCACTGCTAATGAGTTGTCCCCCTTCAAGGGGACCGGAGGTTCAAATCCTCTCGCCTCCGCCATGGAGACAACTGAAGACAAGCGCCCGTAGCTCAACGGATAGAGCATCTGACTACGGATCAGAAGGTTGGGAGTTCGAATCTCTTCGGGCGCGCTCAGCTCAGCGGTGCTTTCCGTCATTGTGTGTCGACGGCACATTTGGAACCGCCATCACGCTTCAGGGGGGAAGTCGACGGGATAGGGCTCGGCGAAATCAGCCGATCGTCCCACCGTGGCCCACTTGCGATCTTCGGCGAGGAGGAATTCATCCTGGCGTATCGAGCCTTCGACGGCGTTCACGCCGAGCGGTAGGTGATAGGGCAGGTCGGTACGCCGCGCCATGCGCACCAGGATCTCGGCCGCCCGAGCCGGATCGCCCGCGGTGATGGCGTCGCTGTCGCGAACCGAA
>DATMMZ010000221.1:0-9978 GCA_035569455.1 Mycobacterium sp. | reverse complement strand
GATCTCCGGTGAACAGCGGGACCACCCTCTTGTGGCTTATCCGTCACCTGGCTTTTGCGGAGCGATTGTGGATCATTCATCGATTCGCCGGCGGGCAGCAGCCGCCGCCGGGGCCCGCGGCATCGCACGACTCTGTCGATGCCGCGCTGACCGCTTATCGCCAGACCTGGGCCGATGTCGATGCCATCATCGCTGCAACCCCCACCCTCGACCAGGTCAGCGTCATCGCCGACGGCACCGGCCATCCCACGCTGCGTTGGGTCCTGGCGCACCTGCTCGAGGAAACCGCCCGCCATGCCGGCCACGCCGACATCCTCCGCGAACTCATCGACGGTGTGACCGGTCGTTAGCAGCCGAAGCTAGTGCTCGGTCACGGCCGCGGCGTCAAAGACGTCAGAGTTGCGCCAGCCGCGGCGCAGATCCCTTGGCCCGCAACGTCACTCCTGCTTGCATGGTCAGCTCGCGCGCGCTGCCGAGCAGTCCGTCCAAGATCAACGACCGCTTGACGTGGTGGTGCAGTGGGTGCTCGGCGGTGAATCCGATCCCGCCGAGCACCTGCTGGCAGTGCCGTGCGGCGGTCAGCGCCGCCTGGCCGGCCGCGGCCTTGGCCAGCAGGCTGGCCAGCTCGTCCTGTTCTTCAGGCACATCACGGGCGGCGTGCAGCGTCGCCTCCGCGCCTTCGATCGCGACGAGCGTCTCGGCCAGCCGGTGCCGGATCGCCTGGAACGAGCCGATGTGCTTGCCGAATTGAACGCGGTCCAGTGCATGCTGGCGCGCCAAGGCGAGCATAGTGCGACTGGTACCCACCAGCCACCAGCCCACGGCCTGGCGGCCCGCGGCCAGCGCGGCCAGCGGCAGCGGATCTCCTTCTCGCACAGGGTGTATCGGCAGCTCGCCGTCGAATGCCGAACTGGAACCGTCGCTGCGCTCCCAGACCACCCAGGAGCCGCCCGCGAACGGCAGCGGCGTCGTACCGTCGGGCGCGCGCCCCGCCGCGCGCAGCACCACGTCGTTGAGAACGGAAGCATGCGCGCCGGTCTCGCCGAGCAGCCGAAACACCAACGGAATTGCCACATCCGGGATTTCGTCGAGCATGTCCAGCCAGCCGAGGTCGGACAGCGCCACGTCGAGCTTGGCGCCAGAGGCCACCGAAGGATCGGCCATCGTGGTGCGCAGCGAGTCGGCCAGCATCTGCAGTGCCTCGGGATCCATGGCTCACTCCTTCCCGAGGTCGAGCAGCCGGCGGGCGATGATGTTGCGCTGAATCTCGGCCGTTCCGCCGTAGATGGTCGCCGCGCGCGAATACAGGTACTCGGAGCGCCACGGCGTGTCTTCGAGCTCCAGTGTCCCGGGCAGCAGGTCGCGGACTGTGTCGTAGAGCCGTTGCTCAGCGGTGGCCAGCAGCACCTTATCGATGGAAGTGTCCGGCCCAAGCCGGGCTCCGTCGCGCAACCGGTGCTGGGTGATCCGGGACCGGCAGCGCAGCGTGTGCAGACCGAGATAGGCTGCGCCGAGCTCGAATTCGTCATGGCCGTCGGTTCGATTGCTAGCGGTTGCTGCGGTCTCTTTGATGAGTTCGTCGAATCGCGCATAGAGGTAAGCGATCCGTTGCCAAAAGCACGTGGACCGCTCATAGGGCAGCAGGTCCATCGCGAGCCGCCAGCCGTCTCCCGGCTGGCCGAGCATCCGGCTGGACGGGATTACAACGTCGTCGTAGTACACCTCGCAGAATTCGTCGACTCCGTGCATCGTGCGCAGCGGCCGAATGGTGATGCCCGGCGTGTCCAGATCGACGAAGAACGCGGTGATTCCGCCATGTCCTGGTGCGGTGCGGGTGAGCAGGACGCATCGGGTGGAGAACTGCGCGAAGCTGGTCCAGACCTTCTGCCCGTTGACGATCCAGTTGTCGCCTTGCTGGGTCGCGCGGGTTGTCAACGACGCCAGGTCGCTGCCCGAGCCTGGCTCGGAAAAGCCCTGACACCATTGCTCGCGGCCGCTGAGCAGCCGTGGCACCATCTCCGCGGCGAGTTCGGCTGGGGCGTAATCGATCATCGTGGGCGCCAGCACCTCGAGCATCGAAAAGGGTCCGGGTTCGGCGAGACGTCGGCCGACGACTTCCTCCCCGACGATCGCCCGAAGCACCGCTGGGCCACCCAATCCGCCGACTTCTTTCGCCCAGCCGTACCGCATCCAGTCGGCGTCATAGAGCGCCCTGCTAACCCGGGCGAATTGCTGCATCTGGCCCTGCAGCGAGTGGTCGGGACCGGGCGTCAGGTCATTCTCGTCGAGCCACGCGCGCAGGTCCGTCCGGAACTGCTCGGTGTTCACGGGGTTGGGCGCCCGACGACGTGCGGGCGCCCGGAGTCGTGCACGCCGCTGCGGCGAATGAACGTCATGGCCCGGGTCTTCAGCCGCCAGCCGTCGGGGGTGCGGGCGTAGGTGTCGCGGTAGTAGCCGATCCGCATGTCGTGGGTGGCGTGGTCGATGAAGCACAACGGCTGGGTGCCGCTGGCGGTGTCGCCGTCGATGTCCACGAGCGCGGTCCCGGTGAGAAACAAGCCCTTTGGGGCGGCGGCCACCAACTCCGGGAACTTGTCCAGGCGGTAGGTGTCCCCGAAGGCGCTATAGGTTCCGTCGGGGGTGAAGACGCCGACCAGCCCGTCGATGTCTTCCTGGGTGATGGTGACGGCGTAGCGCGCGAGCAGCTGTTGGATCTCGACCAGGTCGTCAGTTCTGGTGGGCTGATTTGTCGACATAGACCTTGCCGCCTTTCATGACAAAGCTGACGCTCTGAGTAACCGTAATGTCTTCCAACGGGTTTCCCGGAACGGCGATAATATCGGCGAGCTGGCCTTGCGCCAGCCGTCCCCGGTCCGTGGAATTGATGAGCTCGGCGGCCGTCACCGTGGCCGCCCTCAGCACCGCCAATGGCGGCAGGCCCCAATCCACCAGGGTGACAAGCTCGTCGGCGTTCTTGCCGTGCGGTATCGCGGGCGCGTCGGTGCCGACCGCGATCTTCACCCCGGCCTCGTAGGCGGCCAGTATCGAGGTGCGCGACTTTGGGAACATCTCGGCGGCCTTGGCCTGCAGCTCGGGTGGAGCGTGCGAGACGTCCATCCCCTCGGCCAGGCGCCGCGTGGACACCAGGAATGTGCCGTGCTCGACCATCACCGCGATCGCCTCGTCGTCGATCAGGAAGCCGTGCTCGATGCAGTCGATACCGGCCGCGACCGCATGCTTCACCGCGTCGGCGCCGTGCGTATGCGCCGCGACGCGCAGCCCACGCCGGTGCGCCTCGTCGACGATCGCGCGCAGCTCTTCATCCGAATAGTGTTGCGCACCAGGCGGTCCCGTCAGCGACATCACCCCGCCCGAGCAGCAGACCTTGATCAGCTCGGCACCGTGCTTGATCTGGTAACGCACCGCCTTGCGGATCTCGTCGATCCCGTTGGCGATGCCTTCCTCGACTGTCAGCTCCAGCACATGCGGTGCGAAGGCGGCGAACATCGTCGGATCCAGATGCCCCCCGGTCGGAGTGATTGCGTGCCCGGCCGGCACCACCCGGGGCCCGTCGACCCAGCCTGCGTCGATGGCCTTGCCCAGCGCGACATCGAGCAGATAGCCGCCGGTTTTGACGAACAGCCCGAGGTTGCGCACTGTGGTGAATCCGGCACGCAGCGTGCGGCGGGCATTGCCGACCGCGCGCAATACCCGCGTCGGCGGATCGTCCTGGACCTGCGACAGCCCCGGCTTCTCGCCGCGCCCACCCATCAGGAGGTTGACCTCCATGTCCATCAGCCCGGGCAGCAGGATTTGGTCGCCGAGGTCGATCACCTCGCCTTGGATTGATGGCGGGTTGCTGTCACCGACACCGACGATCCGGTCGCCATCGATCTGCAGGACGCCAGGGCGGGCGATCTCGCCGGCGTCGACATCGAGCAGCCCGGCGGCCTTGAGCGTCAGCTGCGATGAGCCGCTCGCGCGAAGAGCGCCGGACACCGTCAGATCACCGGCTCCCGGATCAGCTCAACCCAGGCCGCACCGCTGTCGGGGACGCGTGGCTGCTTCCACGCCTCTATCGGAAACGACACCATGACCAGCGACTGCATCAGGTGCATGAGTGTGCGTGCGTCCTCGGGCAGATCGTCCATCGGGTACGTGTCGCAGTAGGCGATCACGTCGTTCAGGCGGGGGAACGCGACGTCGTAGAACGCCTGCATCTCGGGCATCGTGGAGGCCAGCCGCTTCGCGTAGCGCTCGGGTTCGGTGGCCAGGTCCCAATCCAAATAGGGCTCCAGGTCGGCGAATTCAGACGGCAGCGCCATTGTTCTGGTACTCCTTCACGTAATCACCGGTCACCTTGTGCAGATGGCGGAGCAGGATTTCCTGGTCGCACAGCGGGAAGTCCTTGACGACCCGGGTGCCGATCATGGTCTGGGTCGCTTCCAGGGTGTTGGCGTCCTGAAGCGCGTACTCCTTGAACGTCACCGCGGCCAACTCATGGGCCAACCGCTCCCGCGCGTTTCTCGGCGGAACGAAATACAGTGTGCACTCGAAGATGTGCTTGTCCACGGCGGTCGGCCAGTAGTGATAGGTCAGGTACCAGCCGGGCTCCCAGATCAGCAGCATGAAGTTCGGGTAGAAGTGCCACGAGTCGATCCCCCACTGCGGCACCTTTTTCGGGTTGACCCCTGGGGGCAGCTGGTCGAGCTTCTCGATGACCTCTGGTTTGTCCCAGGGGCCGAACAGCCCGCTGCGCAACACCTGATCCATGGGCTTCACCATGGACAGGTCCGAGGGCGGCGCCTGACCACCCCAGGTCGAGATCATCCCGTGCGGGCTCGCCAGCTCGTAGTACAGCGCCTCGAAGCCGTACTTGATGATCTTGGCGGCTTCTTCCTTGGTGTACTGGCCCTGATGGAGCACCGGCGCGTGGTAGAACTCGGCGAACGCGTCGATGAACAGCTTCCAGTTGCTGCCGACCTCGGCCCGGTAGGAATAGGACTCGGTCATCTCGTGGAATGGGTAGCCCTCGATGCCCTTGGCCAGTGGTCCCAGGTAGTCGGCGAGCGGCTTCGCGTTTTGGTCGAAGTTGATGAAGATGAACCCTTCCCACAACTCGCAACGCACCGGAACCAGGCCGAAGTTGCTCTTGTCGACGTCGAAGAACTCATCCTCCTGCTGGATGAAGGTCAAGTCGCCGTCGAGGCTGTAGCGCCACGCGTGGTACTTGCAGGTGAACTGCCGGCAGGTGCCTGAGGTCTCCTCGTGCGGATAGTCGTTCCACACCAGCTTGTTTCCGCGGTGGCGGCAAACATTGTGATAGGCCTTGATCGACCCGTCCTTGGTCTTGACGACGATCACCGACGTACCCTTGCCCGCCGACGGCAGCTCCTTGGTGAAATAGCTGCCGGTCCGCGGCAGTCGCTCGACTCGACCGACGTTGAGCCACGTCTTCTTGAAGATCGCATCGCGTTCGACTTCGAAGAATGCCGGATCGATCGAATCGGTGTAATCGACTGGTGCGGTTCCCAGTTCGGGATAGTTCTCCGTCCAGCTTCCCGCCGCTGGTTTTGCGAAATGCGGCACGGTTCTACCTCTCTTGTTGGTCTTGTTCGAGCTGTACGCCAAAAGTGTTGAAGGCCATGGCCAGCATGGTGTAGCAGCCGACCGTGAAGATGTAGTCCATTCGCTGGCGGTCATCGAGGCGCTCGCCGAGCGTCGCCCAGGTCTCGTCGGACAACTGGGATTTCTCGTCGAGTTCGTCGACCCCGGCGAGCACTGCGCGCTCGAACTCGTCGGCGGCCCAGCCACCGGGGCCCCGGCGGACCGCGGCTATCTCGTTGTCGGTAAGACCCTCCCGTTTGGCCAGGGACACGTGATGGCTCCACTCGTAGGCGCAGTCGCGGCGATGCGCTACCCGCAGGATGGCGAGTTCGCGGATGCGTGGCGGCAGCGTGGACGAATACAGGAGATGGACGTTGAACCGGAGAAATGCCTTCGTCAGCGCGGGGTGATTGACGAACGTGGCAAGTGCGTTGGAGGCGCCCTGCGGGTTACGGCGTTCCGCTGGCAGCATGGCGGCCAGCGCCTGATCGACAGCCTCGTCCCACCTGTCGGCGGGCAGCGGCTGCAGGCGCGTCACCGCAGTCTCCTCTCGACCTGCCTCTCGTTACGAGAGAATCAGATTCTCATTTCTAACCAATAGACTTGCACGATTCGGTCGTTCGGTCAATGCTGGCGCTTGCCGGCGAACGCCGGCAACGGCGATTCCTTCGCGGCGTTGTCGCTGGGAGGCGGGCAAGTTGACCGTTGCTCGAGCACCCGGGGCGGCCGTGTGGAGTCCGCACGGCTAGCCTGGATGTTGATTCTCGCTTCGCGAGAAGATAGTTTTCAACACTAGAGAGCTTGGAGGCAGGCGGCTCGCCGATGCCCGCTCGGTGGCCGTGCGTCCGATCTTCGAGGGACACTCGACGGGCTTACTGGAGAGGGGTACGGCGATGAACAAAGAAGACATGATCCTGATCAGCGTCGACGACCACATTGTCGAACCGCCGAACATGTTCAAGGACCACCTGTCGAAGAAGTACCTGGAGGACGCGCCGCGGCTGGTGCACAACCCCGACGGCTCCGACATGTGGAAGTTCCGGGACACCGTCATCCCGAACGTGGCGCTCAACGCGGTTGCCGGCCGGCCCAAGGAAGAATACGGGCTGGAGCCACAGGGTCTGGATGAGATCCGGCCGGGTTGCTACAACGTCGACGAACGCGTCAAGGACATGAACGCCGGCGGCATCCTGGGCTCGATTTGCTTCCCGTCCTTTCCGGGCTTTGCCGGGCGCCTGTTCGCCACCGAAGACCCTGAGTTCTCGTTAGCCCTGGTGCAGGCGTACAACGACTGGCACATCGAGGAGTGGTGCGGCGCGTATCCGGCGCGGTTCATCCCGATGGCGATACCGGTGATCTGGGATGCCGAGTTGTGCGCCGAGGAGGTGCGGCGGGTTTCGAAGAAGGGTGTACACGCGCTTACTTTCACCGAGAACCCGGCCGCGATGGGCTACCCCAGCTTCCACAGCGAGTACTGGAACCCGCTGTTTGAAGCCTTGTGCGATACCAACACCGTGATGAATATTCATATTGGATCCTCGGGACGGCTCGCGATCACGGCGCCGGACGCGCCGATGGACGTGATGATCACGCTGCAGCCGATGAATATCGTGCAGGCCGCCGCTGACCTGCTGTGGTCCCGGCCCATCAAGGAATATCCGGACCTGAAGGTCGCCCTCTCGGAGGGCGGGACCGGGTGGATCCCGTACTTCCTGGAGCGGGCCGACCGGACGTATGAAATGCACTCGACGTGGACGCACCAGAACTTCGGCGACAAGCTGCCGTCCGACGTGTTCCGCGATCACTTCCTGACGTGTTTCATCAGTGACAAGGTGGGCGTCCAGCTGCGCAACATGATCGGTATCGACAACATCTGCTGGGAGGCCGACTACCCGCACAGTGACTCGATGTGGCCGGGCGCCCCGGAGGAGCTGTGGGACGTCCTGTCGGTGAACAACGTGTCGGACGACGAAATCACGAAGATGACCCACGAGAACGCAATGCGTTGGTACTCGTTCGACCCGTTCACCCACATCACTCGGGAGCAGGCGACGGTCGGCGCGCTGCGCAAGGCGGCTGAGGGGCACGACGTGTCCATTCGAGCGCTCAGCCACCACAAAGACACCAGGTCGGGTTCGTCGTTCGCAGACTTTGCGGCCAACGCGAAAGAACTCACCGGCAACAGAGACTGAGGCGCCACCGGTGCCCGGCGAGCAGTCCCCCGCAAGCGGGAGGTACCCCCAGCTCGCGGTGAAAGGAGAGCGACCCGTGCCCGGCGGTGGAATGAATTTCGAGCTGACTGACGACCAGGAGTTGATCCGCAAGTCGGTCGCCGAGTTAGCGCGCAAGTTCGACGACCACTACTGGATGGAAAAAGACCAGGCGCACGAGTTTCCGACCGAGTTCTACCGCGCGATAGCCGACGGCGGCTGGCTGGGTATGACGATTCCGACCGAGTACGGCGGCCATGGCCTGGGAATCACCGAAGCCACCCTGTTGCTGGAGGAGGTCGCCAAATCCGGCGGCGCTATGAACGCCGCCAGCTCGATCCACCTGTCGATCTTCGGCATGCAACCGGTGGTGGTGCACGGGTCCGACGATCTCAAGGCGCGCACGTTGCCCCCTGTCGCGACGGGCGAAGTGCATGTCTGCTTCGGGGTGACCGAACCTGGCGCTGGGCTGGACACGTCACGCATCACCACGTTCGCCAAACGCGACGGGGATCGCTACATCGTCAACGGCCGCAAGGTGTGGATCTCCAAAGCGATGGAGTCGGACAAGATCCTGCTGCTGACCCGCACCCAAAGCTACGACGAAGTCGCTAAAAAGACCGACGGGATGACGCTGTTCCTCACCGACCTGGACCGCAGCCGGGTCGACGTCCGCCCGATCCGCAAGATGGGCCGCAACGCAGTCAGCTCCAACGAGTTGTTCATCGACAACCTGGAGGTGCCGGTCGAGGATCGAGTTGGTGAGGAAGGCAAGGGATTTCAGTACATCCTGGACGGTCTGAACCCGGAACGCATGCTGATCGCCGCCGAGGCGCTCGGCATCGGCAGGGTGGCGCTGGACAAGGCGGTGAAGTACGCCAACGACCGCGAGGTCTTTGGCCGGCCGATCGGCATGAATCAGGGCATCCAGTTTCCGCTCGCGGACTCGCTGGCCCGGCTGGACGCCGCCGAGCTGATGTTGCGCAAGGCCACCTGGCTCTACGACAACGGCAAACCTTGTGGGCGCGAAGCGAATACCGCCAAATACCTGTGCGCCGACGCCGGCTTTACCGCCGCCGACCGGGCATTGCAAACCCACGGCGGCATGGGCTACGCAGAGGAGTACCACGTCGCGCGCTACTTCCGTGAGGCCCGGCTGATGAAGATCGCACCGATCAGCCAGGAGATGATCCTGAACTTCCTTGGCACCCACGCCCTCAAACTGCCGAGGAGCTACTGATGGCCAATCCGCTGTTCGACCTCACCTGATCGTGACTGCAGGGCCCGTGTTGCTCTCAGATGACAGCGATGGGGTGCGGACGCTCACGCTCAACCGTCCGCACCGCAAGAACGCGATCAACCCGCAGTTGTGGATCGCGTTGCGGGATGCGCTTAACGAGGCCGGTCGTGACCGCGGCGTGCGCGCGCTCGTGATCACCGGCTCCGGCGGGAGCTTTTGCTCCGGTGCCGACATCTCGGTCCGCGACGACGTTCACCCGAAGTACAAGCTGCAGCGCTTGACCGACGTGGCGCTAGCGCTGCAAGAGCTTCCGATTCCGACGGTCGCCAAAGTGACCGGGGTGGCTGTCGGTGCCGGATGGAACCTCGCGCTGGGTTGCGATTTAGTGGTCGCGACGCCCGAATCGACGTTCTCCCAGATCTTTTCCAAGCGGGGTCTGTCAATCGACCTCGGTGGCTCCTGGCTGTTGCCGAAACTCGTTGGCTTGCAACAGGCGAAGCGGCTCACGCTGCTGGCCGAAACTATTGACGCAGCGGAAGCCCACGCGCTGAACCTGGTGACGTGGGTGGTGCCGGCCGCGGAGATCGACGCCTTCGTCAAGGACGTTGCCGATCGGCTGGTACCCGGCCCGCCCATCGCGCTGGCCCAGACCAAGGCACTATTGAATGAGGGCGCCGACCGCACACTACGCGACGCGCTGGCCAACGAGGCCCGCGCGCAGGTCGTCAATTTCGCGACCGCAGATGCCCGGGCCGCCTATGCTGCCTTCGCGCAGCGGCGGGAGCCGTCGTTTACTGGTCGGTGGGCTTTGTCGGGATCCAAGGACTCATCCAAGGACACGGAGAATTCGGAGTAGATGTATGCGTGAGACAGTCATCGTCGAGGCCGTACGCACACCGGTCGGGAAGCGCAACGGGGGGT
>DATMMZ010000220.1:0-7537 GCA_035569455.1 Mycobacterium sp. | reverse complement strand
TACGGCTAACCAACGTGCGCGTCGACGAGCAGTTGCGGCAATCCGTGTTGGTCGCACAGCGCACGAACGGACCCAAGTTCGTTGCGGGCATCAATTGCCCGACCCGCGGCGCTCAATGTTTCGGCGACCAGCAGCTGCGCCCGCAAGGCTGCCAGGGGTCTTTGCTTAGGGTCAATTCCCGCGAGCAGACCGACCGCGCGTCTGCACGCAAGCTCTCGGTCGTCCGCATCATCACTCGAAGACAGCAGGCGGATCCCGGAATCCTCGTCGAGTTCGGCTGTCATGGTGGCGATTCCATCGCCGCTGCGCGCGATGTCGCGGGGGGACCGCAGCCGGTCGGCAACCGCCGCGTTGATCGGGATGCCCAGCCGGATCCGCTCGTTATTTATCGCGGCCGCCAAGCGCGGCAGTTGCAGCTGCGTAGCCGCCTGCATACCAGCAGCAAGACGATTGACCGCAGCGTCGCGATTTCCGTTGGCGGCGTTGATTCTGGCGCCGATCACGTATCGCGCCGACAGGTAATCTGTTCCGCCGCCCTCGGGTCCGAGTTGATAGCTTTCGTCGAGCAGGCTGGCGGCCTCACCGAAATCTCCGGTGTCGTATAACACTTCGCCGAGAAGAGCCCCGGCGAGTCGCGCCGCATGCGAGTGCTGTCCTACCCGAAGACCGATTTCGTAGGCCTCCCGGAAGCGCTTCAGCGCGCCGGGAATGTCCAGTTGGTATCGGGCGGCGGTGCCGCCGAAGCAGCGAGCGTACACAGTGGCGAACGGCCCAGCCCTTTCTTGATAGGGCGCCGCCCACTCCAGGAGCCGGTGTGCGGCATCGAAGTCGAAGCGGTAGATCGCCGCGAACGCCGCGAGGTTTGCGGCAGCCCCCGGGACAACCGGGCGTAGCGCGTCGGCTCTCGACATGGCTTCGCCGACCAGATCGTCAACGGACTCGATCCGATCGCCGAAGATCTCGGCGACAGCTTGGATCACGCGTGCCTCGGCTTGCAGATCTGGCACCGCTGCATCGCCGGGGTCGGCATGAGCGAGCGCTGCCGTGAAGCGGGTCAGCGCGGCGTCGGTGGCGGCGCGGCGTTGCAGCAGGATATCGGCCCAGGCGATGTCGAGTTGCAGCCGTGGCCGCGAAATCACCAACTCGGGCGGTAACTTCTCGACGATCCCGAGAAACGTTGTCATCTTAGATTGTTCGCTCAGGTTCGTGCCGTCCTTCTCGGCCAGGTCGACCGCGCGGGCGGGCTCGCCGCCGGCAAGGGCGTGATCGACGGCTTCTTTTAGGTAGCCGCGGTCGGCAAACCACTCCGACGCCGTGCGGTGGAGTCGCTCGAGGTTGTCGGGGCCGTCGAGCTCGAGTCGACGGCGCAGGAACTCAGCGAACATCTGGTGGTAGCGAAACCAATTCGGGTCGTCGTCGACGCGCTGCAGGAATAGCCCGCGTTGCTCGACGTCCTCGAGCGTGGCCTGCCCGCGAGTGACACCCGACAACGCCGACGCCAGGCCGCCACAGGTCCGCTCCGTGATCGACGTCGCGAGCATGAACTCGACCAGCTCTGGCTCCAGCGTGTCGAGGACATTCTCGGCGAGGAACTCGCCGATCACATCGCTTGCTCCAGACAGTCTGTTCAGCAGGCTGTGAGCGTCGCCGCCACCACGCAGGGAGAGTATCGCCAGCTGCAGGGCGGCCGCCCAGCCATCGGTCGAAGCGGTCAACGCGGCCACGTCGCGGGCAGACAGCGCCAGGCCCGCGATATCGTTCAGCAGCGACTGTGCCTCTTTAGTGTCGAAACGCAATGATGCACCATCGATTTCGGCCAGCTCATCACGAATTCGCAACTTGGCGACCGGCAGTCCGGTACTAGACCAACTGGTCACGATCAGCTGCAGGTGATGGCATCCGTGTTCGAGCAGAAAGCGGAGGGCCGCGCTTGCGGCGCTGTCCGAGACCCGTTGCCAGTCGTCGATCACCAGCGTGATGAGCTCGGCGTTGGCGTGGATTTCGTCGATGAGGGTGGTCAAAACGTAACGCACCCCGTCTTGGCCACGCTCTTCGAGCACCTGTCCGAGGGAGGTGGCGAGGCCCGGAGAGACTCGTCTGAACAAGTCCAGCAGATGAGCCACGAACCACACAGCGTTGTTGTCATCTTCATCAACGGTTAGCCAGCCAACCGCGACGCCCGCGCGGACGAGTTCCTCGCGCCACTGTGCCGCCAACGTGCTCTTGCCGTACCCCGAGGGCGCATGAATGAGGATCAGCCGTCTACGTCCACTCCCTCGAAGAATGTCCATCAACCGCTCGCGGGCGACCAACGTCGTGTTGGAAGTCGGGGGACGGTATTTGGTCGCCGGGGTCGCCGGGGTCATAGTGGTGTGTCGTCGATCCGATGACCGAACCACGGGCGAGTTGCTTTGCGCCACACCCAGTTCGACGGGGCGGGCCATCTCGTCCACCGAGACACCGCTGTGGCGCTGGAGTTCGCGGAGCGCCTCACCGAACGCCGCTGCGCTCGTCGGTCGATCAGCCGGATCACGCGCCATGGCGCGTTCAACGACCGCGGCGACATCCGCAGGCAATCCGCGCTCGCGCAGGTCGGGGATAGGTTGTGAGGTAATCCGCACGAACTGGGCTATCACCTGCTCTCCGCTGTGGCGCTCGAACGCCGCGTGGCCGGTCATCGTGGAAAACAGTGTCGCCCCAAGTGAATACACGTCCGATGCCGGTGTCGGCGTCGCGCCGGCAAGAACTTCGGGCGCGGTGTATGCCGGCGAACCGGTGATCAGTCCTGTCCCGGTCTGGAAGCCCCCGGCCATCCTGGCGATGCCGAAGTCCGTCAGCTGGGGCTCGCCGTAATCGCTCAGCAGGATGTTCGCCGGTTTGACGTCGCGATGCAAAATGTCGGCGCGATGCGCGGCTTCCAGCCCGCCGGCCAGCTTCACTCCGATGCGCAGCGTGTCAGACCAATCCAAGGGGCCGTTGCGGCCGATCAGATCCTCGAGTGAACCATTGCCCAGGTAAGGCATCACGATGAACGGCCGACTGTTGGCGGTGGTACCGACCTGCAGGATGTGCACGATGTGCGGGTGCCCGGAGAGCCGCCCCATCGCGCGCTGCTCGCGCAGGAAGCGGTCGAGGTTGTCGGCCTGGAGGTCGGCGCTCAGTACCTTGACGGCAACCTTTCGATCCAGCAGCGGTTGTTGGCAGCGGAATACCAGTCCGAAGCCGCCGCGGCCGATTTCTTCGACGTCATCGAACCCGACGTCGCGCAGTTGCGCGGCGATGCCGAGGACCTGCTCCTGCTGCATTCCGTGCGCATCCGCCTCGGCCATTGCGGGTCACTGTCCTCGGCGTGAAGGCCCCTCACCTCCACTGGTAAGGCCACCATATCCCCGTTGCCAGCCACCGACCATCACATCGGCGCATCGGATCACGCAGAGGTCAGCGTGCTCTGATCCTCCTCGGCACCCCCGGCTTTGTCGTCGCTGGGAAGGTACGGCACCCGGGTGGCGCGCACGTACACGGTGTCACCCTCCCGCAAGGCCAGCGCCTCGGCGTCGCCCCGGGTGATCTGGGCGGTGAAACTGCCTCCGGTGGCCGCGTTGGTCAACTCGACGCGCACCTCGAAGCCGAGCACCACGACGCGGTCGACGGTAGCGCGGAGGACGCCGGTGGACTCCGCCGTGCCGTCAGTGGAGGCGATCGCCATGTTGGGAGTCCGGCCGACCCGGATGTCGTGCGGGCGGACCAGGGCGCCGTTCAATGTGGAAACCGCGCCCAGGAACGACATCACGAACGCGTTCGCCGGAGCGTCGTACACCTCGGTCGGGGATCCGACCTGCTCGATACGGCCCTTGTTGAGCACGGCGATGCGATCAGCGACATCCAGCGCCTCGGCCTGATCGTGGGTGACCAGCACCGTGGTGACGTGCACCTCATCATGCAGGCGACGCAACCAGGCCCGCAGATCCTCGCGGACCTTGGCGTCCAGCGCGCCGAACGGCTCGTCGAGCAACAACACCTGCGGGTCGACGGCAAACGCCCTTGCCAGCGCCATGCGCTGACGTTGACCGC
Organism: Mycobacterium sp.; assembly: GCA_035569455.1. Lineage (GTDB taxonomy): Bacteria > Actinomycetota > Actinomycetes > Mycobacteriales > Mycobacteriaceae > Mycobacterium. The sequence continues at coordinate 3,466 of DATMMZ010000220.1, read as the reverse complement.
CGGACAGCTGGTTGGGATAGCGGGTCTGAAATCCGCTCAGGCCGACCACCTCGAGCAGGTTGTCGACCTTCGCCTTGACCTCGGCCTTGGGCCGCTTGCGGATCTTCAACCCGTAGGCCACGTTCTCGCGAACGGTCAGGTGTTTGAACGCGGCGTAGTGCTGGAACACGAACCCGATGCCGCGGCCTTGCGGCGGCACCCGGGTGAGGTCGCGACCGTTGATCGTGACGGTTCCGGTGTCGGGCTGGTCGAGACCGGCGACGGTACGTAGCAGGGTCGACTTGCCCGAACCACTGGGACCCAGCAATGCCGTCAGCGAACCGGCGGGTACGACGAAGTCCACGTGGTCCAACGCGACGAAGTCGCCATATCGTTTGTAGGCGTTCCGCACGACGATCGCCGGATCGCTCGAGTCGGTCTCGGTGTCGGTCATGTTCGAGTCTCCTTGTAGGCCGGTCTGGCCGCTCGTGCCCGACGGGCGTCGAGAACCACCTGGACGATCAAAACCAGCACGGCGACAACCATCAGCAGCGTCGACAGCGCGTAGGCGCCGTACTCAGCGCCGCGGTTGTAGCGGTCTGAGACCAGCAGTGTCAGCGTTTGCGATTTTCCCGGAAGGTTGGACGACACAATGATGACCGCGCCGTATTCGCCGAGGGTACGAGCGATGGTCAGCACGATGCCGTACGTCAGGCCCCAACGGATGGAGGGCAGCGTGATCCGCCAAAACGTCTGCCACCAGCTAGAACCCAGCGTTGCGGCCGCCTCTTCCTGGTCGGTTCCCAATTCGTGCAATACCGGTTCCACCTCGCGGACCACGAACGGCAGGGTGACGAAGACGCTGGCGAGCACGATGCCGGGCAGGCCGAAGATGATTTTCAACCCGAGGTCTTTCTCGACAAAGCCGAGTGCGCCTGCCGATCCCCAGAGCAAGATCAACGCGACACCGACGATGACGGGTGATACCGCGAAGGGCAGATCGATGATGGCCTGCAGTACGCCTTTGCCACGAAATCGGTTGCGGGCGAGCACCAATGCCGTCGGGATACCGAAGACCACATTCAGCGGCACCACGATGGCCACCACCAGTAGCGACAGGTTCAGCGCCGATATCGCCGCCGGGGTGCTCACCCAGTCATAGAACTGGCCCAACCCCGGTTCGAACGTCCGCCACAGGATCACCGCCACCGGAATGAGCAGCAACACAACGATGTACGCCAGCGCAACAAATCGGAGGAGGTAGCGAACCCGCAGCGAAGATGTCACGCCGCCAACTCCTCGCGTTTGGCTGAACGCGCGCCCACGACACGCAACAAGAGCAGCACAACGAACGAGATCGACAGCAGCGCAATGGATATTGCTGCGGCCCCGGTGCGGTCGTCGTTCTCGATCAAGGTCCGGATCCACTGCGATGACACTTCGGTCTTGCCCGGCACCGCGCCACCGATCAGCACCACCGAGCCGAACTCACCGATCGCCCGCGAGAATGCCAGGCCGGCACCGGAGAGCAACGCCGGCATCAACGACGGCAGTATCACCGAGGTGAAGATCTTCGGGCCGTTGGCCCCCAGCGACGCCGCCGCCTCCTCGGTCTCCCGATCGATTTCCAGCAGCACCGGTTGGACGGCGCGCACCACGAACGGCAACGTGACGAATGCCAGCGCCACACCCACACCCCAAGCGGTGTGCTGCAGATGAAGACCCACCGGGCTGTTGTGGCCGTAAAGGGCCAGCATCACCAGGCTGGCGACGATGGTGGGCAACGCGAATGGCAGATCGATGACCGCATCGACCAGCCGTTTGCCGACGAAGTTGTCACGCACCAGCACCCAGGCGATAAGCAGCCCAAACACCGTGTTGAGGACGGTGACGGCGGCTGAGATGGTCAGCGTCACCTGAAACGACTCCAGCGCGGCATGCGACGTCACCGCCAGCCAGAAGGCCTGCCATCCGCCACGGGCCGCCTGCCAACCAATGGCCGCCAGCGGTAGCAGCACGATCACCGAAAGCCACAGCGTCGCCACACCGACCCGAAGCGACGTGTCGCCCGCCCGGCCGGGCGGGCGGGCATCCGTTACCGCCCTCGTTACCAGCGAAGTCATCCGGTGGCCTGCATGTAGATCTTGGTGATGCTGCCGGTGTTCTTGTCGAATAGCTGGGGGTCGACCGCGCTCCAGCCGCCGAGATCGGCGATCGTCCACAGTTTCGCCGGCAGCGGAAACTGGTCCCGGAAATCGGCGGCGACGGCAGGATCGACCGGCCGGAAACCGGCCTGCGCCCACAACTTCTGCGCGGCGGCGGTGTACTGAAAGTTCTTGAACGCGGTCGCGGCATCCAGGTGCGCGCTGCTTGTCACCACAGCCAGCGGATTTTCGATCTTGAAGGTCTGCGGCGGGGTGACATGTTCGACCTGTTTGCCTGCCCGCTCGGTGGCGATGGCCTCGTTTTCGTAACTGATCAACACATCGCCGCTGCCCTGGACGAAAACATCGGTGGCTTCCCGTCCCGATCCCGGGCGCATTTTGACGTGCTCACTGACCAACTTCCTGACGTAGTCAATCCCCGCTTGGCTGTTCCTGCCGCCTTCGCTTTTAGCGGCATACGGGGCCAGCAGATTCCACTTGGCCGAACCCGAACTCAGCGGGCTGGGTGTAATGACCTGCACGCCGGGACGCAACAGGTCATCCCAATCCCGGATGTTCTTCGGATTGCCTTTGCGCACCACCAACGTCACCACCGACCCGAACGGGATGCCCTTGGTGGCGTCGGTGTTCCAGTCCTTGGATACCTTGCCGGCCTTGACCAATCGGGTGATGTCGGGTTCGACCGAGAAGTTCACCAGATCCGCCGGCTTACCGTCGAGAACACCGCGCGACTGGTCTCCGGAGGCCCCATACGAGGTAATCACCTGCACGCCCTTACCCTCTTCGGAGGCATTGAACGCGGGAATCACCTTGCTCCACCCGGGTTCTGGGGCGGAATAGGCGACCAAGGTGAGACTCGTATGCGCGTTGGCCGGCCCGCCGCCGCCAACGACATCGCTGGGACCGCCCTGACACGCGGCGACCACGCCGACGGTCAGGGCGAGTGCCGCGACATACCGGAAAGACCGCCGACGCGGTCCGCTGCCGATGTCGTTGGGCATTGCTGGCCTTTCGGTGCGGGACTTATGGATTTGGGTCCCGTTCCCGCGGAAAGGCGCTCAAAGCTCAAGGAGAATTCACGACTCCATACCAGACCGCGCACGGGTTCGGGAGTCAGCGACAACAGCGCACGAAGACATCGCATTCCAAAACATCGGAAGCCACGTGCATGCCGCGAAGCCTAACAAAAATTCGCTGGGCCGCCACCGCACGACGGGCCGGAACCGATCGGCTGAGTGTGCTCTCAGGGCGTCGAGTGTGCTCTCAGGGCGCAACTCGGCCATAATTTCCGCCCTGAATACACACTCGATGCGCGACGCGCG
>DATMMZ010000219.1:0-50931 GCA_035569455.1 Mycobacterium sp. | reverse complement strand
GGGGTGGATGACGGAAACTTCGCGGAGAGTTCTCGCTAGGCGAGTGATCCGATCGGGAGGCCGGCCGTGACCGTTGACGTTGATGTGACGCGAGCAGAGCGTCGCGCCAGACGCTTCGAGCAGCTGCTCACTGGCGACGAGCAATTCCGGAATGCGGCGCCCGACGCCGCGGTCCGGGAAGCGGCGCGCCAACCGGACCTTCGGCTTCCGCAGGTACTGGAGACCCTGGTGGAGGGCTACGCGGATCGGCCGGCGCTGGGGTGGCGCGCACGCGCGTTGAAGACCGATCCCGCAACCGGACGCACCACCGCGCAACTGCTGCCCCGGTTCGACACGATCACCTATCGCGATCTGTGGGCCAACGTACGGGCGATCGCCGCCGCCTGGCGGCGCGACGCGGTGAACCCGGTGGCGGCCGGAGACTTTGTCGCCATCCTGGGGTTCGCGAGCCCCGAGTACCTGACGATCGATTTGGCGTCTGCGTACCTTGGCCTGGTAGAGGTGCCATTGCAGCACAGCGCCGCGGCGTCGCGGTTGCAGCCGATCATCGATGAGGTCGAACCGCGGATACTCGCCACGGGCGCCGGTTATCTCGACCTTGCCGTCGACGTGGCTCTGGGCAGCACGTCGTTGCAGCGACTAGTGGTTTTCGACTACCAAGCGGAGGTCGATGACCACCGAGAGTCTCTGGAACGCGCAAAGGCGAGGCTGACGGATGCCGGCATGACGGTGACCATCGAAACGCTGAACGAGTTGATCGAGCGCGGCCGTGCCCTCCCGACGGAGCCGATGTATGCCGGCGACAGCGATGAGCGGCTGGCCTTGATCATGTACACCTCCGGCAGCACCGGACTGCCCAAGGGCGCCATGTATACCGAGCGGATGCTCTCCAAGGTGTGGACCAGCGAGATGATGTCCGACCTCGGAGACGTGCCGGTGTTCAGCGTCAACTTCATGCCGCTCAATCACCTGGGCGGCCGGCTGGTACTGTCGTCGGCGTTCCAGGCGGGCGGCACCAGCTACTTCGTGCCCGAGAGCGACCTGTCCACACTGTTCGAGGACTGGAACCTGGTGCGCCCCACCGAAATGGGCATGGTTCCCCGGGTGGCCGAGATGCTCTACCAGCGCTACCAAAGCGCCGTGGAACGAAACGTCGCCGAGGGGGCCGACAGCGAATCCGCCCAGGCGGAGGCACAGGCAGAGCTGCGCGAGCAGGTCCTCGGAGGGCGCGTCATCACCAGCTTCTGCGGCACGGCGCCGCTGGCCGCCGAGATGAAGACCTTCATCGAGACGTGCCTGGAGGTCCACGTGCTGGACGGCTATGGGCTGACCGAGGTCCTGAACGTCACCAAGGACGGCCTGATGAGCCGGCCTCCAGTGATCGACTACAAGCTCGTCGACGTTCCCGAGTTGGGTTATTTCCTGACCGACAAGCCGTACCCACGGGGCGAGCTATTGGTCAAGTCGGAGACGGCGTTCCTCGGGTATTTCAAACGACCCGATGTCACCGCCAACGCATTTGATCCCGACGGCTACTACCGCACCGGTGATGTGATGGCAGAGCTCGGGCCGGATCGCGTCAAGTACGTCGACCGACGCAACAACGTGCTGAAGTTGGCCCAAGGTGAATTCGTGGCCGTCGCCCGTCTGGAGGCGGTGTTCGCGACCGCGGCCCTGGTCCGGCAAATCTTCGTCTACGGCAACAGCGAACGGCCCTATCTACTGGCCGTTGTGGTCCCGACCGACGACGCGCTGGACAAGTTTGCACAAGATGCCGGGGGACTCAAGGCCGCCCTAAGCGAATCATTGCGCCAGACAGCGAAACTCGCCGAGCTGCAGTCCTACGAGGTGCCTGCCGACTTTCTGGTCGAGTCCCAACCGTTCAGCGAGGACAACGGCCTGTTATCGGGGGTCGGCAAGCTGCTGCGGCCGAAACTCAAGGAGTACTACGGCGAACGACTCGAGCAGTTGTACGCCGACCTGGCGGCGAGCCGGACGACAGAATTGCGCACTCTTCGGGACGGGTCCGCGGACCGCCCGGTCATCGACACGCTGACACGCGCCGCCGAGTCATTACTGGGTCTGTCTGGCGGCCCGCCGGAACCGGACGCGCACTTCCTCGAACTCGGCGGCGACTCGCTGTCCGCGTTGACCTTCTCCAACCTGCTGCACGACATCTTCGACGTGGAAGTGCCGGTGGGGCAGATCATCAGCCCGGCGACCAATCTGAGTCAGCTGGCGGAATATGTCGAATCCGAACGCGAATCCGGTTCCAAGAGGCCCACATTCACCACAGTGCATGGACGCGGCGCCACCGAAGTCCGCGCCGCCGAGCTCACACTCGACAAGTTCATTGACGCGAAGACCCTGGCCGAAGCCCCGGCGCTGCCGCGGGCAACCGGGACACCGCAGACGGTTCTGCTGACCGGAGCCAACGGCTACCTCGGCCGCTTTCTCGCCCTGGATTGGCTGGAGCGGCTCTCTCGAGCGGGTGGGCAGCTCATAGCGATTGTGCGCGGCACGGATGCCGAGGCGGCCGGGACGCGGTTGGAGGAGGTATTCGACAGCGGGGACCCGCAATTGCTTCAGCGGTTCCGTGCGCTGTCCGCCGACCATCTCAAGGTCATCGTCGGTGACATCGGCGAGCCGAACCTTGGTCTGGATCAAGCGACTTGGGAGTGGCTGGCGCAAAGCGTGGACCTCATCGTCCACCCGGCGGCCCTGGTCAACCACGTCCTGCCCTACGACCAGTTGTTCGGCCCCAACGTGGTGGGCACCGCCGAACTGATCCGCCTGGCGATCACCACACGCATCAAGCCGGTCAACTATCTGTCGACCGTCTCGGTGGCCATGTCCGTCGATCCTGCCAAGTTCACCGAGGACGGGGACATCCGCACGGTCAGCCCGGTGCGTGCCATCGACGACAGCTACGCCAATGGGTACGGGAACAGCAAGTGGGCCGGTGAGGTGTTGCTCCGCGAGGCACACGACCTGTGTGGCCTGCCGGTCACGGTTTTCCGGTCCGACCTGATCCTCGCCCACAGCCAGTATGCAGGGCAGTTGAATGTGCCAGACATGTTCACGCGGCTGATATTCAGCCTGCTGGTCACCGGTGTCGCGCCGGCGTCGTTCTACGAAACCGACGCGCAGGGCGCCCGCGCCCGGGCGCACTACGACGGCCTGCCCGCCGACTTCGTGGCCGAGTCCGTCATCACGCTCGGAGCGCAAACGGCGCAAATGGCAGGGGCCGCTGATGGTTCCGGAACTTATCGGTCCTTTGACGTGATGAACCCGCACGACGATGGAATTTCCCTGGATGTGTTCGTGGACTGGTTGATCGACGCCGGCCACGACATCCGGCGGATTGACGACTACGCCGAATGGCTCGAGCGTTTCGAAACCGCTCTTCGGGCCTTGCCGGACAAGCAGCGTCAGCATTCGGTCCTGCCGCTGCTCAACGCCTACCAAAAGCAGGAGAAGCCGCTGCGCGGCGCGCCGGCGCCGACCGATGTGTTCCGCGAGGCAGTGCGGACAGCGAAAATTGGTGCAGGCAAGGACATTCCGCATATTTCGGCATCGCTGATCGACAAGTACGTCGCGGATCTGCAGTTGCTGGGTCTCATTTAGGCGGCGGACCGCTGGCTGCTAGTTGGGTAGCCCCTTCTTGATCGCGGCGTCCTGCTTGCGGCCGATATCCTTTGCGACGTCTGCATCGATCGGATCGTTGGGCGCGCTGTCGAATTCCAGATTGACCAGCGCCTTGCCCTCGTTGAACAACAGCACCGTCACCGCCTGGGAATTGTCTGGCGAAGTACCGGAAATCATTGCACCATTGGAACCGACATCGACTGGCTGCCAGGTACCGCTGACCTTGCCCCCGTAATTGGTTTTGGTGTTCTCGACTCCAGCCGCTGCCGTCGCGGGATCGGCGACGATCAAGATGGTGTCCCCGATGCGGCGGCTGTTGTCGGCGGTGGCGAACAGCTGCGCAACGCCGGGCGCGCCATTGGGATTGAGCACGGGCGGTTGGGGAGCGTTGAGGTCGCCGCCGATATCGCTCGGCTTGATCAGCAACGCGCTGTAGTCCGTGGGTTGTTCCGACGGTGCCGCTGTGCCCGAAGCGGCCGAACTCGCGGATGGCGCCGAAGACGACGGTGACGAGCCTTTGTTGCCACCGCCGCAGCCGGTGGCAACCGCGCCAACCACGAGGGTGGCGACTGCCCAGCCGACGACAGTTATCCGGGCAATCTCCATGGGCACTCCTTCCACGTCAGTGCCAGCGCCGATACGCACATCAGTTACGCCGCGGCGCTTGACGCTACTGCGAAATGCTGCTGGGAACAAGGCTGCGCTTGGACATGCCCGCCGCTGGGCGGCAGTTGGCGGCCTATGCTGGCGCGGGGCAAAAGCATAACCTTCGATTGGGGTGAGGAGCACGAGATGACGGCTTCGATGGCGCGCGCCGTACGGTTCGATCGTTACGGGGGTCGTGACGTGTTGTACGTGGCGGACATCGATATGCCGTCGCCCGGCCGGGGCGAGGTCGTGGTCGAGGTTCGCGCCGCCGGGATCAACCCCGGCGAAGCCGGCATCCGGGTCGGCGCGATGCAGGACATATTTCCCGCCACGTTTCCGTCCGGCGAAGGCAGCGACCTTGCCGGTGTCGTGACCGCCGTGGGACCCGGGGTTACGGAGTTCTCCGTCGGCGACGAGGTCCTGGGGTTCAGCTTCCGCCGGTCCAGCCACGCCACCCATACCGCCGTTCCGGTGAATCAGTTGGTCCGCAAACCTCCCCAATTGAGTTGGGAGGCAGCGGGTTCGCTGTACGTCGTCGGCGCCACGGCGTACGCGGCGGTTCGCGCGGTCGCGCCGCAACCGGGTGAGACGGTTGCCGTTTCGGCGGCGGCGGGCGGAGTCGGCAGCCTTGTCGTGCAATTGTTGGTGCTGCGCAAGGCGGTGGTGCTTGGCATCGCAGGACCGGGCAATGCCGACTGGCTGCGCGCGCACGGGGTCATTCCGATCGCTTACGACAGCGATTTCCAAGGGCTGGCTGATCGGCTGCGTGAGGCGGCGCCGAACGGAATTGACGCGTTCATCGACTTATTCGGCCCGGACTACGTCCAGCTCGCCGTGGATCTCGGTGTGCCGCCGGACCGGATAGACACCATCATCTCGTTTCAGAAGGCCGGCGAAGTCGGCGCCAAGACCGAGGGCAGCGCCGAGGCGTCGACACCGGAAGTGCTCGCCGAAATCGCCGACCTGGTCGCTACCGGGGCCGTCGATTTCGACATCGCCGCGACCTATCCCCTGGACCGGGTCGCCGACGCATTCGAAGAACTCGAGAAGCGCCACACGCACGGCAAAATCGTTCTGCTGCCCAATGGTTCACAATAAGCCGGCCGGTCCGGCGACAGCGACCTCAACGATTTTGATCACCACGAACACGACGGCCAAGACCAGGTAGCCACGCAGCGTCAACAGCCCCGCCCGGCGGATCGGCGACATGGTCGGACGCTCGAGGGTGGCGAGACTGGGGGTCTGCCAGTTCGCCCGGTCCTCGAGGCGGACGGCACGCCGTTCGGCACGCGTGAGCGACGGGGTGTCGTCGATTTCGTCGACTTCGTCGGGGTTCAGACCGCCGCCGAGCTCCCGCACGATAACTTCGGCCTCGCGCCGGTCGCTGGAACGCCGACCGGCGATGATGGCGGCGGCACCGCCGACGATGCCGATCACCGCGCCGGCCGCGAGCCCCGCCTCGATGGTGGTGGTGGACAGGTCCTTGAAGAAGGTCGTCGCCGTCAATGCCAGCGACAGCAGCACCAGAGACCACACGATGGTCCACGCGACGATGTTCTGCCGCACGGTGTTTACCCACGGGCCCAGAACCGCGCGGTCGTTGCACAGCAAAACCAAAAACACGGTCGCCGACGGCAGCAAGACGCCGGCCAGCGCCTGCACGCCTTGGGTCACCAGGCCCAGGATGTGGTCGGGGCTGAACGCGACCGCGGCCGAAACACCGAGAAGTATTGCGTAGCCACCGTAAAACATTGGGGCCTGGCTGATCTTCCAGTGCAGTGAGTGCCGCCTGCCCATCGCGTCGCCGATGGCGTAGGTGGTGGCCAGCCCGATGGCGTTGGCCCCGATCAGCGATGCGTCCAGCAAGATGATCGCGAAGAGCACCCCCATCGTGTTGCCGACGTGGTTGGCCAGCGCGGTCGCGACCGCGCCTGCGTCGGTGAAGTTGCCGGCGTCGGTGGTGCCGGCCAATCCGAACGCGGTCACCGCCATCAGCACCGTCGCCCCCGCCATGACCACGACAATTCCGATGACCAAATCGGCTCGCGCGTAAGGAATCCAGCGTGCGGTGATGCGCTTGTCCACGACGTTGGACTGCTGGAAGAACAGCTGCCAGGGCGCCACCGTGGTGCCCACGATCGCGACGGTCAACAACAGCACGGTGGAGTTCAGCCCACCCGGGAACTGCGGCACCAGTCCGCCGGCGGTTTCGTTCAGGGAGGGATGCACCAGCAACACCATCGGAATAATCAGCACATTCACCGCGATCAGCAGGAACATCAGCCCCTCCCAGCGGCGAAACGATCCGCCGGCGACCACGGCGAACAACAGCACGGCAGCGGCCGGAATCGCAACGATCCTTGGGCAGCCCAGGAACCCGAGCGCCAGTGATACGCCGATGAATTCGGTGACGATCGTCAAGGCGTTGAGGATCAGCAGATCACCGACGCTGAAGGCGCCCCAGAACTTGCCGAAGCGCTCGAATATCAGGCGCGCGTGTCCAACCCGCGTGACCGCGCCCAACCGCAGCACCATCTCCTGGTTCACGTACAGCACCGGAATCAGCAGTGCCATTGTCCACAACAAACCCATCCCGTAGTTCTGCCCGGCCTGTGTGTAGGTCGCGACACCCCCGGCGTCGTTGTCGCCCACCATCACGATCAATCCAGGACCGGTGATGACCATCAGCGTCCGCAGGCGCCGCCAGCGACCGCTGAAAGCATCGGTGCCGTCGCGCCGAATACGGCCGAACGCGCCGACGATGTCGCCGGTGTGCGCCGAGTCCAGGACGGCCTGCCCGGACCCGTCGACGTTCGCCTTCGGGACCGCGGCCGCGGTAGGGCTGAGGGACGTGTGTAGCCCGCCACGGAGCTGGGTGGAGATCAAGGTCATTGGATTCTCGCTATCTCTGGGTAGGCGGCGGGCGACCGCGGCAGTGGACGTGCGCCCGGCGGCAGGCACCGCAACGGTGCCCGCCGCCGGGTACTTCGTGGAACGAATCACCAGCGGTTCTCTGCATTGCTCGCCGGATGCCCGCCTAGCGATGCCGTGATCACCGCAATCGGCATCCGCGACACATACAGGTTGGCCCGCTCCTGCGGAGTGAGGTTGGTCCGAGCGCACAACTTGTTCACCAGTAGCCGACCCACACGCATCAGCCGGCCCGCACGCGGCACCGACCGTCCGCGCCAGCTCATGAAATCGCTGTGACGGTGTGCAACAACAAAAGCCATGATCTTCTCCTGCCATGACGCCCGGCGGCTCGTGGCATTCAAAGGCATTCAGCGATCGGTGCACCCGGGCATGCGCTGCAAACCTGCGCATTGGGTGCGTACGCGAATGTCCGAGAAAACTCAGGCGGCAGAATGAATGCCGGAACCGGATCGGGACAAGACGGATTTCGGATAGGGACTGTCGCTGGGACTCATCTCGCCCTCACCTCCTCACGGCCAGGACACACGCGGGTGTCGTCACAGTCACCTGTACGGAAGAGGCGCCAACGCCTGACGGAACAACCGTCAAGCACACCCCTCTCGTCGGAGCTTCGGCACTGCACGGCGTATCCGGAACTTCGTCCAGAAGCCACTTGGGCTCAACCCTTGTGTCCGGGAAGAGCTGTCCTGACCCGGGGCGTCTCTCGACGTTCGGGGTCAGTGGCCTGTATCCGTGCAGACGCCTCACCTACCGAGGTGCTTGCGAATCCCATGGTGGCACCGAGACCCACCGCTAGTCAAACGGCATTCACGCAATAATTACGGGTGCGCAACCATTACAGGCATCGCGTGACCGACGTCACGCTCGGTGACCACCGGGTTTTGCGGCAGGCGGCCTGCCTACCGTCGAGGCCTACCCTCATGAGTATGCCCAACACTTTGCAGGATCGAAGAGTCGCGACCGAGCTCGACCGGATGTACACCGAGTCGAAAACCCAGATGTCGAAGCTGCGCGAAATGCAAGGCGAGCTCGGTCGGCCGATGACCACCCGGGAACGCACCGAGGCGATGAGCGAGTTCTACATCCCGGTGACCCCCGAAGCCGGCCGGCTGCTGTACTCGCTGGTGCGGGCGACCCGTCCGACGACGGTGGTCGAATTCGGCATGTCCTTCGGCATCTCCGCGGTCCATCTGGCGGCGGCAGTACGCGACAACGGCAACGGCCGAGTGGTGACCACCGAGCTCAGCGACACCAAGATCGCCGCCGCGAAGCAGACGTTCGCCGAGACCGGTTTGGATGACGTGATCACGATTCTGGAAGGCGATGCGCTTTCCACGCTGACAGACCTGGACGAGCCCGTCGATTTTGTCCTGCTCGACGGGTGGAAAGACCTGTACCTGCCGGTGATGAAGCTGCTCGAACCGCATCTGTCAGCCGGTGTGCTGGTCGTCGCCGACAACGCCAGCGCGCCAGACATGAAGCCCTACCTCGACTACGTGCGCAACCCCGACAACGGCTACGTGAGCTTCAACTTCCTCGTCCGGGAAACCGACAGCATGGAAGTCAGTTGCCGCACCGGCGATTAGCGACTTCGTACCGAATCCTCGAGCCACGGCGTCAGCCATTTCACGCCTTCCGGGGTGAGATGGACGCCGTCGCTGCGGACCTTGATGCCGTCGACCTTGGCGGTGTAAACGCCGTCCGGGCATAGCTTTTTGTTCAGGTCGAGGATCTGCACACTCGGGTGGTGGCTAACCGTGTTGCGCAGCATGGTATTCCACTGGTTGACCCGATCCGGTTGATCCTCCGGATACAGCCGGCCGTCCGGCTTCTCACCACCCCGGCTATAGGGCACGGTGGCGACCACCACTCGAACACCGGTGGAGCCCACGATATTCAGCGCCCGCTCCAGTTCGGCGTTGAGGTATGCGTCAAAGGTCGGATCGCCGATATGGGTCCATTTTCCTTCGTTGACCCGGTCAACGGTCTCCCAGCGGCCGATGATCAGCAGCGCGACATCGGGCTGGTCCTGGCTGATCTGCGTCGACCATCGCAGTGGCCAGGCGTCGCATTCTGGTCTCTGCTCCAGTGTTTGGCCGATATACCGATACGGTGTGCCGCGCACCAGGCTGCAGCCGATGACGGTGTGGTCGAGGAATGCAAACCCGGGTGTCGGCGGAAGATAATGCATCCAGGTCCAGCCGATCGAATCGCCGAACACCGAAACGGTGAACGCCCGGTTGGGGTCTCGCGGGGCGATCGGTCCTGACTGACTTCCCGGCGGCGACGGCGAGACCGCCGCGACCGCCGAGACGCCGGGCGGCAAGCCGGCCTCCCGTAAGCCCGGTCCGGTTCCCACCGGAACCACCAGCAACGTCACCGCGGCGGCGCTGGCGACGGTGGCCGCCGCCAACGGCAGTAGCGGAACACGCTCCGGTCGCCAGCGCCGGATGGGTTGTTCGATCAACCACCACGACGCGGCGGCCACTGCCACGGTGGCGGCGCAGCGCGCGGCGAACAGTGGGGCTCCGGACCATCCGGTGCGTTCGCCATTGAGCGCCAGAAAGATCGGCCAGTGCCACAGGTAGACGCCGTACGAAATGGTGCCCAGCCACACCAACGGACGCCAGGCCAGGATGCGGGCAGCCGCTCCGCGCTGCTCCAGCGCCACCGGGGCTACCACCAGGACGGCCCCAACCGCGACCGCGATCAGCAAGCCATGGCGGAACTCTGCGACGCTTCCCGTTGCGTAATGAGCGGCCGCCGCCAGCCCCGCCACACCGACGACGGGCAGAAACCGGGCGATCCGCCGGCCCCACCGGGTCCGGATCAGGCACCAGCCGCGGTTCAGCGAGGCCCAATCCCGGACCAGCAGAGCAGATGCCGCGGCGCCGATCAGCAACGCCTGCGCGCGGGTATCGGTGCCGAAATACACCCTGTCTCGAGTGGCTTCTGAGACAAAGACGATGGCCACCGCGGCCGACGCCAGCGCGCCCAAGGTGGCCAGCACGAAGGCGGCGAACCGCACCCCACCCACGGTGGCCTTTGCGAAGTAGCGCCTGGCCCGCGCGGCCAACAGCAGGGTCACCGCGATCAGCAGGACTGGCCAGACAAAGTAGTACTGCTCCTCCACCCCTAGTGACCAGGTGTGCTGCAGGGGTGAGGGCGGGGCACCCTGGGTGAAGTAGTCGGTCTTCTGTGCCACGAACCGCCAGTTCGCCACCCACAGGAACGCGGCGAGCGCGTCGCTTCGTAGCCCGGTAAGGGACTGGTCTGGCAGGAATTCGCGTGCCACGGCAACGGTGAGCACCATCAACACCAGTGCCGGTAGCAGCCGCCGCGCACGGCGAATCCAGAACCCGGTGAGCTCAATACGTCCGCTGCGCCCCAGCTCGTCGAGCAGCAGCGACGTGATCAGGAATCCGCTGAGGACGAAGAAGATGTCCACGCCGATGAACCCGCCGCTTACGCCGGGGATGCCGCCGTGCCCGACGAGCACCAGTGCAACCGCTATCGCGCGAAGACCATCCAGCGCGGGAATGCCGCCGCGCCGTTCCGGTTGATCCCAAATCGCCAGCCGACCAACATGTCGCACCGGAGCGACCCACCGCCGCCGAGCAGAACGACCCGGCGCGGGATAAATCCCGCCCGGTTCAGCGCTCGCTGTTAGCGCGCCCGGACCTCGTCGCCCGGCGCCGTAGATGCTGCCGATACGTCGCTGCCCCTCCTCTTGATCTCAGCAAGCTTAGAGGCGAACGAGGCGGGATCTTAGAAAGACACGCGACGAGACGCACGGCTAAATTGGTCCGTCGACGGGTGCCAGTCCGAGTTCTTCGAGCACCTCCGCGGTGTCGGCGCCCAGCTCGGGGGCGGGACCGGCGACTCGGCCCGGTGTTCGCGAAAACCAGGTCGGCACACCAGGAAAGCGCACCGGGCCGTTCGGCGTGTCCACCGTTTCGAAAAAGCCGACGGCGTTGAGATGACGATCGTCGAATAAAGCCGCCGGACTGGACAGCGCCGCGGCGGGTATTTCCAGTTCACGGAAGAGTTCCAGCCATTCCCGGGTGGTTCGCTGCGCCAGCGTTTCGGCCAGCAACGCATACACGGTGTCGATCTGATCGGCCCGCCGCTCGAGTGTGGCATACAGATCGCTGGCCCAGGCCGGCTGCACGGCGTCCATGAAAGCTGCCCAATGCTTGTCGTTGTAGATCAGCGCAGCGATGTAGCCGTCACTGGTGCGGTACGGCCGTCGGTTGGGAGCGACCGTGCGCGGATAGACCGCCGGGCCCAACGGTGGGTTGAAGATGGCGCCGTTGGCATGTTCGACCAGCATGAACGATGCCATTGCTTCGAACATGCCGACTTCCACCTCTTGCCCTTCACCGGTGCGCTCGCGGTGGAACAGCGCCATCATCGTCGCGTACAGCGCGGTGAGGCCGGCCACCTTGTCGGCCAATATCGTTCCGACGTAACTGGCCTCACCGGTCAGCTGCTCTTGAACAGACGGCAACCCGCAGGCCGCCTGAATCGTGTCGTCATACGCCGGTAGATCCCTGTTGGGTCCACGCCGCCCGTATCCATAACAGTTGGTGTAGATGATGGTCGAATTGACGTCGGCGACTTCGTCGTAGCCGAACCCGAGCCGCGCGATCGCCTTGGACCGCATGGAGTGAATGAAGACGTCGGCCTGTTCGATAAGCGCCCGCAGCGCGGTCTTGCCGGAATCGGATTTCAGGTCGAGGATGATGCCGCGCTTGCCGCGGTTGACGTTGACGAACACGCCGCCCATGCCCCGGACCGGCCCGACCGAGACATAGCGGGTGTCATCTCCTTGCGGAGGTTCAATCTTGATCACGTCGGCGCCCATGTCGGCCATGATCTGGGTGCAGTAGGGCCCCATCACCATCGCGGTGAGGTCGACGACCCGCACACCTGCCAGCGGTCCCGCCCGGTTGCCGGAATCAGGCCCGCAACCAGACCAACTAGACATAGCGCGCGCCTTCCGTGCTTGCCGGTGCAGCGATCTCGAAGCTGTAGCGGATGTGGTCGGCATGCCCGTGCGGCACGACGGGAAAGACCAGTGGGGCGGCGACATCGCGGATGGCGTCGATGTGCTCGGCCACATCTTCGATCGACCAGGAAGTGCGTTGCACGCCGGGACTTTCGGCGACCACTGCTCTGGCGACCCGACCCGCGATGGCAACCAGCATCTCCCCGGTGACCGGGCAGGCTTCGTGAGCCAGCAAGCCCACCACCGGCGCCACCAGCTCGGTTCCCATCGGTGGGTACGCCGAAACATCAAGGCCATCGGCCATTCTCGTTACAGCAGACGGAACGATGACATTGCACAGCACGCCGTCCGCGGCGCCCTCCAGAGCGACAACATTGGACAGCCCGATCAGGCCCGCTTTCGCGGCGGCGTAGTTCGCGACGCCATGGTTGCCGTACAGGCCGCCGATCGACGAAGTCAAAACGACGCGGCCGTAGTGCGCGTCGCACATCAGCGGGAACGCCGGCCGCACCACGTGGAACGCGCCCCGCAGATGAACGTCGATGAGGGCATCGAAGTCCTGATAACTCATTTCTTTCAAGGACCCTCGGCGAACGTTGCCGGCGTTGTGTACGAGGATGTCGATGCGCCCGTAGTGGTCCAGCGCCGCCCGGATGATCGCCTGGCCGCCCGCGGGCGTCGCCACTGACTCAGCGCATGCGACCGCGTCACCGCCCGCCGCCCTGATCTCGGCCGCCACCTGGTGCGCCGGGCCGGTATCGACGCCGTCGCCCGTCAGTGCGCTGCCGTTGTCGTTGACCACCACTTTGGCGCCCCTGGAAGCCAGCAGCAGGGCATACTCGCGGCCCAGCCCCCTGCCGGCGCCGGTCACCACGGCCACCCGATCGTCAAATCTCAGTTGTGCCATCACGATTCCAGAATCAGGCCGTCCAGATCGCCCTTGTCGCGCCACGCGGCGAGCAGATCATCGAAGGCGTAAAACCCTGGCCCATACGGATCGCCGAGGTGAGACCGGATGCCTTCGCCCTCGGCGGCTCCCCCGCCGCCGCCTTCGTTGTTGTAATAGCCTGGCGTGCACTCCAAGTCGAACTGGCTGTTGTCAATCGCGGTCTCCCGGATCGTTTTACACCAATCGTCTTGCGCCTCTCGACTCGGCTCGACGGTCGTCGCGCCGCGCTTGAGCGCTTCGGAGATCATGTAGGCGATGTGTTCACCCTGCAGCTCATAGTTGGCGGCGATGTTCGCCGAGATACCCACCTGGGTGAACCCGGTGTAGAACTGGTTGGGGAATCCGCGACTGGTCATCCCGTGCAGCGTCTTGTACCCGTCTCGCCAGTAGTCGAACAGCGACAGGCCGCCGCGGCCCTCGACCGCGTCGATGGAATAGCGGCGGCTGAGCTCCGTCGTGATCTCAAACCCGCTGGCATAGATGATGCAGTCGACCTCGTACTCGACGCCGTTGGCGACCAGGCCCCTTTCCGTCGCCCGCTCCACGCCCTTCGTCGCCGACACGTCCACCAGCGTCACGTTCGGACGGTTGAAGGTTTGCAGGTACTCGTCATTCGTGCACGGCCGCTTGCACAGGAATCGGTAGTAGGGCTTCAGCGCCTCAGCGGTCTCCGGGTCGTCAACGATGCTCTCGACCCGGCGCCGCAGGCGCTCCATGACCTTGTAGTCCTCTTCCTCGCGGATCGTCATGAACGCCTCCGGCGTCATCGACGCCGGATCTTCGAGCGCGAGAACCCTTGCGGCGGTGTTGCGGCCCAGTTCGGTCCAGAAGTCGCAGACGTAATCCGGTTGGCCCAGCGCCATTCCTTCGAATGTCCAGGCGTGGAAGTTGCGCTGTCGCTCCTTCTGCCAGCCCGGCCTTAGCGATGTGACCCACTCGGGGTCGGTCGGCGTGTTGTTGCGGGCGCCGACCGACGACGGTGTGCGCTGAAAGACAAAGAGGTGCTTGGCATCCCGGCCCAGGAACGGGACGATCTGGATGGCGGTCGCCCCGGTGCCCACGACCGCGACGCGCTTGTCGGCGAGCTTGTCCATTCCGCCACTGCTGTCCCCGCCGGTGTATCCGTAGTCCCAGCGCGATGTGTGGAAGCTGTGCCCCTTGAAATCCTTGATCCCCGGGATGCCCGGCAACTTCGGCCGGTGAAAGGGGCCCGAGGCCATCACCACGAAGCGGGCCCGTATGTCGTCGCCGCGGTCGGTGCTGACCCGCCAGCGCTTGATCTGCTCGTCCCAGTGCAATTCGGAGACCTGGGTGGAGAAGATCGCGGAATCGTACAGGCCGTAATGCTTTCCGATGCGCCGGCAATGATCGTAGATCTCGGTGCCGTCGGCGAACTTTTTCGACGGGATGAAGTTCAGTTCTTCGAGCAGCGGTATGTAACAGTAGGATTCGTTGTCGCATTGCAGGCCGGGGTAGCGGTTCCAGTACCAGACACCGCCGAAGTCACCGCCCAACTCGATGATCCGGACGTCCTCGACACCGGCTTTTTTCAGGTAGGCGCCACACAGCAGACCCCCGAAGCCGCCGCCGAGCACGGCCACGTCGATGTCCTCCGATATCGGGTCGCGCACCAACGGCGGCGAATGGGGGTCGGTCTCGTAGTACCCGGCGAAGTCGTCGACGAGTTCGATGTACTGCTTGGACCCTTCCGGGCGCAGCCGCTTTTCGCGCTCCCGGCGGTACTTCTCGCGTAGCGCGGGCAGATCGATGTCGTCCGGCGTGTCCGTCGGCGGGCAGTTGGAAGCGCCAGTCATGCCAGAGCGTTTTCCGGAAGCGCCGCGGGGTGCAGGGGCGCGTCCATCTTCTGGACGGCGGGCAGTACCTCTTTGGCGAACAACTCGGTGCTTGCCATCGCCTCCGGATACGGCATGGTGCCGAACTGCGGAACGATCGTCAGCTCGCAGAACGAGCAGGCTTCCTGGGCGGCAACGATCCGCTTGTAGATCTCCTCCGGCGTCCCGATCAGCAGGTTGGAGGCGTGGTAGCCCGGCGTCTTGGGTTGCCCGCCTTTGGGGGCGTCACCGGTGACCGACGAGGCAAGCACCGCGGTCGCGGTGGCTTCTCTGGCCGCATAGGCTTCATATCCCTTGACGCCCTTGAAGTTTGACGCGTCCGCGAATCCGTAGTGCACGGTGACATCGCGGTTGGCGGTCCAGATCCATTCCTCGGATTTGCCTGGGTCCTCGGTCGTGCAGTACATGAACATGACGTTCTTCGGCTGGCAGGGCGGCAGGCCCTCTTCCTTGCGGAACGTGTTCACCTTCTGCACTTCTCGTCCGGCATCTTCGATCGGCTTGTTGCCTACAAAGAGTGGAACCATTCCCCGCCGTGCCAAGATCTCCAGCGACTCGGCGGTCGACGATGAGCTGTAGATGCGCGAAAACAGGTCGCTACTTTGGGGTTGGGGACGAAGTGACATCTCGGGAACGCTGAAGATCTCTCCTTCGTAGGAGAACCGCTTCCCGGAGAGCGCCAGCTGCAGGATGTCGAGAGTTTCGTTGAACCGCTGCCGGCTTTCCTCACGGGGTACGCCGACGGCGTCGAACTCTCCCTTTGAGACTCCGCGGCCGATTCCGATCGTCGTGTATCGGCCGTTGGAGAGGATGTCGAGGTAGGCGATCTGGTGCGCCAGCCGGACTGGGTGCCACCACGGCGCGACGACGACGAAAGTGCCGAGGCTGACGCGTTCGGTGCGTCCGGCGAAATAGCTCAACGTCTGAATCGGGTTGGGCGTCATGCCATATGGGGTCCCGCAGTGCTCCGGCATCCAGATGCCGTCGAACCCGAGCGGTTCGGCCAGATCGGCGATTGCGAGTGTGGCCTGCACGCACTCCCAGTCGGCGGTCGCGGGTGGGTGGCCGAAATCCCCGGCCAACACGCGTTCCCAATCGTGGGAGTTGTGCGATCCGAACCCAAGGTTGACTTTCATCGATCAATCTCCTTCGAGTTTGCGTGGTGCACCGTAGCCCATGTACTTGGCGAGGTTGCGGTGCAGATTTGCGGTGCTGCGTTCCATGTAGGGGTTGGGCTTTGGACCCCGAAAGCCGAGCGATTTCATGCCCTGCTGGACGGCGGCCATGTTGGAGAAGTCCTGAGGCAGCACGCTGCTCCAGTTCGGGTCGTCCTTTGGCGCATACTCCCACTCGGTTTGCGGCTCTTCACCTTTGGGATACAACTCGTAGCACGCCGCCTCGAAGATGCATTTGTCGGGGTCGTAGCCGCGGGGCCGGGCGCTGTAGCACAGCGCCGTCGTTAGGCCCTGCCCGATCTGAAAGTTCGGGAAGATCTGCCACGCGGTGCCGCTCTTGGCCAGGTGTTCGGGATCGATCGTCGGCCAGACCACGCCCCGCGCGGCATCGTCGCGCCGAGCGGACGTCAGCCAGTGCTCGAGCACCTTGTTGGCGGGCGCGTCTTCGGGCAGCTCGTCGACGAGCCGGCGCGCGGCCTCCACCAGTGTTCTGGTAGTGGTGGCGTTGGTTTCCTCCAGGGTGTAGATCTGCATCTCGGCGGTCGAGATGCGGGGGTCGGCACCCGTGCCGAGCCGGATCTTCGACTTGGTCTCCGCCAGATCCTTGGGCGCGTCGTAGCCGATGTTGCTGTGCTTTCCCTGCGCGACGGCCCAGCCACGGAAGTTGCCGAACTTGTTGAACTGCGGGTGCGTGGTGGCGACGTGGTAGGTCTCGTTGAAAGCCTCCATCGCGACCTTCCAGTTGCACTCGAAATGCAGCCATTTGCGCCATTTGCAGCGCATGTCCTGCAACGGGAAGGGATCGAGCATGGTGGCGGCGGGCTCGAGGTAGTCGCGCAACGGGACGCAGTCGGGATCCATGTTGATCCAGATCCAGCCGCCCCAGGTGTCGACGCTGACCGGCGCCAGATGGGTGTTCGCCGGCGTCAGCGCGCCCTGCCAATCCTCCCGCTCGGGCACGTGGATGCAGTTGCCGTCGTTATCGTAGGTCCAGCCATGGAACCCGCAGACGAACGACTTCCTGTGGCCGCAAGCGCTTTTCACCCTCTCGGGGGTGTCTATCAGGCGCCGGCCGCGGTGCATACAGACGTTGTGGTGCGCCTTGAATGTGTCGGCACCGGTCCGCACGACTAGCACGGAATCGTCCAGGATGTCGTAGGTCAGGTAGCTGCCCACCTTGGGCAGGTCCTCCACCCGGCCGACCTGCTGCCAGACCCTGCGCCACAGCTTGTCGCGTTCGGCGCGGGCGTAGTCCTCGGAGATATACGCTTCGACCGGAATCGTTACAGGCCCGGTCAACTCGTCAGGCGCATCCATCGCATCCTCCATTTCCGATCCTCAGGCCTCGTCCCAGCGGGTGATCGCCGCGCGGAACGACTCGTCCTTGAGGAACAACGAGGTGTTGTCGGCGGCCAGGTGCCCCCATTTGAGGTTCAGTCCTCCGTCCACCAGCAACGTCTGCCCGGTGATGTAGCTCGACAGGTCCGACAGCAAGAAGAGAATGACGCCGGCCACTTCGTCCGGGCGGCCGCGCCGTCCCATCGCAATGGCACGACGGTCACGTTCGGGGTCTTCATCCACATAGGTGCGCGACGCCGGTGTCTCGGTAACCCCGGGTGCCACTGCGTTGACCCGGATCGCGGTGCCGTTCTCGTCAGCAGCCAACTCGAGCGCCATGGTGCGGGTGACCGCCGCGATCGCGGCTTTGGCGGTGCCGTAAGCGATATGGAAAGGCGCGGTGTTCATCCCGCTGATCGACGAGATCGAGACGATCGAGCCGGACCTCTTGCGCCGCTTCAGTTCCGCGGCCACGGCCTGGCTCATGAAGAACATCGTCTCCAGGTTCCGGGTGAACAATTCGCGCCAGTCGCTGCGCGTTACCCGGGTCGACGGCATCCAACTCGACGGATCCGCGCCCCCCGCCACGTTGACCAGCCCGTGCAGCTCTCCGTCGGTCTGGCTCACTGCCTCCATCGTCGCTTGCACGCCGTTATCGGTGGAGACGTCAGCCGCGACGGGCACGATCGACAGACCGTCGGCCATCAGCGGCCCGAGGTGCTGGTCGAGGTTGTCTTGACCGCGGCTCACCGCGACCACAGTCGCGCCCGCCTGGGCGACCGTGCGCGTGACGGCGGTGCCGATGCCGCCGCCCGCGGCGCCGGCGACCACGACGATGCGCCCGGCAAGGCTGAGTAAGTCGTGTTCCATCGATCAGACAATTGTCCGGACAAGATAATGACGTGCATCCATCAGACAGCATGATTCTCTGCCGAAGGCCAGCGCGTCAAGGGGCCGGTGTATTTGTGCGCGGAGTATTGTCTGGACTATTGACTGATTGCTATCGTGCGAGCGGTGATGGCCGGAACCGAATTGACGCATCAAGCTGGGCGCTATCTTTCCGCGCGGCCAGCAAGCCTCGCCGAAGGCTGGAGCCTGCAGCGGCTGACCCCGCCCAGCCGGCTCTTCGGCGCCAACGGTCTGCGCACCGGTCCCGACGGCCGGGTCTACATCGCACAGGTGACCGGCAGCCAGATCAGCGCGCTCGACCTGGCGACCGGCCAGCTGGACACCATCAGCGCCAAGGGCGGCGAGATCATCGCACCCGACGACGTGGCGTTTGACCCGAGGGGCAATCTCTACGCCACCGAGGTCATGGACGGACGGGTCAGCGTGCGTGACGCCGCCGGCCATACCCGGGTGCTTCGCGATGACGTGCCGTCCGCCAATGGCATCACCTTTCATCGGGGCCGGTTGCTAATCGGCGAGTGCAGGGAAGGCGGACGCCTGCTCGAACTCGATCCGAACGGCGGCGCGCCACGGGTGCTGCTGGAGAACGCACCGTCACCCAACGCGATGGAGGTCGGGCCCGACGGCTTGTTGTATTTCCCGCTGATGGGGGCCAACGAGATCTGGCGCATCGACCCCGAAGGCGGTGCGCCCGAACGGGTTGCGGGCGATCTCGGCGTCCCCGACGCGGTGAAGTTCGATTCCAGGGGCCGCATCGTTTCCACCCAGGTGCACAGCGGCCAGGTGCTGCGTATAGATCCGCGCAACGGTGCGCGGACGGTGCTGGCAACCCTGAATCCCGGCCTGGACAACCTCACCTTCGTGGGTGAGCGGCTGTTCGTCTCGAATTTCACCGGCGAGATCACCGAAATCCTCGGCGGCGGAGAGGCTCGGACGGTGCTGGCGGGCGGGTTCAACTGGCCGCTGGACCTGACGGTCGGCGCCGATGGCAACCTCTATGTTGCCGACGGAACCTACTTCTACGTGCTGCACCCCGACGGCACGCTACGCACCGCCGGAATGTTGTTCAGCCCGGGGTATCCAGGCTTCCTGCGCGGTCTGACCTCTGCTAACGGAGGGGTGGGAGCGGGCGAGTTCGTCGTCACCACCTCCAACGGCCAGGTTTCGCGTTACCGGCCGGGCAGCAACGAAAGTGAAGTCATAGCAGAGGGTTTCGACCAGCTCTACGGGGTTGCGGTGGCCTCCGCCGGGACTGTCGTGGTGGCCGAACTCGGAGCGGGACGAGTGCTGTCGATCCGGCCGGGCCACGTCGGGGTACTGGCCTCCGGGTTGAATGAACCGATCGGCGTGGCAGTAAGTCCCGAGGGGACTTGCCTGGTCTCGGAAGCGGGTGCCGGTCGGGTGGTGAAGCTGGACAGCCACGGAACGACCACAGTGTTGGATGGTTTGCAGCGACCCCAGGGCATCCTGGTGCGCGACGGACAGCTTTACGTTGTCGACGCCGGCGCTCGGGAGCTCGTCGCATTCGACCTGGACAGCCAAACCCGGCACACCATCGCTTCGGGGTTACCGGTGGGCGCCCCTCCCGGCGTGATCCCCAAGCCGCTGCTCGGAATGCCGCCGTTCTCCGGACCGCAGGGACCGTTCGCCGGCATCGCCGCCGGGCCCGATGGCACGGTATATGTTTCGGCAGACGCGGAGGGCAGTCTGCTGGCATTGCGCCGGGAAGACCGTTCCTGAAGGACTGTGATGTCGGAAGCCAAAGTCGTCGATCATCGCTATCTCCAGGTCGCGCGTACCTTGCGGAAGGAGATTGTGGATGGCGTGTATCCGGTGGGATCGCAATTGCCCACCGAACACGAGCTGTGTGAGCGATTTGCAGTCAGTCGCTACACAATTCGGGAAGCGCTGCGACGTCTGCGCGAAGACAACCTGGTGTCGTCGCGCCCGCGAACCGGAACCCTCGTCGTACCGCGCCCCTCGTCGGACTCCTACGTGCAGCACGTCATGTCGATCAACGACCTGGTGGCGTTTGCGACGGGCGCGCGGTTCGCTATCGAATCCATCGCCATGGTGACGATCGACGATGAGATGGCGGCTCGGACCGGGCTGACGACTGGAGAACAATGGCTAACCGTCCGGGGCTTCCGGCAAGCCGAAACCTCAGAGCCTGCACTCTGCCGCACCGAGTACTACATCAACCGTGCCTTTGCCGCCGTCGGTAGGCTGCTACAGCGTCACGAGGGCCCCATTTTTCCGCTGATCGAAGACCTGTTCGGCCTGAGTATCGTTGAGGTGCAACAGGAAATCGCCGCCGTGGTGATTCCGTCGGCGCTGGCGGGCGGCCTCGACGTCGAATCCGGGACGCCGGCTCTGCAGGTGCAACGCACCTACAAGACGTCCGACGGGCTGGTCGCCCAGGTCACCATCAACACCCATCCTGCGTCGCGCTTCCGTCACTCGATGACGATGCGGCGGGTACGCGGCTAAGCTCAAACGTCGGAGTGGACAGAAAACTGATCGGCGGACGGCGGGTCCGTTGGGACAACGAACGCGCCGCCGACGCCTATGCCCGCGGTTGGTGGGTTCACAGCACGCTTGCCGACTCGCTGCTCGACGCCGCGCGGCGCATGCCGCACCGCGTGGCGCTCGTCGACGGCGACCGACGCCTGGACTGCCACACCCTCTACCAGCAGGCGACGACGCTCGCGCACGCGCTGCATGCCCGCATTCCCCCGGGCAGCGTGGTGTCGTTCATGCTGCCCAACTGGCACGAAGCCGCGGTGATTTATTGGGCCACGACCCTGGCGGGAATGGTGGCGAACCCGATCCTGCCGTCCATGCGGGACCGCGAACTGCGTTTCATCCTCGAAGACGCCGACAGCCGGATGGTCTTTGTCCCAGCGAGTTTCGGCCGCCACGACTATGCCGCGATGCTGCGGCGGGTGACCGCCCAGATCGAATCGCCGCCGGACGTCGTGGTGGTTCGCGGGGATGCGAGCGCGGACCACATCCCGTTCGCGTCGCTGCGCACCCCGCAGGCGGTTACCATACAGCTGCCGACGCTGAACCCCGATGCCGTGCGCATGATCCTGTACACCTCTGGGACTACCGGGCGCCCGAAAGGTATTCTGCACAGCCATAACTCGGTTCATGCACTGATCTGCCAGATCCGAGACAACTGGCTTGTCGAGCCGGGCGACGGGTTCCTGGTTGCGTCGCCGATCGCGCACATCGGCGGTTCCATCTATGCGTTCGAATGCCCGCTGCTGCTGGGCACCACCGCGGTGCTGATGGATCACTGGAACGGCGACGACGCAGTCCGGCTCATGCAGGCCGAACATTGCACTCATATGGCCGGTGCAACGCCGTTCCTCGAACAGATGCTGGCCGCCGCGGAGCGCGCCGGTTCGCGTCTGCCCGATCTGAAGGTGTTCATCTGCGGGGGCGCTTCCGTGTCGCCGTCGTTGATGCGAAGGGCGGCAGCGTATTTTGAGCCAGCCGTGGTCACCCGCGTCTACGGCTCGACGGAAGTGCCGGTCACGACCGTCGGGTCGCCGCAGCAGCGCGATCACGCCGCAGACACCGACGGCCGGGTCGGCCTGGCCGACGTCAAGCTGGTCGCCGGGGAAATCCACGCCCGCGGGCCGCAGATGCTGGTTGGCTACCAGCATTCCGAAGACGAGGCCGAATCCTTCGACGCCGACGGGTATTTCCGGACCGGGGACCTCGCACGCTGGGTCGACGACGAGTACCTCGTTGTCACCGGACGGGCCAAGGACATCATCATCCGCAACGGCGAGAACATCTCGCCCAAGGAAGTCGAGGACATCCTGACCGGCCATCCCGGCATCGCCGAGATCGCCATCGTCGGCCTGCCCGATGACCGCACCGGAGAGCGGGCATGCGCCGTCGTCGTGCCAACGGCCACGCCCGGCCCGGATGTGGCCGACTTGCGCCGCTTCCTGGAGGCCTCAGGCGTTGCGCGGTTCAAAGTTCCCGAGCAGGTGGTCATTTGGGATGGCCTACCGAAGAACGATGCGGGCAAGATACTGAAGCACCAGATCAAGGCGGCGCTCATGAAGGCAGGCGAGAACTTTCGGACTCGCTGAAATGACGTATACGACGAGGTGCGGCGACTGCGTTTCAGGTTTTCGAGTCGGCGGCAAGCGCCGTTGTCGGCTGAGGATCGTGCACCGGGGCCTGCCACGGAACCAGAACGATTTTTCCGCCAAGTCCGCCGGAGTCAATGCGGGTATGCACCTCTCGCGCGGCGGCCAGGGGCAACCGGTCGATCACCACCGGATGGATGGCGCCGTCGCGCAGCAGATCGAACAGGGTAGCCATGTCGGCTTTGAAGTCCTCTGGGTGTGTCTTTCTGCGGGCGGTGATGCTGTACCACTTCGCGCGGCGGCGGCTGAACAGCACATTGAAGGTGTCCCAGAGTTTGAGTCGGGCCAGGCCTAGTCCGGCTGAAAGCAGGCCTTCGCGTCCATCGGCCATCGTCTGTGACCCGTAGCCGACGAGCAGGCCGCCAGGCGCCAAGCAGGCGAATGAACGGGCGAAATGCGCGCCGCCGATCGCATCAAAGACGGCATCGACCCCGGTGCGGCGCAGGTGATCTGGTGGCAGCAGCTCAGCGGTGAGCTTTCGCACGGCATCGACGAAATCCCCGTCGCGATAGTCAATCGCCGTTGCGCCGAATTCCTCAACGACGGCCATGTTGGCCGCCGAACACGTCCCGATGGCTTTCACGCCGAAGTGCCGCGCCAAATCGAGTAGCGCCGTGCCGACGGTGCCGGAGGCGCCGATCGCGAGGATCGTTGCGCCCGGCGCGAGTCGGCGGTAGCGGGTGAGCATCTGGAACGCGGTGAGATAGGCCAGCGGGATGCACACCGCCTCGGCCGGATCGACGCCGTCGGGCACCGGCACCAGGAACTGTGCGGGCCGAATCGCGTACTGGGTATAGCCACCGACGACGCACAGATCGGCGACCACCTGACCTTCGCGTGGTGATGCCACATCCGGTCCAGCCTTGTCGACGAGACCCACGATGTCGTAACCAGGGGTGAACGGAACAGGGCCCTTATAGTCCGGGTACCGGCCGCGCCGGATGAAGATATCGGTGAAGCCCGTACCGGCGGCAAGAACCTTGATGCGGACCTCGCCGGGACCGGGTTCGGGAATCGTGGACTCCTCGGTCAGATCCAGGACCTCGGGACCGCCGAAATGCGCAATGACGATTTTTTGCCAGGTCATCCCTGCACTCTAGACCTGAAAGCTGTGACCAGTATATTTACGACCCGGCCCTTGCAGATGGCGTTTGCTCAGCTACGTCCACAGCGGCGGTCTAGCAAGAACCAACACGCACTAGACCATTTCGTGATGCGTGTGGTCGCAAGCACTTACGACGCGGAACTACGGGTGCGGGCCAACCGCTTGCCGCGCGAGCAACCTGGCGATCGTCCCGCCAGCTACAGCAGACCCGTGATTCCTTGCCCATCGGTACCGTCTGGACCGTGCGCGGCAAGACGGTTCTTTCGGGCTGGCCACCGCCTCACCGACCAGCCAGGCACCGTTGGGCCGGCGCGCTCGGAATGTTAGGCGCCGTTTGGCGCTGCCGATTCACCGAGTCACGTAGGGTATTAGATACGGCGTGTTGCCGGCATTCGTTATCATCTTGCGCTGCAGCCGTTTTGACGGCAATCACAAGTCCCGATAAGCCCTGCGCTAGCCGCATCCCGGTCGGGTGGGGTGAGGGAGCCGGCCGGTGGATCCGGTGGATGAGGACACCAGCATCGACGCCCCGACGGCAGTTCGGGCCCCGGCGGGACCGGCAACGCCAGTCGCTGGTGGCGCGTCGATGGGTCTGAGTTATCGGTGATTACCTCTACGGTTGGGACATGCAGATGCGTGATGGAGACGGCATCCAACTGACACCGGTCGCTCGGCACACGCAGCTACCCGGGCGCAAGCTCCATGGCGCGCGGCAACGCCTGCCGTCACGCCAAGGCCGCGAAGCGACACAGCCGGTCGGCGTGAAGTTCTGCCTCCAACCGGCCTACGGGAAGAACATCAAATGCAGGTAGCGATCGTAACGGGGGCGAGCGGCGGGATCGGATCCGGTTGCGCGACAAAGCTCGCCGAGATGGGGATGGCGGTGCTGGCAACCGGACGCAGCGAGGTCAAGCTGAGCGAATTGGCGGACGCCTTGGCGAAAATCAATTCCGATTCCAATCGGGTCGCCGCGCTCGCCGTCGACCTCACCGACGACGATGCACCCAGACGAATCACGGACCTCGCGGTCGACCGGTGGGGGCACGTCGACTTTCTGATCAACATCGCCGGGGTCGGCAGTCCCAAGCCGGTGCATGAGACCGACGACCAATCGCTGGACCATTTCCTCGGTTTGATGCTGCGTGCGCCGTTCCGTTTGATTCGTGAGGTGCTGCCGCACATGGGGCCCGGCTCCGCGATCATCAACGTCACCTCGACGTTCGCCGTCGTGGGCGGCCTGCGCGGCGGTGCCTACTCGGCCGCCAAGGGCGGCCTCACGGCGCTGACCACTCATATCGCCTGCGAATACGGATCGCAAGGAATCCGCTGCAACGCGGTGGCCCCCGGGGTCATCCAGACGCCGATGACCGAACATCGCCTGCAGGACGCGCGGTTCAGGCGGATAAACACCGAGATGACGCCGCATCAGCGCTTGGGCACGGTGGAGGACGTCGCGAGCACCGTGGCGTTCTTGTGCTCCCCCGGCGGGGCCTTCATCAACGGCCAGACGATCGTCGTCGACGGCGGCTGGAGCTCGACGAAATACCTGTCGGAGCTGGCTCTCACCTCGGAATGGAAGCCCCGCTAAATCAAGCGGGTTCGAAGTGCCGCCGGATTCCGGCCAGCATCGCGATGTGCGCCTTGACCGCCTCGCGCGTCGTCATTGCGGCCAGTGGCCGCGGCGCCGCGATCCGTATCCGCTCGGTGACGCGGGTGCCTGCGTCGATCGGCTCGAAGCTCACGGTTCCGCGCAGCCGCACGCCGGGTGACTGATCCGCCTCGGTCAGCACCGGACGAACTTCGGGGCCCTCGGTGGGGACATCCAGCCGCGCCTGGTAGGTGATCCGCATGGTGAACGGCCCCAGCGGAATTCGGTCCGCCACGCGGTAGCTCTGCCGGTAACCGCCCGGGATTTGAGTGCGCGACACCGTTTCGACCGAAACGATCAGCGGGTGCACGAGTTTGATGTTGTCCAGGTCCACGTAGAAATCGCGGACCTGTTCCGGCGGCGCGGGCACGTCTTCGCTGAGCGTCCGCTCGGCGTGCGCAACCCACCAACTCATATGCCCAACTCCGTAACGAGGACGCCCGTGCGCCACCAGACCAGCGCGGCGAACACGGCCAATACACCTACAGTCACCGCGGCTTGGATCAGGTTGCGACCTTGTCTCGGAGCGTAAACGAAGGCCGCGGCGACCAGCCCACCGGTGACCAGCCCGCCCACGTGCGCCTGCCAGCTGATCCGTTGCGCGCTGACCGCCGGAACCACAAACGTGAAGGCCAGGTTGATCGCGATGATCGCGACGACCCAGCGGAAGTCGAGGTTGAGCCGCCTCGCCACCACGAACGTCGCACCGAAAAGGCCGAACACCGCGCCCGATGCGCCCGCCGTCGCCGTGTTGAGCGGCGCCAGCAGGTAGACCAGCACCGACCCACCCAGCCCGCTCAACGCATACAGCGCGCCGAACCGCAGCCGGCCGAGCCACATCTCAAGGGGCGGACCCACCACGTATAGCGCCCACATATTCAGCAGTAGATGGGTCGGCCCGTAGTGCAAGAACGCCGCGGTCACCAATCGGTAAAACTGGCCATCCGCGACGGCCGGCGGCCACAGAGCGAGCTGCCTTTCCAAATTTCCGATCGCCATCTGCAGGATGAAGGTGAACACGTTGATCGCGATCAGCGCATACGTGACCACCGGTATGGCCGACCGTTCTCGCCCGCCGAACTGCGTCCGCGGCTGCACAACGCTTCGGCCACCCGCCCGGACGCACTCAATGCAGTGCTGCCCGACGGCGGCGCTGCGCATGCAGTCCGGGCAGATGGGTCGATCGCAGCGGGTGCAGCGAAGTTGCGTCGCGCGATCGGGATGCCAGTAACAGGAGGGCGCCTCGGTCGGCGACTGGGGCGTGCTGGGACCGGCCACCGCACCATCTTGCCCGTTCCCTCGTCCATCGAGTTGCCCTACTGTGATTTCCGTGGAGTCGCAGCCGCGCGGGGTGGTAGAGCGCTACCTGGAGTTCCTCACCGCCCACGATTGGGACGGCCTGGCCACCACGATCGCCGACGAAGGCCTGAGCCGGGAAGGCCCGTTCTGCGACCTCATCGAAGGCAAGGACCACTACGTCGCCTACCTGCGCAAAATCCTCACCACACTCAAGGGCCACCGGCTAGATGTCAAGCGAGTCTCGCACGTCGACAACCGCGTCTCGTTCGTCGAGCTGACCGAATCCTTCGAAATCGACGGCGCGCCGGCCGCGTGGCCGGAATGCCTCCTGTTCGAGCAGAATGACGACGGTTTGATATCTCACGTCAGTGTCTTCTTCAAGCAGCGACAGGCCGACACGGGATAGGAGTCCTATTCCCTCACCCGTGGAATTGCCCTAACGTATCAGGATGGACTCCTTAGGAACCCCGGAATCGGTACCGGTCGAGAAATTGCACTCGGGCGACCCGATCACCGACTGCGGTCAGCGCTACATTGTTCTCGAATCGAAAGCCTTCGGCGATAGCTGCGTAGTGCTCGAGCTCGAGTCCAGAGTTGACCACCAGCTGCAGGTCATCGAGAAGTCGTTCCCGGCTGGGTACCAGGTCGGACGCTCGAACCATCGGTATTTATAGACCGTTTTCCGGGGTTCCCCAACACGAATATTGCGATTCGTAGCCGTTCGACGGCTACCGCTACATCTTGTTATTGATTACCGATCATTTTCCGCTTGATTAGGCGCTTTGCGGCGGGCGCTGGTCGTTGGGATCGTTCGGGTCCGGCTCACCGAACCAGCGTGACGGCACGTGCTCGGCGTAAGCGTCGTGCCAGGCCCACCACTCGTAGGGCGCGCTCTGCGGGTAGCCCTCTGGCGAGTCCTCCCAGTTCTCCTGGCGCCCGAGCGCTGTCATATCGAGGAAGGTCCAGGTGTTGCCCAGCACCTCGTCGCCGCGGTTGTTGATGAAGTAGGTCCGGAACACGCGGGGACCGTTATGGATGAACGCGTTGGTGCCGTGCCACTCGTCCACGCCGAAGTCGGCGTCCCACGAATGCCCACTGCCGTCGGTGATCGTGTACCACGGCATCCGCCAGCCCATCCGCTCCTTCAGCCGCTCGATGTCCGCCTGCGGCGCCCGCGATGCGAACACCAGCGTGGTGTCGCGGGCGTTCAGGTGGGCCAGGTGGCCGGTGTGGTCGGCGATCATGGAGCAGCCTGGGCAGCCGTGGTCCGGCCAGCCGTGGACGCCGGGCTCGAAGAATGCGCGGTAGATGATCAGCTGGCGTCGGCCACCGAAGAGCCCCAGCAGGCTCACCTTGCCCTCGGGCCCCTCGAACTCGTACTCCGTGTCCACCTCCAGCCATGGCATCCGCCGGCGCGATGCCGCCAGCTCGTCGCGGGCCCGGGTCAGTTCCTTCTCCTTGACCAGCAGTTGCTGATGTGCGGCCGCCCACTCGTGGGCCGACACGATCGGGGGTGTTTCCATTTGCGATCTCCGCCTTTCTCTTTCAGTGGCGTCAGGCCAATGGTGACAGGCCCGACGAGGTGATCAGGTATGCGCCGTGACCCTGGGTGTCGCGGCTGGCGATCTGCAGTACCGACTTGCCGACTTGCTCGGCGCTCAGCGCGGGTCCCGACGACCGCAAGAACGTGTCGACGTCGAGGCCTTGCCGCTCGGCGTAGGCCGCGACCGCCTTGGCACCCAGGTCGGTGGCCGGGGTCAGCTGCGGGAGAACGGAGACGAAGTCGATCCCCAACCCGGCCCGTTGCGATTCCATAGCCGCGTAACTGGCGATGAACCTGACGGTGGCCTTGGCCCCGGCATAGCCGCCGCTCAATGGCGACCCTTTGACCGCGGCGCCACTGGACAGTGCGATCACCACGCTGCCGGGCGCCAGCGGGCGCCGCAGCGCGTAACGGGTCCAGTGAAACGCCTGCGCGACGTCCATGTTCCAGTTCCGGCTGAAGCTCTCCCACGTCTGGTCGGGCAGCGGGCTCATCTGCGGGGCGGCTCCGGCGCACAACACCAGTGTGCGCGGCTGATACTCGTCGAGCAGCCGGTCGGCCGTGGCGGGATCGGCGGCGTCGGCGGTCACCGTCGTGAAGGTTTCTCCCAGCTCGTCGCGCACCTCGTCGAGCTGGGATTGGGCGCGCGCGACACCAATGACGTGAGCTCCGGCCGCCGACAGCGCCGTGGCGATGGCGCGGCCGAACCCACGGCTCGCCCCGGTCACGATCGCCATTGAGCCGACGAGGTCATCGCCGTCTGCTTGCAGGGGCTTGTTCATGGTCATACTCGCTTTCAGTGATGCGGATCGATTTCTAATGCAGATACGTCGCGGCACCGCGATTCATCGCCGCCCAGGTCAAACCGATGAATTCCAGCCGCCGGGCGTATCTATATGAATGTCGGAAGGAGCCTTACCGTGCCGGCTCAGGAGAATTTCATGGAGCAGGCGGCGCCGTATCGCGCCGAGTTGATTGCGCACTGTTACCGGATGCTCGGTTCGGTGCATGACGCCGAGGATCTGGTCCAGGAAACATACCTGCGCGGCTGGCGTGGGTATGAGGCGTTCGAGCAACGCGCGGCGTTGCGGACCTGGTTGTACCGGATCGCCACGACCGCATGCTTGCGCGCGCTGGAGAACCGCGCCCGCCGAGTGCTGCCGGCCGGCCTGGGCGACGGCTCGATCGACCCGGACACCAGTCTCGAAGGGAACGGTCGGGCCCGTGACTGGCTTGAGCCGATCCCCGACGCATTGATGTTCGAGACCCCAGAAGACGCCGTCACCGCAAGACAAAGTGTCCGGCTGGCCGTTATGACGGCCCTACAGGAACTTCCGGTACGCCAGCGAGCCGTGTTGATTCTGCGCGATGTCGTGCAATTCAGCGCCGCCGAGGTTGCCGAGCTTCTCGAGACCACGCCCGCCGCGGTCAACAGCTCCCTGCAGCGGGCCCGCGCCCATCTCGCCGAGGTCTCCCCCACCGAAGAAAGCTCGGTCGAACCCGACGACGCCGAGAGACGTGAGCTGCTTGACCGCTACTGCGCGGCATTCGAAAACGCGGACATGGCCGCCCTCACCGCGTTACTGCAAGCCGACGTCAAGCTCGAAATGCCTCCTCTACCCATATGGTTCACCGGCCGAGACACCGTGGTGCGCTTCCTGGTCGCGCGTGCTTTCACCAAGGCGGGCGACATGGTGCTGATCCCGACGGCCGCGAACGGGCAGCCCGCCGTTGCCGAATACCGTCGCGGCGCCGACCACGTGATGCGGGCCCATTCCATACACGTCCTCACAGCGTCCGTCAGCGGGGGCGCTGTGGGGATCGCCGCCCTCACCGTCTTTCTGGATCCGGCGCTCTTTACCGCGTTTGGTTTACCGTCAACCCGGTAAGCCTCCTAGCTGTTGCAGCGGTCGCATCCCTCGCGAGTGACCGAACTCCGCGAGTGACCACAGTCAACCGAGGACATCGCACGGCCTATCTCTGCGCATGTCGGTAGACATGTGGCTACGACGCCATAAGGATTAGGCGCAGTGGAAGTAATTGAAGGGTGACGGGATGAAGATTCCGGGCGTGCCCGGACTAGTGGGTAGCTTGGCCGGTGGTGTGACCGGTGGCGCAGCACAGGTGGTGCGAGCCGGCGTCAACGCGGCGACTGGTGCTGCGGGCACGGTCCAGATGCTGGCCAGCCCGATGGTGGAGCTGGCCGGCCCCGTCATGCAATCGGTGGCGCAATCGACCGGCCGTGTGCTCGGGACGGGCAATTCCGTGAATGGCTCCGCCGACCACCCCGAGCCGCCGGTGCGCTGGCAAAGCGATCAGCGGGTGCACCTGGACCTGGATCCGCTGCTGCCGTTCCCGCGCTGGCACGAGCATGCCGCGGTAGTAGAGGAGCCGGTTCGCAGGATTCCGGGCGTGGCCGAGGCCCATGTCGAAGGCTCATTGGGCAGGCTGGTGGTCGAACTCGACGAGGGCGTGGATAACGACGCCGTCTTGGACGAGGTGCGTGACGTGGTTGGCGCCGTGGCTGCCGACCTAACCCTGGCGGGGTCGGGGTCGGCACCTCTTTCCGCGCCATTCGCCGACCCGGGTGACCCGTTGGCGATTCTGGTGCCGCTAACCGCCGCGGCAATGGATCTGGTCGCGATGGGTGCCGCGGTTACCGGCTGGGTCACCCGCCTGCCCGCTGCACCGCAAACCACCCGGGCTGCGGCCGCTCTCATCAATCATCAACCGAGGATGGTGTCACTCCTGGAGTCGCGACTGGGGCGGGTGGGCACCGATATTGCGCTCAGCGCCACGACGGCGGCGGCGAATGGGCTGACCCAAGCGATCGGCACACCGCTGCTGGATCTGGCGCAACGTGGCTTTCAACTATCCGAGGCGGCGGCTCACCGTCGCGTGTGGCGAGACCGGGAGCCTCAGCTGGCCTCGCCCAGCAGACCGCAAGCGCCGGTCGTCCCGGTCATCTCGTCAGCCGGGCCAAGATCGCAGGCGCCGCGGCACAGCTGGGCAGCCGCCGCGGCGGGTGAGGCTTCGCACGTCGTGGTCGGCGGATCCATCGACGCCGCGCTCGACACCGCGAAAGGGTCGATGAAGGGGCCCGTCGAAAACTATATCGACTCGGCGGCGAACGGTTCGTTGATAGCCGCGGCGAGTGCGCTGCTCGCCGGCGGTGGGACCGAAGACGCAGCCGGCGCGATCCTGGCCGGGGTGCCACGAGCCGCGCATATGGGCCGACAGGCGTTCGCGGCGGTACTGGGTCGCGGGCTCGCCAACGCCGGCCAACTGGTGCTCGACCCGGGCGCCCTGCGCCGCCTGGATCGGGTGAAGGTGGTCGTCATCGACGGCGCCGCGCTGCGCGGCGATCACCGCGCCGTCCTGCGTGTGCACGGAGAGGCACCCGGCTGGGACGACGACCGGGTCTATGAGGTTGCCGACGCCCTGCTGCACGGTGAGGAGGCCCCCGAGCCGGACCCCGATGAGTTGCCGGCCACTGGCGCGCGCCTGAGATGGGTTCCGGTGCAAGGGCCTTCGGCGACGCCCGCCCAAGGCCTCGAACACGCGGACCTGGTGGTAGATGGCGAATGCGTCGGCCGTGTCGAGGTTGGCTGGGAGGTCGACCCCTTTGCGATCCCGCTGCTGCAGACCGCGCACCGGACCGGAGCCCGGGTGGTCTTGCGCCACGTGGCCGGCACCGAAGACCTTTCCGCCAGCGTTGGCGCGATACATCCGCCTGGTACGCCGCTGCTGAAGTTGGTACGTGAGCTGCGGACGGATCGCGGACCGGTATTGCTGATCACCGCCTTGCACCGGGACTTCGCATCGACCGACACGCTAGCCGCACTGGCCATCGCCGACGTCGGGGTCGCCCTCGACGATCCGCACGCGGCGACACCGTGGACCGCCGACATCATCACCGGCACCGATCTGGCTGCGACGGTGCGGGTTCTATCGGCACTGCCCGTGGCCCGGTCAGCCAGTGAATCCTCCGTGCGCCTCGCCCAGGGCGGCACCACGCTGGCCGGGCTGCTGCTGGTCACCGGTGAGCCCAACAGAGCCTCTAACCCAATTACCTTGCGGCGCTGGTTCAATCCGGTCAACGCAGCCGCAGCGACTGCGTTGCTGGCTGGCGCTTACTCGGCCAGCAAGGTGCTGCGGCTGGCTGATCCCACCCCGCAACCGCTGACCGCCTGGCACGCTCTGGACCCCGAGATCGTCTACTCGCGACTGGCCGGCGGCGCGCGACCGTTGGCCGTGGAGCCCGGTGCTCCGGCCTGGCGCCGCGTTCTCGACGACTTGTCCTATGCCCCGTTGCTGGCGCCGCTGCGGAAACCCGGAAGCAATCTGGCGCGGCTGGCGGCCGCGACGCGGCATGAGCTCGCCGATCCGCTAACGCCAATCCTGGCTGTCGGGGCGGCGGCGTCGGCGATTGTCGGCAGCAATGTCGACGCGCTTCTGGTCGCGGGCGTGATGACCGTCAACGCGATTACCGGTGGGGCGCAACGGTTGCGGGCCGAGGCGGCAGCCGCGGAGCTGTTCGCCGAGCAGGATCAGACGGTGCGCCGCGTCGTCGTCCCGGCGGTTGCGTCCACGCGGCGCCGGTTGGAGGCGGCCCAGCACGCCACGCGTACCGCCACGGTGTCCGCGAAGTCGCTGCGGGTCGGCGATGTCATCGACCTGGCCGCGCCGGAGGTGGTGCCGGCGGATGCCCGCCTGTTGGTGGCCGACGACCTCGAGGTCGACGAGTCGTTCCTCACCGGTGAATCGTTGCCGGTGGACAAGCAGGTGGAGCCGGTCGCCGTTAACGATCCCGACCGGGCGAGCATGCTGTTCGAGGGCAGCACCATCGTCGCAGGACATGCCCGCGCGATCGTCGTAGCCACCGGAGTCGGCACCGCCGCGCAACGCGCGATTTCCGCGGTCGCCGACGTCGAAACGTCGGCCGGGGTGCAGGCACGGCTGCGAGAGCTGACCAGCAAGGTCCTTCCGATGACGCTGGCCGGTGGCGCAGCGGTGACCGGTTTGGCGTTGCTGCGCCGCGCGTCACTGCGTCAAGCCGTCGCCGACGGCGTCGCAATCGCGGTGGCCGCCGTCCCCGAAGGCCTGCCCTTGGTGGCCACCCTGTCGCAGCTTTCCGCCGCCCAGCGTTTGACGGCGCGCGGAGCGCTGGTCCGCGCGCCCCGCACCATCGAAGCCCTGGGCCGCGTCGACACCGTATGTTTCGACAAGACCGGCACGCTCACCGAGAACCGTTTGCGCGTCGTATGTTCCGTGCCGAGCTCGGCAAGGCCAGAGGATCCGTTTCCGGATGCCGACGATCCGCGCTCGGTTACGGTGCTCCGGGACGCCGCGCGGGCGACCACTCAGCCTCACGACGGGCAGGGCCACGCGCACGCCACCGACGAGGCCATCCTCACCGCGGCGAGTTCGCTTAACGGCCAAGCTGATTCGGAATGGACGGTGCTCGCGGAGGTACCGTTCGAGTCCAGTCGCGGCTACGCCGCCGCGATTGGTACGGCGGGCAGGGGCAATGGGGCGCCGACGCTGATGCTCAAGGGCGCTCCAGAGAAGGTCCTGCCGCGCTGCCGGTTCGCCGACCCCGACGCCGACCTTGCGCATGCAGAGTCTTTGGTGCACAGCCTCGCCGAGCAAGGCCTGCGCGTGCTGGCGGTGGCGCAGCGCTCCTGGGACCGGGAGATCACCGACGAGGACACCGACGCCGATGCCGTCGACGCCGCCGCGCACGACCTCGAGTTGATCGGCTATGTCGGATTAGCGGACACCGCGCGGCCCTCCTCGCGTCCGTTGATCGAAGCGCTGGTGGACGCCGAACGCAACGTGGTGCTCATAACCGGCGACCACCCGGTAACCGCTCGGGCGATCGCCCGCCAGTTGGGTTTGTCATCGGATGTCCGGGTGGTGACCGGAGCCGAGCTTATCGGCCTCGACGAGGATGCGAGCGCCAAACTCGTCGCCGATGTTCAGGTTTTCGCCCGTGTCAGTCCGGAACAGAAGGTGCAGATTGTGGCGGCGCTGCAGCGCTCCGGGCGAGTGACGGCGATGGTCGGCGACGGTGCCAACGACGCCGCCGCCATCCGGATGGCCGACGTCGGCATCGGGGTGAGCGGTCGCGGGTCTTCAGCCGCCCGTGGGGCCGCCGACATCGTCTTGACCGACGACGATCTGGGCGTGCTGCTCGACGCACTGGTCGAGGGCAGGAGTATGTGGGCCGGCGTGCGTGATGCGGTCACGATTCTGGTCGGCGGCAACGTCGGTGAAGTCCTGTTCACCATCATCGGGACGGCGTTCGGGTCCGGGCGAGCGCCGGTGGGGACCCGTCAACTGCTGTTGGTCAACCTGCTCACCGACATGTTCCCCGCACTTTCGGTCGCGGTCACCTCGCAATACGAAGAACCCGACGACGACGAGTACCAAACCGAGCAGGAGGCCGAAGAGGCGCGCCGTGCCCACCAGCGCGAGGTACTGACCGGGCCCAAGCCCTCGCTCGACGCGCCGCTGATGCGCCAAATCGTCAACCGCGGCGTCATCACGGCCGCCGGCGCAACGACAGCCTGGGCCATCGGGCGCTGGACGCCGGGCTCCGAACGCCGAACGTCGACAATGGGATTGACCGCTTTGGTGACGACGCAGCTGGCACAAACGCTGCTGACGCGTCGCAATAGCCCGCTGGTCGTGGCGACGGCCCTGGGTAGCGCGGGCGTCTTGGTCGGCATCATTCAAACCCCGGTCATCAGTCAGTTTTTCGGGTGCACGCCGCTGGGGCCGGTCGCTTGGACGGGCGTGCTGGGCGCCACCGGGGGAGCCACCGCGATCTCGGTGCTGGCACCCAAGTGGTTAGCCAAGACAGTCGGTATGGTGACGCCCAACGACGACGAGGACGAGTGAGGTTCCGGCTCCACCTGAGTTGTATTACTAGACTGCCTGAACGCGCGTGGGCTAACTTGGCGTTGTGCGGCGCGCCTCATTCGAACAGATCAACTGCTCGATCGCCCAGACCCTCGAGGTGGTGGGCGATTGGTGGTCGTTGCTGATCGTGCGGGAAATGTTTTTCGGCCTCACTCGTTTCGACGACATTCAGCGGCGTCTTGGCATCGCCCGTAACACCCTTACCGATCGGCTGAACTGGCTGTGCGAGCACGGCGTGGTGACCCGCGTTCCGTACGGCGACCCAGGGAACCGATTCGAATATCAGCTTGCCGAGAAGGGACGCGACCTGCGGCCCATTTTGTTGGCCATGCTGGCCTGGGGCGACAAGTGGGGTGCTACGGCCAAACGTCCCCCGCTGCAGCCGAGCGACCCGAACGGCGATCCCGTCGAGTTACGCATCATCAATGCCAGGACGGGCCGACGGGTTCCGAGCGACAAGGTACGCATGCTGCCGACCAAGGGTGCCACCGATCCGAACATGATGCCGCCCCGGTAGCGGCGATGCTGTGTCAGCGTTCACACCCGGCGCACCGAATCAAACGCCGGGCCGGGGTTGTTACCACTTTTAGTTGCATTACTAGACGAAAGGGGCCTCACAGATGACTACCGGCGTCCGCAGCGAAATCAGCACACGAGCGGAGCGACAGGAGCGTCGTATCGCGCGCCTCTACGCCTCCGACCCACAGTTCCGGGCCGCGAGACCGATCCCCGGTGTGATGGATGCGGCGCGCCGACCGGGGCTTCGGCTGGCCCAAATCCTGCAGACGCTCGTCGAAGGCTACGAGGATCGGCCCGCACTCGGGCAACGCGCGCGCGAGGCGGCGCTCGACCAGGCCACCGGCCGTACCACCGCGCGGCTGCTGCCCGGCTTCGAGACCATCAGCTATGGCGACCTGTGGACGCGCGTGCGCGGGGTCGCCGCGGCGTGGCACCACGACGAGACGTCTCCGGTCAATCCCGGGGACTTCATCGCCACCGTGGGTTTCGCGGGACCCGACTACCTGACTATCGACCTGGTGTGCGCGTATCTCGGGTTGGTGTCGGTGCCGCTGCAACACAGCGCCCCGGTATCGGTACTGAAACCGATCATCGACGAGACCGAGCCCCAGGTGCTCGCGGCGGGCGCGGCGTATCTGGATCTCGCGGTCGAATCCGCCTTACAGAGTGCGTCGCTGCGCCATCTGGTCGTATTCGACTACCAACCGCAGATCGACGACCACAGGGATAACCTCGAGCGCGCCCGCAAGCGCCTGCACGACGCGGGCAGGCCGGTGGTCGTAAGCACGCTGGACGAGCTGATCGAGCGCGGTCGGCAGCTGCCGCCCGAACCGCTCTACACCGGCGGCACCGACGAGCGGCTGGCGATGATCCTCTACACGTCGGGCAGCACCGGGACACCGAAGGGCGCGATGTTCACCGAACGGATGCTGACAAGACTGTGGACGACATCGATCGTCGAGTCAAAGACGCCGGTGTTCAACGTCAATTTCTTCCCGCTGAACCACATCGCCGGTCGGTTCCCGTTGGTCGCGTCCTTCTTGGCCGGCGGCACCAGCTATTTCGTTGCCCAATCGGATCTGTCGACGTTGTTGGATGACTGGGCGCTGGCGCGACCCACCGAGGTGATGCTGGTGCCCCGGGTTGCCGAAATGCTGTTTCAGCGCTACCGCTCCGCGGTGGACCGAAACGTCTTGGAGGGCACCGACATTTCAGACGCCGAGCCGGAAGCCGCCGACGAACTGCGCGAACAACTGCTTGGTGGCCGGGTGCTCCGCACGCTTGTCAGCACCGCCCCGCTGGCCGCGGAGATAGCGGCGTTTCTGGATTCGTCCCTCGACGTGGACGTGACCGACCTGTACGGCCTGACCGAGGTCGTCCCGGTGACGAGGGACGGCATCATCGTGCGCCCGGCGGTGATCGACTACAAACTCATCGACGTGCCCGAGCTGGGCTATTTCACCACCGACAAGCCCTACCCGCGCGGCGAGCTCCTGGTGAAATCGGAGAACGCCACACCGGGCTATTACAAACGCCCCAAGGTCACCGCCGAGGCGTTCGACGAAGACGGCTACTACCGCACCGGCGATGTGATGGCCGAGATCGCGCCCGATCATCTCGTCTATGTCGATCGGCGCAAGAACGTCTTCAAGCTCGCAAACGGCGAGTTCGTCGCCGTCGCCAATTTGGAAGCCGTGTTCTCCACGGCGCCGCTGGTCCAACAAATCTTCGTCTACGGCAACAGCGAACGCTCCTATCTGCTGGCGGTAATTGTCCCCACGGCTGAGGCGCTGGATCGGTTCGCCGACGATTCCGCCGCGCTGAAGACCGCCCTGCGAGAGTCGCTGCAACAGACCGCGAATGCAGCCGAGCTGCAGTCCTACGAGGTGCCGGCAGACCTTCTGATCGAGACCGAACCGTTCAGCGCTACCAACGGTCTGCTTTCCGGGATCGGCAAAAATCTGCGGCCCAAACTGAAGGACGCCTACGGTGCCAGACTGGAACAGCTCTACGCCGAGCTGGCAGCCGCCCAGATGAACGAGCTTCGCGCGCTGCGTCAGGCAGCCGCAGAGCAGCCGGTACTCGACACCGTGATCAAGGCCGCACGGGTGGTGTTGGGAGCGCCGGTCGACGATGTGGATGCAGTGCAGGCAGAGGCCTATTTCACCGACCTGGGCGGGGATTCCCTTTCGGCGCTCACGTTTTCCAATTTGCTTCAGGAGTTGCTCGGGGTCGAGGTGTCGGTGGGAGTAATTGTCAGTCCGGCGAGCGACCTGAGCCAGATCGCCGACTACATCGAGACCGAGCGCCGGTCCGAGTCGACCCGACCCACCTTCGCCAAGATCCATGGCAAGGGTGAAACCACAATCTATGCAAGCGATCTGACGCTGGACGGGTTCATCGACGCCGAGACGCTGACTGTGGCCAAGACACTGCCGCGAGCCACCGGTGAACCGCGCACAGTTCTGCTCACCGGCGCCAATGGCTACCTCGGTCGATTCGTGGCGCTGGAGTGGCTGCAACGGCTCTCGCACGCGGGCGGCAAACTGATCACCATCATCCGCGGCAGCGACGCCGACGCGGCGCGCGCTCGGTTCGAGAAGGTCTTCGACAGCGGAGATTCCGACCTGCTGCACCGCTTCCGTGAGCTGGCCGCCGAGCACCTGGAAGTCATCACCGGCGACATCGGCGAACCCAACCTCGGCCTGGACCAGACAACCTGGGAACGGTTGGCCCAGAGCGTGGACCTGATCGTCCACGTCGGCGCGTTGGTCAATCATGTGCTGCCCTACGAGCAACTGTTCGGCCCCAATGTCGTTGGTACCGCCGAGGTGATCAAGCTGGCGATCTCCTCGCGGATCAAACCGGTCACCTACATGTCGACGGTTTCGGTCGCCATGCCGATCCCGCCCGAGGAGTTCGTCGAGGATGGCGACATCCGCACCATCAGCCCG
The DNA here is from genome assembly GCA_035569455.1 of Mycobacterium sp. Classification (GTDB taxonomy): domain Bacteria; phylum Actinomycetota; class Actinomycetes; order Mycobacteriales; family Mycobacteriaceae; genus Mycobacterium. The sequence continues at coordinate 12,299 of DATMMZ010000219.1, read as the reverse complement.
GCGCGTGCGGTCGATGACTCGTACGCCAACGGCTATGGGAACAGCAAGTGGGCCGGGGAAGTCCTGCTGCGCGAGGCATTCGATCTGTGCGGCCTGCCGGTCGCCGTGTTCCGCTCCGACATGATTCTGGCCCACAGCCGATACCTCGGGCAGGTCAACGTGGTCGACAATTTCACTCGGCTACTGCTCAGTCTGCTGGCAACGGGCATCGCGCCCGGGTCCTTCTATCAGACCGACGCCGCGGGAAACCGGCCCAGGGCGCACTACGCCGGGATACCCGCCGACTTCGTCGCCGAAGCCGTCACCACCCTCGGAAAGCAGGTCACCGACGGGTTCCGCTCCTTCGACGTGGAGAACCCGCACGACGACGGCATCTCACTGGACACCTTCGTTGACTGGCTGATCGACGCCGGCCACAAGATTCAGCGGATCGCCGATCACGACGAGTGGATTACCCGGTTTGAAACCGCGATCAAGGCGCTACCGGAAAAGCAGCGACAGCAATCGGTGCTGCCCCTACTCGGCGCCTACCGCCAACCCGAAAAGCCGCTGCGCGGCGCGCCCACCCCCACCGAGGTTTTTCGCACCGCGGTTCAGGCGGCCAAAATCGGTGCAGAGCATGACATTCCACACCTGTCGGCCGCACTAATCGACACGTACGTCGCCGATCTGCAGCAGCTAGGCCTGCTCGGCTGAATTCAGCCTGAAAACGCTCGCCGAACGCTGACGAGACGGTATGACCAGCAGTGCGGTAAGAAGCAATGCTCCGGCTGCCGCCAGCGGGATGGTCCAAGTGCGACGCATCGCCACGGCAGTGTGGCATTGATCGACAAAGTGGGTTCCCGCAGAGTCGGCGATGCCGGCCTGTGTCAAAGAACTCTGAAACCCACTGCCACAATTGATTTGGAAGCCCCATTGGTCGAAGTCGGAGAGGAACACCGGAAAGCGAAGTGCGAGCAGGCCGACCGTCAGCAGCAGCACGCCGGCTCCGAGGACCAGCAGCCGTTGAGTTGACATTTCCAACACTGCGGTCAGGATCGACGCCCGCGAACTCTGACTGCGCGGCATCGGCATTTCGCGTGCCAATTCGCGTTCCATTCGAGCGGATTCAAGAAAACCCAGGCCGTCCTTGTGCTGTAGCGGCACATCAAGTTTCGGCGGCGATTCCACGAGCGTCGGCCGGGCAATCGCTACCCCGACGGGCGCCGACCGCATCCTCCAACGATCCGCCGGAATAGGCCTCGCCCAGCCACCGATCTGATGTTGTACAGGAGTCGCCATGGTTCAACCCTCCATTTCATGACACAACTCAAGTGTTGAAACGGTGTGGGAACCCGCGTTTCATCCGGTTAGTCGGAGTGACCGTCGCCACACTTTAGGCGAGGCCATGCTGGCGGCAGCTACGTACGAAGCAGTTCGCTTCGGATCACCTTGCCGGCGGGGTTGCGTGGAATGCTGCTCACCATGTGGATGTCTCTGGGCTGTTCAAAGCGAGAGACCTTGCCCTTCAGAAACTCCCGAATCGCCGGCTCGTCGATGTCGCCGTTCGGCCGTAGCACGATGAAGGCGGCCAACCGTCGCCCGAACTGCTCGTCAAGGACACCGACGACCGCGTTCTCGGCAACAGCGGGGTGCTCGGCGAGCGCGTTTTCCAGTGCGCGCGGGTAGACGTTCTCACCGCCCGAGACGATCATGTCGTCTTCCCGGCCGACGATGTACAGCCGACCGGAGTTGTCGAGGTAGCCCATGTCACCGGTGCTGGTGAACCCGTCAATGACGGCCTTGGCGCCGCCGCCCGTGTAGCCCGCCCCCAGTTCACCGCCGACGAAGATGCGGCCGGTCACGCGCGGTCCGACGAGCCTGCCGTTTCTGTCGTAGATGCGCAACGGGCATCCCGCGACCGGTCTGCCCACGGTTTCTGGGGCGTGCCGCAGCTCGGCCGGTGTTGCCAGCGAGCCGATTCCGACCTCGGTGGAGCCGTAACCGTTGTAGAGGATGTCGCCGTAGGCGTCCATGAACCGTCGCGCCAAACCGGGATCGAGCCGGTCGCCGCTGGATATCACCGCCCGCAGGGACGGCACCGGGTTTCGCGCCCGCACGGATCGGGGCAGATCCAGGATGCGCGCCAACATTATGGGGACCACGCTCATCGCGTCGGCGCGCTGCAGCGACGCTTGCGCAAGGGTGGTTTCGGCGTCAAAGCGCCGATGGGTCAGAACCGTGCCCCCCAGGCCTATGGTCACCATCAGCATGCCGAGCCCCAGCCCGTGAAACATCGGCACCGCCACAGCGATTCGCGATCCGACGCGTAGCCGGGTGCGCTGGAGAAGTGTCACGCCGACGCCGACCCCCGAACTCATTCGGGGTACCCGCGGCACCCCCTTGGGTACACCGGTGGTGCCCGAGGTGAGGAGCACGATTCGGCCCGACGAAGCGACCTTGGGCCGTGACCCGCCCTGGTGGGTCTCTACCGTTGCGGGATCAATCACCGTGACGGGCTCACCGGCATTGCGTATCTGTTCGACGAATTCCTGGTCGGCGAACATCGTCGTGATCTGGTGTGCACTCAACGTGCCGGCCAGCGCGTTGGAGCGAAACTCGGTGCTCACCAGCACGACGTCGGCACCCACCAGACCAGTGGCGAATACCGCCGCAAGGAAGTTGCGTCCGTTGCGGCACATGATGCCCACCGCCTGTCGCCCGCCAAGATCGTCGCGGTAGAGCTCGCGGGCCAGCGATTCGATCTTCGACTGCAGTTCGCGATAGCTGAGTGCACCGTCGTCGTCGATAATCGCGGTGCGGTCCGGCCACCGAGCCGCCGCAACGGCGAACAGGGTGTAGAGATTCGTGCCACCTCGACACACCTCACGGACAAGGCGCAACGCCGCGGCTGGGCTGGGGGGACCGAGCAGTCCGGACGACACCAGTGCCCGCGCCGCGGTGGCGGCCACGCTGTCGGTCATCGCGGATCCTCTCGCGTGCCGGCGGATTCGGCGAAGTACCGGCGGTGCCAGAGCCGAGCCGCCTGATCGGCGGGCCCGGCCAGCAGTACCGAGGCCAACTCGGCCGGCCATACCCAGGGCGGTTCGTTGGTGCGGGGGCGATCGATGATCGCTTTGGCGATCGCGTCGGCGGCCTCATCCGGATGCAAGGCCGGAAGCCTGCCCAGCATCGGCGTGGGTTCGATCATCCGGGTGCGGACCAAGGCGAAATACACCGAAGTCACCTCCACACCGTCGGCATGAAGCTCGGGTGCCACGCTGCGCAGCCAGCGATCGAAGGCCCCCTTGGACGCCTGGTAGGCGCCCCATTGCGGACCAGGTACCACACGCACGCCGACGCTGGACACGTTGACGATGTGCCCGCGGCCGGTCTCGCGCATCGCCGGCAGCACTCCGAGTAGCAGCCAGATCGGGCCCAGGTAGTTGATGTCGATGGTGCGTTGAAAGTCGTGCGGCCGGTCGTACTGGTGATGCAGGGACCGGCGCAACGACTTGCCGGCATTGCTCACGACGATGTCCAGCGGGCCGTGGTTCTCGGTGATCTCCTTGGTGAGCACGTTGACAGCGGTCTCGTCGGTGAGATCGGCAGGGTAGGCGACCGCTTGTCCACCGCCTGCGGTGATCGATGCCGCGAGATCGTCGAGCCTTTCGGCCGATCGGGCGACCGCCAGCACAGTCGCCCCGGCCGCGGCCAGTTTGCGGGCCGTCGCCTCGCCGATTCCATAGGACGCGCCGGTCACCAGAACGGTCTTGCCGGATACGACGCTGCGCAACTTGTCGGGATCTGATTCCCGAGCCGGGTTGGCCAACCTGTTGATGGCCTGTGCTATCACGTTCACCTTCGCTGCCGCATTCGCAATCGCCCGCCGAGCGGTACGGCTCTGGCTTGGCCGTACTCCTCGACTCGTAAGCTACAGCTAGCAGACCACATCGCCGCCCGGGCTTGCACTCCGGGCCTACGTTGACGATTCAACACCGGATGCGCCGTCACAAAGGATTTCGTCGAAGGGTCTTAGGGTGTCGGGTCGTGCACGACGACCGATAGCACGCGGACGGTCCCGGTCGTGGGGTTGCGGTAGTGATGCGGCGTTGCGGGGTCGAAGGCCAGGGAATCTCCTTCAGCCAGCCGCAGCGTTTCGAATCCGACGGAGACTTCGAGCTCACCCTTTAGGACGTAAAGGTATTCGCGGCCGTCGTGGCGTACCGCCCGCCCATTCTCGGAGGACTGGCCGCCGGGTTCGTAGACGACCTCGATGAAGTCGACCCTGCTGTCGTGGGTCGGCGTGAGGCGCTCCCAACGGACGCCGGTCGAGAGTTCGATGGTGTTGCGGTCGGCGGCCCGCTGCACGAGGCCTGCCCCGTCGGCGCCGCTGGCGCGACCCCACGGGCGAACCTCCGGGTACGACGCCGCGCCCGGTGCGCTGAGGTCACCCGGTAAGCGCGGCAGTTCCCCGGGTTCGACGTCGTCGGTGCCGAACAAGAAATCCAGTGAGATGCCCAATTCGTTGGCCAGCGTGTACACCACGCCGGCAGAGGGTGTGGTCACTCCACGCTCCACCTGGGAGACCAGACTTGCCGAACATCCGGCCCTGCGCGCGAGTTCGCGCACGGACATACCACGCGCGGTGCGGATCTGGCGGAGCCGTCCGCCCAGACCACTGGGCGCCCCGTTAGCTGCTCGGAACTCCGAAGCGTCCGTCAATGTCGCTCCTAGTGTGCAGTAAAACGCACGTTGTTTCACAAATTGTACACCACGATATCAGGACAATCGCTGCTATCATGCCAGCATCGCCCCCTTTCTCGGTCTTCAGCCACGTGATCGTGCTCACTTATCTTGACAGGCAGACTGCACAGGATGTGCAATATATTGCACAGTCTAGAAGAGGAGACCGCCATGACTACTTCGACAACCAACCGTCGTGCCGTCAACGAAGTCCACATGTTCTACGCACCCGACAACTTGGCGCAGAACCTGCAGAAGGTACTCGTTGACTTGATCGAGCTGCACCTGCAAGGCAAGCAGGCGCATTGGAACCTCGTCGGCACCAACTTCCGAGACCTGCATCTGCAACTCGACGACATTGTCGACATCGCGCGCGAAGCCGCGGACACGATCGCCGAACGCATGCGCGCCCTGGACGCGGTTCCGGACGGGCGCACAGACACGGTCGCAGCCACAACATCCGTCCCGGCCGCACCAGCAGGCCTAGTCGGGACCATCGACACCGTCGACATCATCACCGACCGGATCTACGCCACCGTGGACACGGTGCGCGCCGTCCACGATGAGGTCGACGCCGCCGACCCGTCGTCCGCCGATCTGCTGCACACCATCATCACCGACTTGGAGAAGCAAGCGTGGATGCTCAAGTCGGAGAACGGCAAAGCCTGAGACGCTTTTATTCAAATCTGTTGCGCAGCAAACAGTTCGAGAGTCTAGAGGTCATCATGGGAGACGTTCAATTGCTGACATTCGACGACATCCCCGAGGAAATCTTCACCCGGTGGGACATCACCGGACACCAGGTGAACCAGCACCTGCTCAGCGGGTCACTGACCGGTACACCAGAGATTGTCGCGGATCTTTTCACCTTCCCGCCCGGATTCATCCACCACATGCACCGGCACCCCTACGCCGACATGATTCTGGTGCCGCTCAGTGGAACCTTGCAGTTTGTCGGCGAATTCGCTCGCATGCTCGAGATCAGATCCGGCCAGGTATTCGTCGTCCCGCGGGGTAACTGGCATGAGTTTCGAAATGTCAGCGACAAGCCCAGCCGGGTGCTGCACTTCTTCAGCGGTGTGGGTGCGATTGAAGACATCGGTTACCAGGCCCACCCGGACCAATTCTCGGCTACGCGGTGAGTCACACAGACCTGAAGGAGAGCATCATGACCGAGCATCACATTGGCTGGCTGGGAACCGGCCGGATGGGCAGCGCGATGGCCGCACGCCTGATCGCCACCGGTGCCGCGGTGACGGTCTGGAATCGCACCGCATCGAAAACCCTACCGTTGGTTGAGCTGGGCGCCACCCAGGCCGACACGGTGAACGACCTTGGCCATTGCGACATCGTGTTCACCTCGGTCACGTCCTCGCCAGATCTCCTCGCGGTGACGTTGGGCCCGGAAGGCCTATTCAATGCCTTCAATGCGCAATCCGCACCGAGGATCGTGGTGGATACCTCAACCGTTTCCGCTGAGGCCGCCGCCGAAGTCCGGGCCGAGGCAGCCGGCCGCGGCATCGAGTTCCTTTCCGCACCTATCAGCGGCAACGGGAACGTGGTCACCCAAGGTCGCGCATCGATCATCGCCTCCGGTCCCCGGTCCGTCTTCGACACCGTCCTGCCGTATCTGCAGGCGATCGCACCCAGTGTGATCTATTCCGGTGCGGGCGAAGAGGCCCGGCTGGTCAAGCTGGCCCACAACGTGATGGTGGGCATGATCACCGAGGCGCTGGCCGAGGTGACGGTGCTAGCCGAGAAGGGTGGTGTGGCCCCGTCGGCTTTCCTGGATTTCATCGACGGCTCGGTGCTGGGTTCGGTGTTCATCGGGTACAAGGGCCAAGCGATCCGCAACCACGACTACGAGCCCACCTTCACCACCGAGCTGCTGCGCAAGGATTTTGATCTGGGGCTTGGCGCAGCGCGGTCGCTGGAGGTGCCGATGCCGGTGGCGGCGACCACCTATCAGGCCATCCAGACCGCCATCGGCTACGGGTATGGCAAGTCGGACTTCGCCACCCTGTACGAGGTGGCGGCGCGAGCGGCAGCAATTCCAAGAGATTGAACTCGAAAGGAAATGGAGAAATGACTCAGCACAGGACGAATGCGGCTGGCGGCGTGGAGATCTCGGGCGCACGTGCGCTGGTGACCGGCGCTAACCGCGGGCTGGGGAGAGCGTTCGTGGAAGAACTGCTGAAACGCGACGTGGCCGTCGTGTACGCCGCAGCACGAAACCCCGAGACCATCGACGTCAGCGACGACCGGGTCATCCCCGTTCGTTTGGACATCACCAACCCAGACGATGTCCGCGCCGCGGCGTCACGCTGCGCCGACGTCACGGTGCTGATCAATAACGCCGGCGCGATGCTGCGGGCTCCGCTGTTGGCGGCGCCTGACCTGAGCGCGGCGCGCACCGAAATGGAGACCAATTACTTTGGGACGCTGGCGATGTGCCGCGCATTCGCACCTGTGCTCACCCACAATGGCGGCGGGGCGATGGTCAACGTGTTGTCGGTCGCCAGCTGGTTGGCCTCGCCGTTCAACGGCTCCTACGGTGCGTCCAAATCCGCCCAGTGGGCCTTGACCAACGCGATTCGCACCGAGTTGCGAGCACGGGGGACTCTTGTCGTCGCCGTGCACGCGGGTTGGATCGACACCGACATGGCAGCCACCGTGGACGAGACCAAGATTTCGCCCAGCGATGTCGCCGCCCAGACGGTCGATGCCGTCCGGCGCGGAGACGAAGAGGTGATCACCGACGACGCGACGCGACAGGTCAAAGCATCGCTACCCACCGACCAGTCGTCGCTCTACCCCGACATCCAGCAACAGTGGGACGCGAACGACTGGCCGTGGCAGAACTGACGGCGCGGAGAGCGGTGTTCCGGACCGGTAATATCGGTGCTATCTCGACCGAGGGGCCGCTATGGCTGACACCGTTGACACCCTGCTGCTCGACCTCCTGCAGTGGATGGGCCGCAACCCGCGCCGCTACGCCGAAGTGCTCGACGTGTGGCGTACATCGTGTCCACGATTGCCGGTGTGGGAGACCGCCGAGGATCGAGGCTTCATCACCCGGCGGCATGCGCCAGGCGGCGGCCTCGTCTCGGTATCCGACGCCGGAGCTGAGCATCTGCGCCACCACCGCCCAGCGGTCACAGCGGTTTTGTCAGTCCCTGATGAAGCCCTTATTGCGCATCAGGATGTCCGCCAGGAACCCGTCGTGCGGGATTTCGGGTGATCCGTAGTAGGTCGGGTGGTGCCCGCGGTACACATTGGCGATTGTTGGTTCGCCGACCAGGTCGTCGATCAGCTCGTCGTCGCCCGTAATTGCGTTGACCACCAGCGAATGCCGCAGCGGCTCAATGGCGGCGGCGCGCGACCACGGCGACACCCACACGCACGGGAACGGCAGCTCGATGTTGAGCTTGTCGGTGAGCTGGCCGGAGCCGGGCTCAGCCAGGAGATGCACGGCCGGGCGCAGCGCCGCATAGCCGTCACCCATGGCGGCGACGACCTGATCGGCGCCGAGCAGCGGAGTCGTCCCCGCGGCCTTGGCGTCCAAATAGCTCGCCAAAGCCCTTGCCTTGTCCACGGATTGGGTGGGCAGGATCGCCCGCCCGTCATCGGCCGGCAGCGGCTCGATCGCCGCCAACCGCTCAGCGATCGCCTGAGCCAGCGGGACGGGATCGCCCTCGTAGAGCACCGCGGTGGTGTTGACGCACGCCATCCCACCCAAGTTGGCGATCGAATCGACGATCGTATCGATGTAGTCGCGCCAGTCCCGGTCGGCGGTGATCAGGATCTTCGCGCGTCCTGGTCCGTTCACCACCACGGTCGGATCGTTGGCGTATTTGTCCACCACGTCCTGGCCCCCGTACACCATGGCGATGTCGGCCGACCGGATGATCTCGTCGGCGCCGGCGTGGTCGGTGGGCAGATACACCGCGTCTTCGGTGCGGAACCCCGCCTGGCGCAACGCGTTAACGAGCCGGTGTCCGGTCAGTGGCTCGCGGCGTGATGGGCGCACCGCGACCCGGTAACCGAGCGCGAGCGCCTGGGGCCACAGGCCGTGCACGCCGGGGCCGTTTCCGGCGGCGTGCACCGCGAACACCTCGCCGCGCCGCGCCCATACCGCGCTGCCGTCGCGGGTGCGCTCCTCGCGCCAGTCGATGGCCGCGCCCGTCGGCCGGGCCGGGCGCACCGCATCGAACGCCGAGGCAACGGCGTCGGCGACGCTGCGCGCTCCGGCGCGGGTAACCGCGATGGGCAGCCCCGAAATCCGGCTGGCCAGGCCAACATAGGTCTCGAAGTCGAGTCCGGCGATTACGGCGGTCGCGAAGACATCGGCGGCATCGGCCAGCGCTTTTACGCGCTGTGCGACGGGCAGTGGCGCGACCTTGCGTAGCGCGCCGATGGTGCGCGAGACGTACAGCGGCGGCACCAGGCTCAGCTCGGCAACCGGCACGCCGGCTGTAGTCGTGATGACTTCGCGGTTGCGGGTCCGGTACTCCCCGCTGGGACCGAGCGCATCGATGAACACTAAATCGGCTGTGACACTTGCCTGTTCGCTTGCCACGATCAGTACACGCCTTCGATGACGGCCTCGCCCTCGAAGGTGGCCACCGGCCGCACCGCGCTGACCGAATCGCTGACGTGACCTGCCGGGCCAGGCTTCCGGATTGCCATGTCGCGTTCCAGGTTGTTGGGGATGAACATTCCCTTGCTGATGTGGTTCATCACCACCTGGCCCAGCTGTCCGTATGGCACTTGTTCCCCGGTGTCAGGGTCGACCACCCAGAACACCACATACGGTGTCCGCGGGTCGAAGACGAACGTGTGGTCGTCGGTGGTTCGGGTGACCGCCTGCGAAAGAACCATGGTGCTGCCGAAGGCCATGGTGATCGTCGTGCTCGGGAAGATATCGCGCAGCACGTCAAGCGTGTCGGCGTCGACGTGCGCGCCGCTGAGCAACAGGTAGCGGATCTTCTCGTTCACCAAGTCCGCCACGGCGTCGTTGCGCGCAATCGCTTCAAGCAACGGCGGAGTGGTATGCAAATTCGCGACATTCTGCGTCTGCAGAATGAACACGGCCTGCTCGATGACGTGGTCGATGTAGGCGGCCACTTCCGAGGCGGCGTTGCGGGCGGCGAGCTTTTTGACCCAGCGGGGGTCGATGTCGATTGGGTGGAATACGGCGCCGAGCCGCTCGGAGACCAGGCGGGAGAAGTAGCCAACGCCATGCGGGCCGCTGGGCATCAGGCACAAAAAACCCTGGCCGCGCAGAAAGCCGCCCGTGGTGAAGTCCTCGGTTTGCCATTCGATGACTTGCGCAATCCAATCGGGCAGTTGCGCAGTCCGTTTCGGAGCCCCGGTGGTGCCACCGGATTCGAATACCTGGGGCAGCGGCGCCCGGGATCCCTCGGCTTCCTGGACTTTATAGCCGCGCGGTATCAGATCCTCGACCGGCACACCGCGCAGTTCATTCACCAGGTTGGGGAACAAGCGCAGATCGGTGAACGTGTTGATATCGGTCAACGGGTTGAAGTCCAGCGTCTTGGCGATGCGTAGCCAGAAAGCGGAACCGGTGTCCTCGCCGAAGTGCCAGGCGATGGCGGCCCTCAGGTAGGCCTCGGAGTCTTCGATCGGTACCGACCTCGGGACGTCCAACAGCGAAAAATCGACATGGGCCACGTCACCGATCCTGTCGCATCTCCGACTAGCCAGGCAATCGAGTTCATCCCAACTCTGTGCCAACTTTGTGCGATTGCGCGGTTTCCAGCGAAAAGCCGGCACCCGGAAGTTGTCGGTTTGGAAAAAATCCCCGTTCCGTTGCGAGTCCCAAAAGCGATTCGCGTAGTCGTGTGCGTCCTCTATGCAGCCGCGCACCACCGCGCGGCGCTCTGCGCGTATGAGACGTCGTCGACGTCGGCGCAACAGACCGCCATCCGGAATTCTTTGGGTAGCGAAAGCAGTGCTGCGTGGATTTCCCAGTCGGACAAGGCTTCCAGCACTTCGACTTCGACCGAGCGCAGTCCGGTTGCAGCGGTGGCGGCGTAACGGATGCTGATCCGGGTGCTGTGCAAACCGCGAGCAGCAACACCCTACAGCCGTTGGCGCACAGCATATTCGAGGCTTGTTCTCGGGTGCGACCTTCGTTCGCCGCGACCGGACCATGACACCGCCCGCCCTCTTCAACGATGGCCGCACTGTCGATATCGCGACCCTGCCAAAAAGTTTGAGTCAGTGGACAGCGAACCAGTCGAACGCAGATTCGATGCGGCCGCACGGGGTAAGGTCGAAGTACCAGCATCGGCGGGAGACCTGTGCCGTCTCGTTCCTAACCAGGACTTTACACAGTCCAGCTAATCCCGGAGTGCAACGCCGCAGGCTTGTGCCGCGATGAGACTTGTGGCTGCCGGCCCGGCCTGTATGCTGCTCCGGCAAACCGCGGGCGGGCAGCAAACTACCTCGGAGGAGTAGTGGACACTGTACTTGGTGTGGCGATGGCACCAACGAGGGTCCACGTGGTGCTGGTGGAGGGCGAGAACGCGTACGGCGCCACCGTCCGCCAGGACAACTTCGACCTCAAAACCAACGGCGACGCGCCAACCATCACCGCGCCCGACCAGGTCATCTCGGCGATTCTGGGCGCCCTGGAGGATGCCGCTGAGAGCGGCCACAAGGTGACATCCACCGGGGTGACCTGGGCTGACCCCGCGGGAGCTGCCGCGCTGCGCGAGGGACTGGCGGCCCGCAAGATCGAGAACGTCATGCTTGTGCCGGCGTTCTTGGCCGCGGCCGCATTGGCTCAGGCGGTCGGCAACGCAACCAACTTCGCGCACACTGCGCTGTTGTACGTCGAGCCGGATACCGCGACTTTGGCCGTGGTCAACACTGCCGACGGATCGGTCGCCGATGTGCGCCGACGGTTCCAGCCCGAAAACGACGACGAGGCGGTGGCCGAGCTGGTCGAGATGGTCAAGGGTGTCCATGAGATGGAGGCGTGCCCGGAGGGAGTGTTCGTTGTCGGCTCCGGTGTTGACATCGCGCTGATCAAGCCGGCACTGGAGGCGGCGACGTCGCTTCCGGTGAGTGCGCCCGAGGAGCCGGAGATGGCGCTGGCCCGGGGCGCGGCGCTGGCGTCGGCGAATGCGCCGTTCTTCGCGTCGTCCACCACCGCCCTGGCCTACCCGCAGGAACCGGGCACCGCTGAGGTGAACCCGTACCCACGAGGCGGGCTTTACCGTACGGCCGTTATTGAAGCCCGCAACCTCTACAAGTCGTTCGGCCGCTGGCCCACGGAGACGCCCGTCCTCAAAAATATCGATTTGCGTATAGTCCCGGGCGAGTTCGTGGCGTTAATCGGACCTTCCGGCTCAGGGAAGTCGACATTGCTGAGCATTCTCGGGTTGCTGGAGCCGCCGACGAGCGGCGATGTTCTGATAAACCAGAGGAGTGTGGCCCGGCTGTCTCGTCAGCAGTTGGCGGTTGTCCGTGGCCGCACAATTGGGTACGTATTCCAGTCGTTCAATCTGCTGGCCGGATTATCTGTTGTTGAGAATGTGATGCTT
>DATMMZ010000218.1:0-5650 GCA_035569455.1 Mycobacterium sp. | reverse complement strand
TATTCGCCTCCGGCGGCCAGGGCGTCGAGGTCACAGACCTGATACGCCGAGTGGATGTAGCGGTTGGCCGGGCCCAGTGCGATCGCCACCGTGTGGTGATCAGTGGGCGTCGACCCTCGATCGCAGCGGATGAAGCTCATCGTCGGCCCTCGTTCGCGCTGACCGGGAAAGAACATGAAATCACTGACGATCATGCCCAGGTTGTCCAGGTACCAGTTCAGCGCCTCGAGATACTTGGTGGACTGCAACACCAGGTGACCCAGGCGCTGTACCCGCGCGGGTACACGCCGGGGACGTTGGGTGGTGTTGGTGCGCTGCAGTTCGTGCCCGAAATTGAAAATGTGGGGATCTTGGCCCGGCAACTCTGGCAGTTCGTGCATTCCGGCGACCACGTGCACCGGCATCCCGCTGGGGTCGACCAGGTCGACCGATAGGCCGCCGATGGTCTCCGGCAGCGGGCGCGCGGTAACACCCGACTTGTCGGCCAGCCGCAGCACGTCGACCTCATCGGATGCCCGAAACGCCACGCCGGTGAAGCGCGTCCGCTGTCCGCGGCGCACGATCACACAGGGTCCATCCGCGTCGGTGCCGCGCAGCTGAAGCTCATCGGGACCGCGCTGTGCGGTCTGGAAGCCGAAGGCGCGCGCGAACGCCTCGGCGCGCGTCAGGTCCGGCTTCTCAAACTCCAGCCACGCGATATCGACGACCTTGATCACCGGGTTCCGCGACCGGCCGGGTTGTTCGCCGGATAGCGCTCCCTGCTCGCTGTGCAGGTCTTTGTGCACGTCCCGGTGCATGTCGCTGTGGGCGCTGATGCTTTGATTCATCGTCATCTCCAAAGTTAAACTGACGAAATCATCACATAAGAATGAACACTCAGTCAAGACTTCTGACGAAATCATCAAATTTGATGCATACTGCTAGGGTGACGACGTTAGGCGAAGGGCCGCCCAACCGCCTGCAGCGGCGCAAACAGCGCACCAGGGCGGCGCTGGTCAAGGCGGCGCAGCGATTGATCGCCGAAGGCAAGGTCAACGTGCCGGTGCTGGAGATCACCCAGGCTGCCGATGTTGGGATGGGCTCGTTCTACAACCACTTCGACAGCAAGGAGCAGTTATTCGAGGCCGCGGTCGCCGACGTGCTCGACGCCCACGGAGCGCTGCTGGACCGCCTCACCGCGTCGATCGAGGACCCCGCCGAGACATTTGCCACCAGTTTCCGGCTGACTGGCCGACTCTTCCGTCGGCGTCCGCAAGAGAGCGAGATCTTGTTGGCCAACGGGTCGGTCCTGCTGTCGTCGGATCGCGGCCTGGCTCCCCGTGCGTTACGCGACATCAAGGCCGCCGCCGACGCTGGGAGGTTTCACGAAGCGGTCGGGGATGATCCTGAACTTGCACTTGCCGTGGCCGGGGGCGCGCTGTTGGGACTCGGCACGCTTTTGCGGAATGACCGCGATCGTGACGACGGGCAAGCCGCCGATACGGTGACCGAAAACGTCTTGCGTCTGTTCGGGCTCACCGCTGACGAGGCTCACTCGATCTGTCAACGTCCGCTGCCCGAGCTCGACGCGTGGGGTCAGCCCGATTCCGCCGCGTGAACTTCGCCGAGACTTAAGCCACGGTCACGCTGCCCGGCGTGTCGTGTGCGTCAGTTATAAGTCGCGGGCCAGACGCAGACGATTTCGAGTGTCGGTCGACCACAGGGTGGCGCAACGAGGGCATTGCAGGTGAACCCGCGTCGCCCGGTTGCTCAACAGATACTGCCAGTGCGTCGTGCAGTTGTGGCTACCGCGGCACTCTGAACACGCGGTCCGGCCCCAGTCGCATTTCGGGCAGGGCAGCCAGGCGCGGCGGGAAGTATCGGCATGCGGGTCAATCGGCAACACCCAGGTGAGGTTAGGCTACCCAAACTAATTGTGCAACCCAGCGGCCACCGTTGTGGGGCGAAGCGCCACCAAGACCGCGCCGACGGCGAAGACGAGCCCGGTGACCCACGGAAAGTGCCCGTCCGGAGCGAAGCCTTTCGCGGCGACGAACGCGAGGCCATACGCCGTCATCGCGGCACCGGTCAGCATGACCGGTTCGGCCCAGCGCTCTGTGAGCGGCACACCGAGCATGGGCAGCGGGGCCGCGAAAAAGCGGCGTCCCCACCACAACAACACCATCTCGACCGCGGTCACAAGGGCGAGGATGACCACCCACTCCAGCCGGGCCAGCCACCACTGCGCTGTTGCCTCGGTCGGTTGCGGCAACAGTCCGGCCGGGTAGCCGATGATCGCCACGATCACGACGGGAATCATGTGCCACAGGTAAAGAGCCATCACATTGTTATTGGCTACCGACAGCACCCGCTGGACAAGGCCGGCGCGCAGCGCGCGATTGAGCACGGGCGCGAGTGCTATGACCAGCCCGGCCTGCGCCCATGCGAACGCCAACATCGCTACGGAGGGCGGCGTCGTATTGTCCACGGTCTGCCCGGGAACGCCGATCATGCTGACCGGATACGGTCCCAGCCGGATCAGCAGCGCGAGCGCGACGGCCGATCCAGCGACGAGCAGCACCGGCCTGCGCCCCTCTAATAGCCCACCGTGCCAGGCGATTCCGAGTTGGTACAGCGCGCCCCAACACAGCACGTAATTCAGCCAGCCCAGGTAGGGCACGTGGCCGGCGAGCGAGGCGGCGTCGACCACCGCGACGCCCGCACCGAGCACCGCCGGCACCACGAGTCCCCAACGGCGTTGTGCGGCAATCGCAATCGGCGTCAGCGACACCACCACCAGGTATACGGCGAGGAACCACAGGTGCATCGCGACAGCCCAACCCGCGTATTCCAGCACGGAACCGGCGACGTCGCGGACTTCCAGGACCACCACAACGACCGACACCAGCGCGGCGTAGACCGCCGTCGGACCGAGGACCCGAGCCAGCCGGTGCCGAAGCCAGGTCTGGCGCGACATGTCGTTGGTGTCGCGCCGGTGCGCCCACGACACGGCGCCGGCGTAACCGGCCACCAGGAAGAACGCGGGCACCGCCTGGAAGGGCCAGGTCAGCCACTGGGTCCAGGGCTGGTCGACGAGCGGGTTCTGCCGACCGAACTGCCCGTCGTGATAGGTGACGGATCCGGCCAGCCAATGCCCTAGCACGATGAGTACCACACCCGATACGCGGTAGAAGTCCACCGCCAGATTTCGGACCGCTCGCGCCGTGGTTGTGTGGTCCATCAACACGCCACGGTACCCGCGACGTCCAGCCCGAACTCGACGCCTGGTGCCGAGTGGGTAAGTTCACCGAGATGAGAACACTCGGCGATCGTTCGGCGCTGACATGACTGACCTCACCGTCGCGATCGCCGACGGCGTCGCGCTGGTGACCCTCAACCGCCCCGAGCGGCGCAATGCCTACACCGCGGAGATGGGTACCCTGCTCAACCGTGCCTACCGGCAGTGCGACGACGACGATGCCGTGCGCGCCATCGTGCTCACCGGTGCCGGCGATGCATTCTGTGCCGGTGCCGACTTCTCCGCGACAACAAGCCCTTTCGATGCTCCGCCGGATGACGTCGGGTTCACGGCCGCGCCAACCGATCCCGCGGCGTTCGAGCTGCGCACCCCGGTCATCGCGGCGGTCAACGGGCACGCCATTGGGATCGGTTTGACGATCGCCTTGCAGGCCGACATACGGATCATGGCTGACGACGCCAAATACGCTGTCGCGCAAGTCCGCCGGGGCGTGATACCCGACTGCATGTCGCACTGGACGTTGCCCCATATGGCGGGCGGTGCCGCGGCGGCCGACATCCTGCTGACGGGGCGCACGTTCGACGGCGCCGAGGCGGTCGCCATGGGCATCGCCACCCGGACGCTGCCGGGCGGCGAGGTGCTCGGCCACGCGATGGCGGTGGCGCGCGACATCGCCGTCAACGTCGCACCCATGTCGGCGGCACTGAGCAAACGGCTGCTCTGGGACACCCTGATCAACGGCTACACGCCGCGCCAAGTCGCAGAACTGGAGACAGAACTGCACCGCCGGGTGATGGGCAGCGACGATGCGCGCGAAGGCGTCGACGCGTTCCTGCAGCGCCGTGCCCCACGTTGGAGCGTGTCCGTGTCGGAGACGTGGGAACCAATCTGATCCAGCCCGAAATCCAGAAGGAGGCAGGCGCATGAGAATTCCGCAGCGTCAGAAAGCGATCGTGATGAACGGCCCCGGAGCACCCGTGGAAACGGTGGAAAGACCGGTCGGGGAACCCGGTCCCGGCCAGGTGCTGGTCAAGGTCAATGCCTCGAGCCTCAACTTTCACGACAACGTCAATCTGATGGGCCTGCTCCCCGGGCCCTGGCCACGTGTGCCGATGACCGACGGCGCCGGAGAGGTCGTGGCACTCGGCCCGGGCTCCGATGGACTAGAGGTCGGAACACGTGTCATGGGAGCGTTTCACCCCAGTTGGTTCGACGGGCCGCCGACACCGGAGGCCAAGCGGGAGGTGCCCGGCGACACCGGCGACGGGTGGCTACAGCAGTACCTCGTCTCCGACGTCGCCGGCCTGGTCCGCACGCCCGATCACCTCAGCGATGTCGAAGCCGCCACGATCCCGTGTGCCGGGGTGACGGCGTGGAGTGCGCTGGGGGAGGCCAACATCGGTGAGGGTGACGTCGTGGTGACCCAGGGAACCGGCGGGGTATCGCTGTTCGCCGTGCAATTGGCCCGCGCGCTGGGCGCGACCGTGATCCTCACGTCGTCATCCGACGACAAGCTGAAGGTCGGATCGGATTTGGGCGCAACGCATCTCATCAACTACCGGACCACCCCGCAATGGGATGCGGAGGTGAAGCGACTGACGGCCGGGCGAGGCGCCGACTTGGTCATCGATCTCGGCGGGCCCGCCACGTTGGCGCAGTCGTTGCATTCGACGCGGGTGGGAGGCACGGTCGCGGTCATCGGCGTGCTCAGCGGGTTCGACATGGTGCCCATCGCGGTCGCCGAGGTGATGGTGAACAATCTGCGCGTCATCGGGATCACCGTCGGCAGCGTGCGCGCTCATCGCGAACTGTGCGAACTGATATCCCAGGCGGGCATCACGCCGCATATCAGCCATGTCTTCGACTGGGAAAAGCTCGAAGAGGCGGTCGGGGTAATGCGGGCCGGCGAACACGTCGGCAAGATCGCACTCACCATCTCGTGACCGGCCGCTGACATGCACGGGTTCGGCTTCTCCACGCTGGCGTTGCTGACCGCCGTCGGTTTCGCGGGCCCCCTGCTGGCGGCAGTGCCGCGCTTGCGGATTCCGGTGACCATCGGCGAGCTGATCGCGGGACTCGTCATCGGCAAGACCGGTTTCGGTCTCATCGACGATGCCAACCCAACGTTTGTGTTGTTCGCGAACATCGGCTTCGCGCTGGTGATGTTCGTCGTGGGCAGCCATGTTCCGGTCCGCGACCCCAACCTGCGTTCGGCGCTGCCGCTGGCGCTGGCGCGGGCGGTTCTGGCCGGCGCCGTGGCGGCGGCCCTTGGTTTTGGGCTGGCAACGATCCTGGGGAACGCCCACGGGGCGCTCTATGGGGTGTTGATGGCATCGTCATCGGCCGCCATGACGTTGCCGATGATCGATTCGCTGCGATTGCAGGGACCGCAGGTGCTCTCCCTGACTGCGC
>DATMMZ010000217.1:0-10957 GCA_035569455.1 Mycobacterium sp. | reverse complement strand
CAAAGTCCGCGATAGCGCGAGCACGCCTGCGGCGCAGAATCATTCCGTTCACGCCTCGGCTGGCGAGCGTTGGTGATCGCGCCGACTGCGGTCACGGCCGCTGGGATGAAGATCGGGAACAAGACGATCAAGGCTCTGGGGTGTGGACATTCCGCTCTACGCGTTCGTCGCCGCGCCAACCGCTGCCGATCTTGCCCGGGTAGTGACGACCGGCGGTAAGGCACGGGCGTTCGATCCGCTTGTCGCGCTGCGCAGCTCGGGCGAGACGGCAACAAGATCATGTCATGCCGAAGCTACCGGCGAAGTTCTGGCGCGTCACGGTTGTCGACCACGACATCGCGACCCGTTAGGAGGGCCAAAACATCCGCGGAATCATCAAATTGCCGACTAATCCCCACCCTCGACCATCGCCTCGGCCCAGGCGATGTGTCCTTCGAAGCCAAGCGATTCCGCCATCGCGCGATAGCGACCCGCCAAGTCGCCGTAGGCAACGTCGTCGCCGCGGGCACAGGCGAGCAGCGCGCGCAGCCGCAACAGCACAACGTCGCGCAGCATGAAGCCGTCCGCGGGCGGGCGTGCCAGGCGGTCGATGGCGGCGTCGGCTTCGGCCACGTCGCCCACGGCGCCGCGGTCCAGCAGTGTCTCCACCAGAACACCCGTCGCAGGAACGCCCCACAACAGCAGCCGTCCCTCACGGAACAGATGGTCGACGGCGGTGCGCATGAGCGGTACTGCGCCATCGCGATCCCCCCGCCGAGCCCTCTCACGCGCCAGGTACGCGTTGACGAGCGGTAACTCGCCCAGGTTCTGTGCCTGGCGGACGAACACGTCGCCGGTTTCGTCCAGGAGCCTCTGCCCGCGGTCACGTTCCGCAGCCGTGTGGCGGTGCACCAGCGCAAGGCCCAACGTCGCCCGGGTGAAGGCCAACGCGAGATCATCACCAGATCGTTCGGCAATCCTTAGCGCCTCCTCGATCTCGCGCATCGCGCGATCGTCGGGCCTCAGCACGCCATACGGTATCCCCGCGAAGTAGGCGTAGGCGACGACCATGGAGTAGGTCAGGGGCTCGGCGCTGCGGGCCATGGCCAGGCCGCGCCGCAGGTCGTCGCGCCATCCAGGACGACCCAGGCAATACCGGGCAATGGCCCGCGACATCAAGGCGAGCGCTAATGGAGACCCGAAAAGGAGGTTGCCTTTGGACGGGTCACCGTCGGCCAGGTCGATGACCCGCTGTGACCACCGCAGCACGTCAGACCACTCGGCGCTTTCAATCTTGGCGTAGATGGCCAAGGAGGAGAGCCCCACCGTCAGGTTCGGATCACCGACCGACTCGATGAGGGCTATGGCTTCGGATGCCAGTTGCGACGCCTCGCGGAGCCGGTCCTGAAACACGTGACCTGCCACCAGCCCTGTCATGGCGACGGCCAGTGACGCCTTGTCCCCGGCGGCGGTGCACAATTGCCGCAGTTCCTCGAAGCGGTCCCCGGCAACGCTGATATGGACTCGCCAGGCGGTCGCGTACAGCATGGTGCGCGGGGCGATGCGCATGGCTGCCCGGTCCGGGCTATCGGCGGGTAACGCATCGGCGATCTTTATGGCGCGCTCCCAACTCAGTCGCGCCGCGGCGATATCGCGGTTGGTCGCCCACGTTGCGGCACGCATGTGCCAGCCGTACGCGGGCTGCAGGTCGTCGGCGGCCTGCAGATGTTCGGCGATCAGTGCCGCGTTCTCCTCCATCGACCCCGGCGCAGACTCTTGGATCGCGGCGGCCAGGCGCCGGTGCCATTCGGCGCGATCGGATTTCAGCTGCGATTCGTAGGCCACCGCGCGGATCAGCGGGTGGCGGAAGGCGTACTCGGCGCTCGGGGTGAACCGCACCTGGTCGATCAGCTCCGCGCTGAGCAGCTCATCGACCACCGCATCGATCCCCAGCGCGGCCAGTAGTTCGGCTTCGAAGCGAGCTCCGATCACCGACGCCGCGGTCAACGTCCGCCTGGCCGGGGTGGTCAGCCGGTCGATGCGCGACTCGATGGCCGCCTGCACCGTGGCCGGCACGCTCAGCTCGGCGACATCCGCGCGACAGACATAGCCACCGTGATCACCGGCCAGCACCCCGCGCTGCACCAATTCCCGCACCATCTCCTCGGCGAAAAACGGATTCCCCGCGGCCCGCTCGGCGATGATCGCCGCCAGCTCGACGACCGAGGGATCCGACCCCAGCAGCTCACCGCTCAGCGCCGCGGTGTCCGAATCACCCAGTGGGGCAAGCGCTATCGTCTGGGCGCCGTGCACCCGGGTCAGCGCTCCCTGATACTCGGGGCGGAAGGTGATCAGCACCATCGACGGGGTGCGCGCAATGACGGTGAGGAAGTCGGCCAGCATCGACTCGCTGACCGGATCAATCCAGTGCGCGTCCTCGATGAGGTAAAGCGCCGGTTGGGTGCGCGCCAGCGACACGGTGTTGATCAGCGCGGTCAACCGGCGCCGCCGCGCATCCGGGTCGATCTGGGGCAGCGACACATCGGGGTCGGCGATGCCGAGCAGATCATCAAGCAGCAGCAGATCCTGCGGGTCGGCATCCGGGACTTGTTCCCGGACCCCGGCGCGGGCGGCTTCGCCGTCCAGGTCAGCCACGCCGACGCCCGCGCGCAGCAGCCGCGTCACGGCATGGAACGGGACGTCACGGGCATGCGACTCGCAGAAGGTCCAAAACACCTCGACCCCGCGACCGGCCGCCAGCGCCGCGGCCTCCCGGGCCGCCCGGCTTTTGCCGATGCCCGGCGGTCCCACCACCGTCACGACAGCACCGTGGCCGCCGATCGCGCGGTCGACAATGGCGTCGAGGGCCGCCATCTCCCAGCGCCGACCGACCAGGCTGGCCTCGGCGCGCCCAACCAGGGCATGCCGCGGGCTGATCCCCACCAGCCGGCGCGCGCGCACCGGTTCGTCGGCGCCCTTGATGCGCACCCACTCCGGTTCGGCCAGCATCACGGTGTGCTCGACCAGCCGCGCGGTGGACTCCGAGAGCATCACCCCGCCCGGCGGGGCCACCGATTCCATCCGCTGCGCAAACCCGACCGGCTCGCCGGTCGCGGCGTAGCCCAAGGCCCCCGAACCGATCTCACCGGCGATCACCCGACCCGAATTCAGGCCCACCCGCAACCGCAGCGTCACGCCATCGCGGCGGGCCACCTCGGCCGCCAACCGGTTGGCCTCCTCCTGGATGGCCAGCGCGGCCAGACATGCGCGAAAAGCGTGATCCTCCAACGCCATTGGGGCGCCGAACAGCGCCATCAGCCCGTCGCCGGTGTACTCCACGGTCCCGCCGCCGTAGCGCTGCACCACCGCCGCCGACCGCTCCACCAGCTCGGTCATGATGTCGCGCAGCCGCTCCATATCCACGGTGGCCGCGATGTCCATCGAGCGCACCACGTCGGCGAACAGCACCGTCACCTGCTTGTACTTCGCGGTGTCACCCGAAGCCGCGATTGGGGCACCGCACTCGTCACAGAACTTGGCGTTCTCCCGCAGGCCAGTGCCGCACGACCCGCACGCCACGCACGCCGTAATCCAAGCACCACCGATCAAGGAGTCCCGAATGCCCCAACTGCCAACAATAGGGCGTTTACCAGCAAAGAACACCGTTATTCACCCCGGCGTTACGCGTTTCCCTGACTCCGCGGCGGCATAGCGCCTACCGCCCTGCCGCCGGGAACCGGCACGGGCCAAGGTCGCGCCCACCGTCCCACACCGCGCGGTCGCCGAGGGCCAGGCCGCTAGCCCATTCGGTGCCGGCGCAGTAGCTCCCTTCACCACCTGAGCCGCGCGGGTACGGGTACCAGCTCTGGGGTAGCTCGGTAGTGTTGACGCCGTCAACACCTCTCGCGTATCCGTAGGTCGTTTCGCGTTGTTTCGCGTTGTTTCGCGTCGTGAATTTCGTCGTTTCCGCAGGTCATAGGGCTTATTGCAGCGCGTTCGATTCCCGGCAGCTCCACTGAAAACGGCCGAGTCACCGGCCGCAGGACACAGTCATCGCCGCGGCCACCTAGCAGGAAGACAACCTTACGCAGCCGCCCGCAGGGTGATCTCGGAGATTTCCATCCGGCTCTCGCCATCCGTGGTGCCCAAGGTGGAGATCCACACCAGCACATTGGACGTCCTGGTCCTGTCATGTACCGCTATGCGGTTGTGCCCCGGCTGTAGTGGAGTGGTTGGGGTCAGCTCGGTGGTGTTGGTCAGTTTGGCTGGGGCGTCGGTGGGCGACGAGCGGATCTGCACCTGGGTTCCTGTGCTGGACACGTCGATCGTCACGGCGCTCAGCGCGGTCGGTTCGGACAGGTGCAGCAACAGACCCATTCCTTCGATGAATTTCGGAAAAGGAACCGCGTCCTTATAGGTAACGGTGGACCACGCCGTGTCTGGGTTGCCGTCGATCGCTAAGTTGGCCTGCTGCGGATTGTCGGGGGCACCGTCGGGTGAAAACACCGTTGCGCTGACCGGCTTGACGATTGGTCCGGGGCGAGTCCAGATGCCGAATCCCTCGGTGAAGTACAGAACCGCAGCCACGGTCAACACGATCACGCCGACGACGGCGACGCGTGCAACGATCCGGACCTTTCTGCCTTTCGGCGCCTTGTCTCGCGGCGATTTGGCGCGGATCTGGGACCGGCGTCGCTTCGGACGACCTCCGGCCGAAACCTTGACGACTTTATCGGCATCGAGGGTGTCGCCGTCCCAGAAGCCGCTGATTTCGACCTCATCCCCGTCCGCGAGCTGACCCGCTACGAGATCAGTTTGTATCTCGACCGGAACATGAGGACGCCCGTTGTCTAGTGGGTCATATGGGACCACCTGGAACGACAAGATCCCGACCTCATTTTGAGCACCGACCGCACTTTGCTGGACGCCGCGTGCTGTCCCACTAACGACCACATGCTCGAGACGCTGCGTGGCTGGACGTTCGCCTGAACCGAGGTCCTCGGCGGGGCCCGACCCCGACGTCTGCGAGCCGGATTGCGGATGCGCTGAAGAGGCATCGCGGCCGGGACCTTGCTGCGTGAGGGCTCGGGCAAAGTCGACGCAATTCGGGTATCGCTCCTTCGGGTCTTTGGCCAGCGCCCTTGCCAGCACGGCGTCCAGGTGCGCGAAATCGGGTCGGCGCTCCGATATCCGCGGTGGTGGTGTACTGAGATGGTGGCTGAGTACGACAGCGCGATTTGAGTCCTGAAAAGGTGGGGCGCCGGTTAATAGGTGAAAGGTCGTGGCAGCCAGCGCATATTGATCCGCTCGGCCGTCAAGCGGCTTGCCCAAGAGTTGCTCGGGGGCCACGTAACTGATAGTTCCTATGGCGACGTTGGCGTCAGTGAGGTTGCTGACGTCATCGATTCTGCGAGCGATGCCGAAGTCGGTTAACAACACCCTGCGCCGGTGGCCATCGGCCGCGGTCACGAGGATGTTCTCAGGCTTGACGTCACGATGGAGCAGACGGCGATCATGACCGAAGTCGAGCGCATCAGCCACCGCTGTCACGATTTCCGAGACGTCCTCTTCTGGCATGCCGCTCGGGTGGCGCTCCCGAACCAATCGACCTGCGTCAGTGCCGTCCACGTAGTCCATCGAGATCCAGAGCCGGCCGTTGAACTCACCACGATCCAGAACGCCGACGATATGTGGGTGCCACAGCGTCGCTGCTAATTCGGCTTCGCGGTTGAATCTCGCCCGAAACTCCTCGTCGTCTGTTGAGGCCAATGACAGAATCTTCAGCGCGTCGTGACGAGGCAGACGAGGATGCTGGGCGAGGTAAACCTCACCCATACCACCAGTGCCGAGCAAGCGCTGAATAACGTAGCCAGCGAAGACTTCACCGTTGTTGAACGGCATGCCCGAAAGCCTACAAACCGGCACACCGAAGGAGCGAATTGCGGCGACGAGGAGTAGAACCGCCGCGTCAGGCTCTTGACGCCGTCAAGACCCGAGACGAAACCACAGGTAACGAGAGGTGGAGAGCAACACATCGCCCCGGCCCTGGCCGACGGTGAGTGCGGCCGGCGAATACGCATGTTCTGGTCGCCGTCTACTAGCGGAGAACCCGTCGCGGTCACTGCACTAGGGGTTAAGCAAGGTCCGACTCGTGTTCATTCGGCTCGTCGTTGCGGTACTGACGGACGCCGGTCTGCAGCGCCGCGCGCAGCAGGTCTGGGTCGTAGGCGAACGGTTCGGTCGAGTCGATGAATTGCTCGACGATTTTCACGAAGCGGTCCGGGTGATCGTCGTGCGGCACGTGTCCGGACTCCTCGAAGATCTCAAGACGCGAACCGGGGATCTGCTCGTGGGCCAGCCGAGCATGGCTTACGGGGATGATCAGGTCGTCCGCGCCCCAGATGATCTGCAGCGGAAGGTCTGGCATCAGATAGCTGCGGTCCAGCATCGTGACGAACTGGCCGCGCGTGTCGACCACCGCTCGTAGAGTCCGTGCGAATGCGCTCACGGCACCCGGTTTGCGCAACCCGCCGACCAGGCGCGGCAAACTGGCCGCTTCGCGGGTCAATCTTGTGGAGCCCACCACGTTTCCGACGGCGCGGCTCGCGAGTTGCAACGCGGGGACCGCGCCGGGCACTCTCAGCATCGAGAGCGCCTCGGCACCCATCGGCATGGCGGCCAAGCGCAATGCAAAGCTCACGTCTTTGGTCACGCCGCCGGCGCTCACCAGCACGACGCGCTCGACGAACTGGGGATATTGATAGGCGAACTGCATTGCGATGCCGCCACCCAGAGAATGCCCGACGATCGTGACACGGTCGATGTCGAGGGCGGTGAGCAGGTCGCGCATGCCGTTCGCGAAAGCCGTCAACGAGTAGTCGGCGCGCGGCTTGTCCGACTCGCCGTGGCCCAGCAGGTCGGGGGCGATGACGGTGAATCGTTGGGCAAGCTTGGCGTGCACGGGTTCCCACGTCATGGAGTTGTCGCCGACGCCGTGGAGCATCAGGATGACCGGGCCAGAGCCGGCGATACGGAAGGCACGGCGGTGGCCATGGATTGTGCGGAATTGCAGCGACGGCGAGGCGATATCCCGTACCGGCCGGAGGTGGCGGCGTGAACGGTCCCGCATAGTGTTGTCCTCTCCCTGGTGTGGAACTCGATCGCCGCATCGGGGCGTGGAGAGAAGTTTCCAGGGCTGCGCTTGCAAAATCCTTGCGGAATTCTTGCGACGTCCATGAGGGATGGTTGGCCAAGAAAGCGTACGGGCATATGCCGAGCGAGCCAGCCTCAGACATCCACCTGCTTTCCAGGCAGAGTGCAGATTTCGGCTGTT
The DNA here is from genome assembly GCA_035569455.1 of Mycobacterium sp. Lineage (GTDB taxonomy): Bacteria > Actinomycetota > Actinomycetes > Mycobacteriales > Mycobacteriaceae > Mycobacterium. The sequence continues at coordinate 3,645 of DATMMZ010000217.1, read as the reverse complement.
CTCGGTCGATCCAGCGAGTCTTGAACACTCCGTGCCGTTGAACCGATGGTGCGTGACCTGATTGGCGTCCGACCTGATGGTCTCACCGGTGCCTAAACAAGGGGCCGCGTGGATTTACCGGAATACACCGCTGGCTGATCGGTGACCTCGTACGGTGAGTTAGCTGGCGGACCGACTGATCGCGCGGTGGAGGGGGCGTTGGTGGACGGGACACCGTTTGGCCGTTACCGACTAGATCGAGCAGCTCGGCCCCCCGGACGGCTGGGTAGGCGACTGCGCGCCGGTGCCATCCGGTTGATTAGGCTCCGCCCGTGACCGCGCACAACGACCGGATACTGCTGGGCCCCGGCCCTTCGAACCCCTACCCCGAAGCCATGGAGGCACTCGCCCGGCCGGTGCTGGGCCACCTCGACCCGGATTACTTGGCGCTGATGGCCGACATCTCCGCGCAGCTGAAGGCCGTGTTCGGCACCGCGAACGAGCTGACCCTGCCGGTCAGCGGCACCGGCTCGGCCGGCATGGAGGCCTGCCTGGCGAGCCTGCTGGCGCCGGGGGAGAAGGCGATCGTGGGGGTCAACGGCTACTTTGGCGAGCGGCTATGCGAGGTCGCGACCCGGGGCGGTGCGGAGGTGGTCCGGGTGGAGGCACCTTGGGGCCGGGCATTGGACCCGCAGGCGCTGCTGGACGCCCAGCGCACGCACCCGGACGCGCGGCTGCTCGCGGTGGTGGCCGCGGAGACCTCCACGGGCGTGCGCAACGACATCCAGCCGCTGGCCGTCCTGCGGGAGACCGACACGCTGCTGCTGGTGGACGCGGTCACCGCGCTGGGTGGCAACGAGCTGCGGGTGGACGACTGGGGCATCGACGCCTGCTACTCGGCCAGCCAGAAATGCCTCGGCGCCCCGCCCGGGCTGGCCCCGGTGACCTTGTCGCCCCGCGCGGTGGAGGTTATGCGGTCCCGGCCGGTGCGCTCGTTCTATCTCGACCTCGGGCTACTCTACGACTACTACCTGGCGCCCACCCCGAAGTACCACCACACCGCGTCGTCCACGCTCGCCTACGCGCTGCACGCCGGCCTGGTCCGGCTGCTGGACGAGGGCCGGGAAGCGGTCTGGGCCCGACACGCGGCCGTCGGCGCCCGGCTGCAGCAGGCGCTGGGCAAGCGCGGCTTCGGGCTAGTCGCCCCGGTCGGCAACCGGCTCGCCCAGCTCACCGCCACAACCCTGCCCGAGGGGCTTTCGGAGGGCCCACTACGCAAGAAGCTGCTCAACGGGTACGGCATCGAGGTCGGCGGCGGGCTCGGCGAGTTCGCCGGAAAGGCCTGGCGGATCGGGCTGATGGGCCACGCTGCCCGGGACCGCTCGGTAGTCGCGCTGCTCGGCGCGGTGGACGATCTGCTCGGCTAGTCCCCGGCGTATCGCTCTCGAAGGCCACCCGCAATCCTCGGTGGCATTATCTGCCGTCGGGTTGGCAGGAGATGTGAGCTGTTGATCCGTCGACACCTTTCGCGTATCCGCAGGTTCGAGCTTCAGTCGCCGGTGCGGGTGAACTTGTCGTCGAAGGATTGACTACGGCATTGCGACCCAGGCGTCGTTGTTACGTCGGCGTAGCCGTGACCAGTGAGCGACGTGATGGGGTTCTGGGGCGGTTGTGGAAGCGGCATTGTGGCGGTGTACTTGGTGCGGTTGATCCCTCCGGTTGAGCAGTCGTCGTCGAACTCCGTGTTCTGCGTCCACGTTCCGTTTCCGAACACGAATACTTTTTCGTCGGTCGTATTGATGAAGGTGCTGACACATCGGTCGCCGGTGCGCAGACAGTCGGTTCGCACTCCGTAATGGTTGACAGCATTTGCGTGGCCGTTCGCATAGGTAGTTTCGGCGGAGTAGCCGCCGTAGAGTGCTTCTGCCGGTGATACCACGCGTGGCGCCAGGCTTGCCGGATCGGGTAGCAGCGAGATGTCGGTGTCTGCGGTTCGGGTGAAGGTTACGGTCCGTTTGTTGAAACACCCATTGGTCGTGGCTTGAGTCGATTCGCCCGACATCGTTCCGTCGGGCTGGGGTTGCAGCGAGATCACGTTCCACGCTTCGTCATCTTCGCGATTTCTGCAGTTTCTTCGTGAGGTGGTGACCGCGAGCCAGCGCCCGTCGACGTTGTCGAACACCAAGTCCTTCGCGGGGTACCGACCGCCGGTCGATGCGGTGGCGACGCAGCCATTCGCGGCGCAAGCCGACCGCAGACGCCACGTCTCCGAGAATGCCGCGACGTCATCACCCGTTACGGGAGTTCCATCAGCCAGGGTCTTGGAGCCCATGGCTGCGCTGAAGGTTCCGGTGAAGGGGCCGGTCTTGGGAAGTGCCGAGGGCGTCGCACTGGTCGGGGACGCAGGCGGCGAGGCGCCATGGCCGCCGGAACTCGACACGACGATCCCTGCGACCACTGCCGCGATGGCCAGAACGCCCGCGGCACTCGTGAAGGCAATCAGTCGACCATTGCGCGATGTCGTGCGGCCCGCCAGGTTCGGGCTGTAGAACATGGGCGGGTACTGGGTGCGGTCGGTGGGTGGAGGTGGGCTTCGCCACGGCACCGGACGGCTGGCGACGTAGCCGGATTGCGTCTGGCGTTCGGGATACGGATTGGGGTAGGGGTTACTGTAAAGCGCTGCGGCGGTTGGGGTTAGTGGATTCGGCCGGGTCGCCGCAGCGGTTGGGGGTAGTGGATTCGGCCTGGTCGCCGGCGCGGTGATGGCAGCCCTGGCGGCCTGTGCCATCTCGCGGGTGCTGGCGTATCGGTCATCGGGGTTTTTGGCCATCCCCTTGGCGATCACGGCGTCGAGTTGGGCGGGCACGTTTTCGTGTCGGTCAGATATGAGCGGCGGCGGCAGCGCGATGTGACCGCCAACTTGTTGCTCCAGGCTGTCGCCGGAGAAGGGTTGGCTACCGGTGAGGCACTCGTAAAACACGCAGGCCAGGGAGTAGATGTCGGCCCGCGCATCGGTCTGTCCGGTGGTGAGGCGTTCGGGGGCCATGTAGGCCAAGGTGCCGATGACAGTGGCACTACTCGTGAGGCCGCTTTGGCGGGCGGTGCGGGCGATTCCGAAGTCGATCAGGTAGGCGAAGTCGTCGTCGGTGACCAAGATGTTGGACGGCTTGACGTCGCGATGCACCAGATCGACCTTATGCGCTTCGTGCAGTGCTGAGGCGACCTGATCGATGATCCGCACCGCGCGCTCCGCGTCTATCGGCCCACCGCTGAGGATGCCGTTCAGGTCACGGCCCTTGATCAACCTCATGGTCACAAAGAGGCGTCCGTCGATCTCGCCGAAGTCATAGATCGGCACTACGTGCGGCTCGTCGAGCCCCGCTGCGGATCTGGCTTCCCACCGAAAACGTTCCTGGTACACGGCGTCGTCGGCGTACTCGGTAGGCAGAACCTTCAAGGCCACTACTCGTTCGGTGACGGTGTCGAAGGCACGCCACACCTCACCCATTCCGCCGCGGCCCAGCAGTTCGATCAGACGGTAACGCCCGAACCGCGTGCCCTCGGCGTCGACTCTCACTTTCGTCCCGTCCCCCGGATCAGTTAGGGATGTCTCCAAGAGTTGGACCTTAGAGGCTTATGTCGCCCCACACGACTAAAAGTCTGCCC
>DATMMZ010000216.1:0-6159 GCA_035569455.1 Mycobacterium sp. | reverse complement strand
CTCCATCACCAGGTAGGCGGTGCGACCCTCGCCGTCCAGCTGGCTTTCACCGTAGTCATGGACGCTGGCGATCCCGGGGTGGTTGAGCATGGCGGTGGTCCGCGCCTCCGCACGGAACCGCTCGATGAACTCCGGGTCCTGCGAGAACTCCTGCTTGAGCACCTTGACCGCAACGCGTCGGCCCAGGCGGCTGTCCACCGCCTCCCAGACTTGGCCCATGCCACCGGTGGCGATGAGCCGCTGCAGGCGATATCTGCCAGACAGCGTCACACCAACTCGCGGGCTCATGCTCCTCCCTGCAGTGCGGCCTCGATCACGGCACGCCCGATAGGCGCGGCGAGCGCGCCCCCGGTCGCCGACAGCCGGTCACCGCCGTTCTCCACCAGCACCGCTACCGCAACCCTCGGGGTTTGCGCGGGCGCGAAGGCTATATACCAAGCGTGCGGCGGCGTGTGACGCGGGTCGGTGCCGTGCTCTGCGGTACCAGTCTTGGATGCAATCTGCACGCCGGGAATGGCCCCCTTCTGTTGTGCGACCTTCTCGGCGCCGACCATCAGCTCTGTTAGCTTAGCGGCGACCTGCGGCGACACCGCGCGGCGCTGCTGATATGGGGCGGTGGTGCTGATGTCGGACAGGTCCGGCCCCTTGAGGTTGTCGATCAAGTAGGGCTGCATCGTCACCCCGGCGTTGGCGATCGTGGCTGCAACCTCTGCGTTCTCCAGCGGTGTCAGCGCGACGTCCTTCTGGCCGATCGCCGACATCCCCAGCGCGGCGGCGTCTGGGATGATCCCGACCGTTGATTCGGCAACCTGCAACGGAATGACGCCCGGGGTGGTGTCCAGGCCGAATGAATGCGCCATGCTGCGCAGGGCGTCGGCGCCGGTGGCGAGGCCCAGTTGGACGAACGCGGTGTTACAGGACAGGGCGAACGCCTGGCTCAGCGGCACCGTGGTGCCGCCGTTACCGCATGGAGTGCCGCCGTAGTTCTCCAACGTGGCCGTGCTGTTGGGCAGTGGAATTTCTGGTTCCGCGGTCAACTGCTCGTCGGTCGTGGCGCCGGCCTGCAGCGCGGCGGCCGTGGTGATGACCTTGAATGTCGACCCGGGCGGGTAGGTCTCGGAGATCGCCCGGTTGGTCATGGGTGAGTCGGGGTCGTCACGAAGGCGCTGCCAAGCCTGCGCCTGCTCCTCGGGGTTGTGGGACGCCAGCAGGTTGGGGTCGTAGGACGGCGACGACACCATGGCGAGAATCTTGCCGCTGGACGGCTCCAGGGCGACAACGGCTCCCTTGCAGGGCGGGCCGCCGCAGCCTTGCTGCATCGCGTCCCAGCCGGCCTGCTGGACGCGCGGTCTGATCGTGGTGTCGACATTCCCACCGCGCGGATCGCGACCCGTGAAGAAGTCGGCCAGCCGGCGCCCGAACAGCCGCTCGTCGGATCCGTTCAATACCGGGTCCTCGGCGCGTTCAAGGCCCGTACTGGAATAACGCAGTGAGTAGAAGCCGGTAATCGGCGCGTACACCGCAGGGTTGGGATACACCCGCAGAAAGCGGAAGCGGCTATCGGTGGCCACCGAATAGGCCAGCAGCTGGCCGCTTGCGGTGATTTGCCCGCGCTGACGTGAGTACTCGTCGAGCAGGACTCGCTGGTTGCGGGGGTCGGCACGCAGCCCGTCGGCGGTGAACACCTGCGTATACGTGGCGTTGAGCAAAAGCAGCACGATCAACGCCATCACGGTCACCGAAATCCGGCGGAGAGAGGCGTTCATACCTTCTGGATCACCTCGGTGCCGGCCGCCGCGATCGGTGACGTGTTACGCGGGCGGGTGCGCAAGGGACGTCGGGCGCTGTGCGAGATGCGCGCCAGGATGGCCAGCAGCACGTAGTTCGCCAGCAGCGACGACCCGCCGTAGGACATCCACGGCGTGGTCAAGCCGGTCAACGGAATGAGCCGGGTCACGCCGCCGATCACGATGAACAGCTGGATGGCCAGCGTCGATGCCAGGCCTGCTGCCAGCAGCTTGCCGAAGCTTTCACGCGTCGCGATCGCGGTGCGCAGTCCTCGGACGATGACGATCGTGTAGAGCATCAAGATGCTGGCCAGCCCGACCAACCCGAGTTCTTCACCGAACGCGGCGATGATGAAATCGGTCGACGCCGCCGGCACCGTGTCGGGTTGACCGTTGCCGAGCCCGGTGCCGAAGATGCCGCCGGTAGCAAAGCTGAACATCGACTGGACGAGCTGATAGCCGCTGCCCTCGGGGTCGGCGAATGGGTCCCACCACGACTGCACGCGAACCCGGACGTGTTCGAAAATGAAATACGCCGCAACGCTTCCCGCGGCGAACAGCACCAGGCCAATGACGACCCAGCTGAAGCGCTGAGTGGCGAGATAAACCACCACCAGAAACGACGCGTAGAGCAGCAGCGAAGTACCGAGGTCTTTCTCGAAGACCATCACGCCCACCGAGATCACCCAGGCCGCCAGGAGTGGCGCGAGGTCTCGCAGGCGAGGCAGGTTCATGCCCATCAGATGTTTGCCGACGCTGTTGAACAGGCCGCGTTTGGCGATTAACACCGCTGAGAAGAAAATCAGCAGCAGGATTTTCGAAAACTCGGCGGGCTGAATCGAAAAGCCGGAAAAGCGGATCCAGATTTTGGCGCCGTTCTGCTCAGACAGGGATGCCGGCAGCAGCGCAGGAATCACCAAGAACACCAGACCCGTCAGTCCGCATATATAGCCGTAGCGCGCGAGCTGTCGATGGTCCTTCAAGAAGGTGACCACGAGCGCGAACGCGGCCACCCCGACCAGCGTCCACAGCATCTGCTGGGTCGCACTGGGGTGATGGCGTTTGTTGAGCTCGTTGTTGACAAGGTCGAGCCGGTGGATCATCACCAGGCCAAGTCCGTTGAGCAAGGCCACTATTGGCAGCAGGAGCGGGTCGGTGTAGGGGGCGAACCGCCTAACGACCAGATGCGCACCTGCGAACACAACGAGGAAGGCCAGCCCGTAGCCGGTCAGGTCCCAGCGCAAGCCACGCTGCTGATTGGCTTCCACGATGAGCAAGGCGGCCATCGTGATTACGGCGGCGAAGCACAACAGCATCAGCTCGGCGTTGCGCCGAGTAGGCAGCGGAGGTGTCACCGCGACCGGCGGCTGAAGCTTTGTTGTCATGCCACCGCCCGGCAGTGCGGAATTGCAGGCTCCGCCTGAGGGGTTGTGGCGGGCGGGGTGGCCGCCGGCGGTGCCGGCGAGGTAGTTGCGGGGCCGTGGGTGGGGCCGGGTGAGGCGGCGCTGGAAGAGGTGGTGGCCGGTGGCGCAGTGGAGGCTGGCGATGCTGTGACGCTCGGCGCTGGTGTCCCGCTCGTGGGCGCTGTGGTCGATGGCCCGGGTGGGGACGTCGCGCGGGGTGGCGGACAGTTCAGCAGGGAGTCCGCCAACAATTTCCGTAGCTGCGATTCGGCCTGATCCAGGGTGCCTCCCGGAAGCCCGGCCTGAACCTGCACCTTTCCGACAGGGCTCAGATCCTGCAGCGTCATCGGTTGGCAATCGAGGTGACCCCCGGACTGGCCGTAGCTGATCAGGGATAGCTCGTTGCGGGCGTTGAGGCAGGCCACCAAATAGGGCTCATGCAGGGATATGCCCAGCAGCGAGCCCTGAATTCCCCGCACGATGGACACCATGCCGTTGTATTCGGCGACATAGTAGTTATTCCTGATAATCCACCGGCCGATGGCCAGGCCCGCCAGCACCAGCAGCACCACCACGGCGATAACGAACGTCATCCGGCGTCGGGACCACCGCGATCGACTGACTGCATCGACTTGCGGCGGAAGGCGTTTGGCTACCTCCTTGCGTGGGTTAATAGCCGAGGCGCGGCCCGCGGCGGTGTTGGGCAAGGTCACTTGCTGGTCGTCTTCACCCGACACCGCACCGGCGAGAATCGGTTGGGTCTGGCCGTAGTCGTAGTCCACGACGTCGGCGACGACGACCGTCACGTTGTCGGGGCCGCCGCCGCGCAGCGCCAATTCAATGAGACGGTAGGCACTTTCGGCAACGTCGGGGATCTGCAGAGCCTCGAGGATGGTTTCGTCGCTCACCGGGTCGGACAGCCCGTCCGAGCACAGCAGGTAACGATCACCGGCGCGCGCTTCTCGCATGGTCAAGGTGGGTTCGACTTCGTGGCCGGTCAACGCTCGCATGATCAGTGAGCGCTGCGGGTGGCTGTGCGCCTCCTCCGCGGTGATCCGGCCCTCGTCGACCAAGGTCTGGACAAAGGTGTCGTCCTTGGTGATCTGGGTGAGCTCGCCGTCGCGCAACAGGTAGCCGCGGGAGTCACCGATGTGCACAAGCCCGAGCCGATTGCCCGCGAACAAGATTGCGGTGAGCGTGGTTCCCATGCCCTCGAGGTCGGGCTCCATCTCGACCTGCGCGGCAATGGCGGAGTTGCCGGCGCGTACCGCGGTGTCGAGCTTGCCCAGCAGATCGCCACCGGGCTCATCGTCATCGAGATGGGCCAATGCGGCGATTACCAGCTGCGACGCCACCTCGCCGGCCGCGTGGCCGCCCATCCCGTCGGCCAGAGCCAGTAGCCGTGCGCCGGCATAAACCGAGTCTTCGTTGTTGGCACGTACCAGGCCGCGATCGCTGCGGGCCGCATACCGCAGGACTAGGGTCACGGGCGCAACTCAATTGCCGTTTTGCCGATCCGAACCGGCGTTCCAACTGGAACTCGTGCCGCAGTCGTCACCTTCGCCCTGTCAAGGTAAGTGCCGTTGGTCGATCCTAGATCCTCGACGTACCATTCCGAGCCGCGCTGGGATAGCCGGGCGTGCCGCGTCGAGGCGTAGTCATCGGTCAGCACCAGGGTGGAGTCGTCAGCGCGCCCAATCAACACCGGCTGCCCACTGAGGGTGATGCGGGCGCCGGTCAACGACCCCTCGGTCACCACCAGGTAGCGGGCAGCGTGCCGACGCTGACGCGACGGCAGCAGCGTGCCACGCAGCGCCAAACCGCGGCGCACCATGACAGCGCCGGTCGGCGCGTAGATATCGGTCTTCAAGATCCGCAGCACCGACCAGATAAATACCCATAGCAGCATTAAAAATCCGGCTCGCGTCAGTTGCAGTACTAGTCCCTGCATCTGGCGTCCTTTCCGTCCTGGCGCCCTGGCCCTCGCACCCGTGCACGGAGCCCGTCAGCAACGTCACGATAGCTTGGACGGTGGTCGACGCGGGCGAAGCACGGCAGCTTGAGCCCAGGTGGGTTCAGTGAATCCGGACGATGATCTCCGAGTGGCCCAAACGGATCACGTCGCCATCGGCCAACTGCCACTCCTGTACCGGGGCGTTGTTAACGGTGGTGCCGTTAGTGGAGTTGAGGTCGGAGAGGAGCGCGACTTGTCCATCCCAGCGGATCTCCAGATGACGGCGCGACACCCCGGTGTCAGGCAACCGGAACTGAGCGTCCTGGCCGCGACCCACGATGTTGGAGCCTTCACGCAATTGGTAGGTCCGGCCGCTGCCATCGTCGAGCTGCAGGGTCACCGCAGCTCCCGCGGGCCCATAGCCGCCCTGTGCGTAACCGCCGTAGCCGCCGCCCTGACCGTAGTCAGGGGCGGCTGACTGGCCCTCGGACTGGCCCCAGTCGTACTCGCGGCCTGCAGGCTCGGCGTACCCACCGCCGGCGGGAGGGCCGTACCCCCCGGGCTGAACGCTTTCGGCGTACTGGGTGTAGTCGCCTGACTCGTAGTCCTGCCGGCCGTATCCCTGGCCACCCTGCTGGTATCCCTGGTCGTACCCGCCACCCTGCTCGGGGTAAGCCGGCCGTTGTTCAGGTGGTGCCGCCGGGGCTGGGGAGCCATAAGCACCCTCGTCCTGGCCAGCCGGTCCGCGACCGTAGTCGCCGTACCCGGCGACGCCCTGCTGCCCGCCGCCGGGCGGGCCGTAGCCGCCGCCCGGGCGGTAACCCTGGTCGCCATATCCGGCGGGAGCCGGTGGACGCTGCTCATAGGACGGCGGCGGATAGCCCCCTTGCCCCTGGTCGGGGTAGCCGCCTTGGTCTTGGTAGCCGCGCTGGTCGGGGTAGCCGCCTTGATCTTGGTAGCCGCGCTGGTCGGGGTAGCCGCCTTGATCTTGGTAGCCGCGCTGGTCGGGGTAGCC
>DATMMZ010000215.1:0-8282 GCA_035569455.1 Mycobacterium sp. | reverse complement strand
AGCGCACACTCACGGCACGACGAGCCGCTCTAGAACCACCTTCTGCGCCTTCGGTACTGGGCCGACGCCATGCGCTCTTCCAGCGCGCCGGAGGGCGTTAACAATCTCCAGGTGCGAAAGCACCATCGGCCAATTCACCTGCTTGTTGTTCCTCGTCAAAAGGCATATCGATCCGCCCTCGGTTTGAGCGAGCAAGTAGGCGCGGACCCGCGCAAGACGTTCGCCAAGTCGGGGTTGGTCAGGACGCCTCTCCTTCGCTATCGAGTAACTACGCAAGCGTAAGAGACCGGCCCGGTCTCGGGATGCGCTTCGTTGGTCAGCCATGGCTGCAGAACAACCGAACCAGGCTGAATACCACCAGCACGGTCAGCATCAGCAATTGGGGCCACGGTCGCCACGGAGCATCTTGGATGGCATACGACATTTCTTTGAGCGGGGACGTTGGAGGCGGAGCAGCGCGCTCGGGCGGCACCGGACGATGGAACTGGTGGAAGTACAACTGAATCAGCGTCGCGCCTATCCACAGTCCGCCGAGAAAGCCGACGCCCTCCACGCCGCGCCACAACAAGAGCGCGGCGACCACCACCGTAAATGCCATCGTTACGCGATCGGACGTGTTGGTGGCCCAGGCCTTATCGCCGTACTGCTTGTCGAGCAGGGCGCGGCGTCGGCGGTATGGCAGCGCGAAAAATGCGAACTTGGCGATGATGTGAAGGCCGAGTACGACGACAACGACGGTGGCAATGGTGTCCAGCACGATTCCTCCCGCCTAACTTTCTGCGAAGGTGCGAACCCTCATCCGTCGAGAAGATCGAGGCTTGAATCGAAATAGCTTGCCAGCAGCGCGCCTTCGGCCGCGAACGCCATCGCCGCCTGCATCACACCTCTTCGCTGCCCGCGGGTATCAGGCTGGTCAACTTCATCAACGCCGCCGCACCGGAGTCAAGGCCCTGCATGGCGATGTCCACCAATTGTGAACCGATGTCGCCAGCGACCGGATCGTGTGACATGGATTCCATTTGTGTACTTCTCCTGTGTTTTTGGACGCGGACACAAGACGTTATGACCGCCAGACAACCCCGTAACTGCAGGTCAAGCTTCGCTGGGTGTTGGGATGATTCTACTGGGTCCAAGGGGGAGGCTAACGCACCTGTGAAGTAGCTGGGAGCGTTCTGATGCCGCGGTGAGCACAATGCGCAAAACTGCGAAATCGTTGCTTATTTCGACTATCGCTTACAAGAGCGACACAGACACAGGCTCCGCCGTAAGTTCGGTGTCAACCAAATCCGAATACGTCGCACGATCGCAGCCCAAAAGCAACTCACGCTATCGCGAAAAGTCATTTTCGCGTGTCCGTTCCCGCGCTGCATAAACACGTCGGCATCGCAAGAGGGGGTTTAGAAATGGTAGCACTGGGCGCCATCAACGAATGGCAACCGCCGCATGGTCCAGTTACCACCTGGATGGTCTCGCCCGCGGCGCGTGAAGCGGCTCGGAATGCGCGCAGAAACGGTCTAGCCGCGAGTTTCCAGAGGGCCCAGCACCTCCGGGCCGCGTACGACGGCAAGGCGAAGGGCAAGCAGCTACCCCGCCTGATGGTCGTGGCGTGGGAGATTGCCGGCGTGTGCGACATTCCGGCAATGACGGCAGCAATCAGTGCTCATGTCCGTCGTCACGACAGCTACCACGATTGGTTCGAATTCGAGAACGACGTCATTGTCCGCCGCACGATCGATAACCCCGAAGCCATCGATTTCGTTCCGGTGAAGTTCGGACAAATGGCTGCCGAACAAATCCGCAAGCACGCGTTGGCGACCACGCCGGAGACACTGCAGTGGGGTGGCTTTACATTCGGCATCGTCCAGCACACTGGATACTTCACCTTCTACGCCAGTGTCGACCATCTCTACATCGACGGCATGTCCGCCGGCGTGATCTTTTTCGATATCCACCTGGCGTACGACGCTCTGCGGCGGGCCCCCCATCAACAGCCCGCTCCGATTCCACAGATTGCGCAGATTGCGAGCTATCGCGGCTACGCTGCGCGGCAGCACGAAAGGGTGGCGAGCCTGACCCTGTCGTCGCCGGAGATCAAGGACTGGATCAAGTTCGTGCGGGGCACCCGTGGCCACTGGCCCAGGTTTCCGCTGCCGCTCGGTGACACGGAGGCCGGCACCCGGGGCGACTTTGTGACGGTCGAGTTGATGGACGCCACCCAGACGGAGTCTTTCGACACCGCCTGCCGCGAGGCCGGTGCACGCTTCAGCGGCGGTGTTCTGGCCTGCGCGGCGCTGGCCGAGCGTGACTTGACGGGCACCGACACCTATTACGGATTCGCCCCGTACGACACGCGGGCGCCGGGCACCGACACGCTGACCGTGGGTTGGTTCGCCAGCCTGGTTCCGGTCACCGTGCCGATCGGCAGCGGCTCGTTTCCCGAAGTGGCCCGCGCAGCACAGAATTCGTTCGATGCCGCCAAGCACATTGCCGGCGTGCCGTTTGAACGGGTCCTGCAGTTGACGACTCCGGATCAATTAGGGATCGAACTGCGCGCACGTTCGGAATTGATGGTGTCGTTTCTCGATCTCCGCAAGATCCCCCTCGCCGCATTGTTTGAAGAGACGAATTTCGGTACCTACGGCGACAGCCTGTCGCTCGGCGGGATCAACATCTGGATCAACCGGCAGGCCGACAAAACCACCGTCACAATCTCGTTTCCGGACAACCCGGTCGCACGTGCGTCGGTGCACCGCTACATCGCAGCATTGAACGGGGCGTTTGCGCGCGTCGTCCAGCACACCGTGGACTGGGTGAATGCCGTTGAAGACCATGCGAATTCGGGGCACGGCATACCTGTCATCCGCCTGTGACAACAACGGACTTCGAAAGGACCCAGCAAATGAGCAACGTACTCGATCTGGTCGACCACACCTTCTTTCGCATCGAGCGGGCGGCCGGAGTCACCAATGTGATTCAGTGTGTTTGGGTGTACAACCGCGTGATCGACATCGACGGACTGCGCCGGTTCCATCGCCATCTTCAGCAGGGGCGTTTGCGCCGCCGCATCGAACTCTCACCGTTGCCGTTCGGACGCCATCGCTGGGTCTCGCCCAGCGGTAACTCCGACCTCGAGATCGTCGAGAATCCCAGGCCGCGTGAAGAATTCGATGCCTGGCTGGGCAACCAGGCCGACACCCCCATCGATGCCGAGCACGGACCCGGATGGCACCTCGCAGTGCTGCCGTTCACCGACGGCGGCGCGGGGGTGAGCTTGGTCGCCTCGCATTGCCTTACCGATGCCGTCGGGTTGTGCGAGGCGGTGGCGGACGCAACTGCCGGCTGCGACAACGCAATCAACTGGCCCGCTGCCGGATCACGCCCGCGGTGGCGGGCACTGCGCGAGGACGCCCGCCAAACCGTGCGCGACATCCCCGGCATCGGCCGCGCCACCGTCGCCGCAGCACGATTTGTCCGGCATAACCTGGGCCGTGCGGGATCCGCCACCCCCACACCTGCGCCGAGCGCCGGAGCCGACGAGCGCATCACGCCCCCAACGGCAACGATCTTCGTCGACGCCGACGAGTGGGACGCCCGCGCACACTCGCTCGGAGGGACCGCCAACACCCTTCTCGAGGCATTGGCCGCCCGCCTCGCGCAACGAGTTGGACGGGTCACCCCACACGGCTTGGTCACCTTGGGAATGCCCGTCAACCTACGCACCGCCGGCGACACCCGCGCCAACGCCATCACGACTGTCGACATCACGGTCGACCCTGCGACCGCGACGACGGACCTGCGCGAGATCCGGGCCGCAACAAAACAAACGTTGATCCGGTCTCAGGAGCAGCCCGACGAACAGTGGACGCTGCTGCCGCTCGTTCCCCTGGTGCCTCAGCGGCTCGGCCGGCCCTGGGTCGGCGTGGCCACCAACAGTGCGACCAGCGTGGGCGTATCCAACGTCGGTGTGGTCAACCCGGCCGTCAACCGGCCAGACGGCACAGACGCCGACCACTTCGCCATGAAGTCTCTCAGCCTGGGTAGGACTACGGCGATGATGCACCAGCTCGGCGGGCTGCTGTCTTTGCTCTCGGGACGGGCACAGGGACGGGTCTTCGTCTCGGTTGTTGCGTATCAGCCGGACCACCCCAACTCGAATGATGATCTGCAACAGCACCTTTCAAGCGTTGTGAGCGAATTCTCGCTCACCGCCACGATCGGCTGCTGGCCATCCCCTGAGCCAGTGAGCGGGGCCCGATAGACCTCTGCGGGCGTCCCGACGACCTTGCGACGCTGGCAATTAACGGAAAGGACATTAGAAAAATGAGCAACGTACTTGACCTGATCGACCAGACCTTCTTTCGTATCGAGGGGGCGGCCGGAGTCGGGCAGTCTGTCTGGGTATATAACCGCGCGGTCGACATCGACGGACTGCGCCGGTTCCATCACCACCTTCAGCGGGGGCGGTTATCCCGCCGAATCGAACGCTCGCCCTTGCCGTTCGGGCGCGATCGCTGGGTCTCGCCCAGCAATCAGTCGGACCTCGAGATCGCGGCGCCTAGGCCGCGCGAAGAATTCGACAGCTGGCTCACCGAGCAGGCCAACATCCCCCTCGATGCCGAGCACGGACCCGGGTGGCACCTCGCGGTGCTCCCCTTCACCGACGGCGGCGCGGGCGTGAGCCTAGTCCTCACACATTGCATCACGGACGGCGGCGGAGGGGCCTTGGCGGTGGTGGAAGCGGCTTGCGGCTACGATCACCCACTCAGCTGGCCTGCTGCCGGGTCACGCCCGCGGTGGCGAGCACTGCGCGAGGATGCCCGCCAAACCGTGCGCGACATCCCCGCTATCCGCCGAGCCGTCGTCGCCGCAGCACGATTCGCCCGGGCTAACCGCGGCAGCGCCGTGTCAGCCGCTTCGCCCGTTTCAAAGCTACCTGCGCCGAGCGCCGGAGCCGACGAAATCATCACGTTCCCAACCGCAACGATCTTTCTCGATGCCGAGGAGTGGGACGCCCGCGCACACGCACTCGGAGGGACCAGCAACGCCCTGTTCGCCGGATTGGCGGCCCGCCTCGCCCAGCGACTGGGACGAGTCGCCGCAGACGGCTCGGTCACCTTGGCGGTACCCGTCAACGAGCGCACTGCGGACGATACCCGCGCCAACGCGATCACGATGCTCGACATCACGGTCGACGCTGCACCCGTGACGACCGACCTGCGCCAGATCCGGGCCGCAACAAAGCAAGCGCTGATCCGACACCGGGAGGTGCCCGACGAACGGCAGACACTGCTGCCCCTGGTTCCCCTGCTGCCTCGGCGGCTCGCCAGACGAATGGTCGCCATGGCCACCGGCGGCGCGACCAACATCGCTGTCCCATCCAACCTCGGCACGGCCCCCCCGGCCGTCAACCAACCAGACGGCACAGACGCCGACTACGTCGCCGTGCGGTTTCTCTACCCGGGTATGACCAAGGCGATGGTGCACCAGCTCGGCGGGGTGTTGTCTTTGCACACGGGAAGGGTGGACCGACAGATCTTCGTCTCGGTCGTCGCCTATCAGCCGCACCGCCGCAACTCGAACGACGACCTGCAACAGCACGTTTCGAGCGTTCTGCGGGAGTTCTCGCTCACCGCCACGACGGGCTGGCCATGCAATGAGCCAATGGCGGCGGCGCAGTAGGTAGGCGCAGGCAAGCGACAAGAAAGGACCTTAGAAATGAGCAACGTACTCGATCTGGTCGACCAGACCTTCTTTCTCGGCGAGCAAGCAACCGGAGTCACCATGGTGCTGCAGTGCGTGTGGGTGTACAACCGCGCGATCGACATCGACGGTCTGCGCCAGTTCCATCAGCAACTTCAGCGGGGACGGTTAGCCCGCCGCATCGAACGCTCGCGCTTGCCGTTCGGCCGCCATCGCTGGGTCTCGCCCAGCGGTCAGTCCGACCTCGAGATCGCGGCGCCCAGGCCGCGCGAAGAATTCGACGCCTGGCTCAACGAGCAGGCCAACACCCCCCTCGATGCCGAGCACGGACCCGAATGGCACCTCGCGGTGTTCCCGTTCACCGACGGCGGCGCGGGAGTGAGCTTGGTCATCTCGCATTGCCTCACCGACGCCGTCGGGCTGTGCGAGGCGTTGACGGACGCGGCTGCCGGCCGCCACGACCCGATCAGCTGGCCCGCTGCCGGCTCGCGCCGGCGCTGGCGAGCGCTCCGCGAGGACGCCCGCCAAACCGCGCGCGACCTCCCCGGTATCGGCGGAGCCTTGGTCGCCGCAGCACGATTGGCCCGACGTGACCGCGGCCGCGCGGGATCAACCGCGCCGCTAAACGCCAGGCCACCTGCGCCGCTCGCCAGAGCGGATGAACGCATCACCCTCCCAGCGGCAACGATCTTCGTCGATGCCGATGAGTGGGACGCCCGCGCACATTCCCTGGGAGGGACCAGCAACACCCTCCTTGAGGGATTGGCGGCCCGCCTCGCCCAGCGAGTGGGCCGGGTCACCGCAGACGGCTCAGTCACCTTGGGTATGCCCGTCAACCTACGCACCGCCGGCGATACCCGCGCCAACGCGGTCACCAATGTCGACATCACGGTCGATCCTGCACCCGCGGCGACCGACCTGCGCGAGATGCGGGCCGCAACAAAGCGAGCGCTGATCCGCTCTCAGGAGGTGCCCGATGAACGGTTGGCGCTGCTACCCCTCGTTCCTCTGTTGCCGCGGTGGCTGGTCAAGCGAATGGTCAGCCTGGCCAGCAGCAGTGCGACCAGCGTCGTCTCATCCAACTTCGGCGTGGTCAACCCGGCCGCCTACCGGCCGGACGGAACCGACGCCGACCACTTCGCGATAAAGGGTTCCAACTTGGGTGTGACCAAGGCGATCATGCACCGCACCGGCGGAATTATGGCCTTGCTCTCCGGAAGATCGGACCGACAGGTCTTCATTTCGGTCCTCGCATATCAGCCGGACCGCCAGAACTCGAATGACACCCTGCGTAAAGACCTTTCGAGCGCTCTGAGCGACTTCTCACTCACCGCCACGATCGGCTGGCCATGCCCGGCGAATTCGTCCGAGCCGCACGTCCTGACAGCGTAGCCAAACAATAAGGAAAGGACCTTAGGAAAATGAACAACGTACTCGACCTGATCGACCAGAGCGCATTTCTCGCCGAGCGAGCGACCGGAGCCACCAACGTGATTCAGTGTGTCTGGGTGTATAACCGCGCAATCGACATCGACGGACTGCGCCGGTTCCATCACCATCTTCAGCAGGGGCGGTTGTCCCGCCGCATCGAACGCTCAGCCTTGCCATTCGGACGCCATCGTTGGGTCTCGCCCAGCGGTCAGTCCGACCTGGAGATCGTCGCGACGCCCCGGCCGCGTGAAGAATTCGATGCCTGGCTCAGCGAGCAGGCCAACACCCCCCTGGATTCCGAGCACGGACCCGGATGGCACCTTGCGGTGCTGCCGTTCACCGACGGCGGCGCGGGGCTGAGCTTCGTTATCTCACATTCCCTCATCGACGGCGGCGGGCTGTGCGAGGCGTTGACGGACGCGGCTTCCGGCCGCCACGACCCCATCAAATGGCCTGTTGCCGGGTCACGCCGACGCTGGCAAGCACTGCGCGAGGATGCCCGCCAAACCGCGCGCGACATCCCCGCTATGGGCCGCGCCGCCGTCGCCGTGGCACGATTCGCGAGGCGTAACCGCGGTGCGGACGGAGCGGGCACCCAGCTACCCAGCGCGCCGCGCTCGCCGTTCGTCGGAGCTCACCAGCGCGTCGCTCTGAATAACGCGGTGATCTTCGTCGACGCCGACGAGTGGGACGCCCGCGCCCACTCACTCGGGGGGACCAGCAACGCGCTACTCGCGGGATTGGCGGCCCGTCTCGCCCAGCGAGTGGGACGGGTCACCGGGGACGGCTTGGCCACCTTGGAGATACCCGTTAACCAGCGCACCGCCGACGATACCCGCGCCAACGCCATGACAAGTGTCGACATCACAGTCGACCCCGAACCCGCGGCGACGGACCTGCGCGAGATCCGGGCCGCAATCAAGCAAGCGCTGATCCGCAATCAGGAGGCCCCCGACGGACGGTTGGCAATGCTGCCCCTCGCTCCTCTGCTGCCGCAGCGGCTGGTCAGGCGAATGGTCAGCGTGGCCCTCGGCGGCGCGACGACCAGCGGATCATCCAACCTCGGTGCGATCAACCCGGCCGTCAACCGGCCAGACGGCACAGACGCCGACTACTTCGCCGGAAACTCTTTCTTCCTGGGGGCGACCGGG